>NZ_CP178750.1:0-320627 GCF_047323225.1 Bdellovibrio sp. HCB-110
GTGGAATTAAACTCGTCTTTTTGGACACTTATCAAATCAAAGATGAAAAGCAGGAACGATAACAATAAGTTATTGGATACCTGGCTTGATCCTATTGAATACGTCAATACCACTGGCAGCATCGAGCGCCCAAGATTAATACTTGGGGTCCCAAATGCTTTACACCAGTACTTCGTTATCGAAAACCTGCAAGATAAGATTTATACAGAGATTTCAGATACTTACGGAAAGCCATTTGAGGTCGAGTTTAGTATTACGGGTAGCAAAGTAAATGCTCATATTGAGACTTCGAATCATCAAGAAGAGGCTTTAGGGGGTACTGAAATCCTTCAAGCTCAATTAGCGCGTGCTCAGAGTACTCAGACTACTCAACCAAGGTCTGGGGGTCCGGATACTCTGAATTCTGAACTTACTTTTTCGACCTTCGTCGTGGGTAAGAATTCAGAGTTTGCTCATGCAGCCTGCTATAACGTCGCCCGAAATCCGGGAGCTGACGACTACAATCCTCTCTATATATATGGACCTGTGGGTATGGGTAAAACGCATCTTTTGCATGCGGCAGGAAACCATATTCGCGATCAATATCAGCAACTTAGAATCACTTATATCTCGGCTGAACGCTTTATGAATGAGTGTATTTCAGCCATTCGCCGCCACGAAATGGATAAGTTCCGCCAAAAATACCGCGAGAACTCTGACATTCTTTTAGTGGACGACGTGCAGTTCATCGCACGTGGTGAAGCCGTTCAAGAAGAGTTTTTCCACACGATCAACAGCTTCATTGATAGCCGCAAGCAAGTCATCTTGGCGAGTGATCGTATGCCCAAGGATATTCACGGCCTTGAAGACCGCAGTCGCACCCGTCTTGAACGTGGTTTGATTGCTGACATCACAATGCCAGATCTAGAAACGCGTATTGCGATTCTTCGTTATAAAGCGGAGAAATTTAATGTGCGTCTTCCAGAAGATGTCGCAAACTACATCGCCAGAATATCCAAACGCTCCATCAGAGAACTTGAAGGTAATTTGAAGAAGGTGAAGATGTTCTCTGAACTTCAGGGTCTTCCGATTGATTACGAGCTTGTGAAGCGCATTCTTTCCCATCATGAAACTCAATCCACGATTTCTGTGGAAGAGATCATGAAGATTGTTGCAGACCACTATAAAGTGCGTGTTTTGGATCTAAAATCCTCTACTCGCGCGAAACCGATTGTCGTTCCACGTCAAATTGCCATGTACTTAATTAAGAAGTTTCTCGATAAATCCTTGGTGGATATCGGGAAGGCTTTTGGCGGAAAAGATCATACGACGGTGATGAATGCACTGGAGAGGGTTAAGAATCTACAGGCAACGGATCAAGATATCTCCAAAGATATCGAAGATTTAGAAACAAGGATCCACAATATCACAGGAGTGTGAATGTGGACTGTGGAAAGAGTTGTGGAAGAGTTTGGGGCTCGTAATGTGGATTAAAGTTACCCCCAAATTCGAGTCCCTTTCTGCGAGTTTGTACAGAGTCCTTATCCACAACTGTTTTTTAGTGTTTACAGGTATTTAAGAGATTTGTTAGGTTTTCCACGCCCCTACTACTACTACTAGTATTTATATATATAAGTAATAGTTAATAAGAGGGCTTTAAAAAGATCCAAAAAGAGGTTTTCATGAAACTTGAAATTGATAAGAGAGATTTATTAAGCCTTATCGGAAAAACTCAGAACATTGTTGAGAAACGCAACACAATGCCAATTCTCATCAACGTACTTTTGGAAGCGGATTCAAATTCACTTAAAGTTTTTGCAACAGATTTGGAAGTCAGTCTTACTGACCAAATCAAAGCACAAGTTCATCAAGCTGGAAAAGTAGCCGTCAGCGCAAAAAGTCTTTTTGATATCGCAAAGGAACTTTCTGAAGGTCCGATTACACTTATCAAAAAAGACAACAACTGGTTGGAGATCAAACAAGGGAAATACACTTCCAAGATTGTAGGTATCTCTGCTGAAGAATATCCAATCTTCCCTACTTACAACTCTCAAGCCTTCATCACTATTTCAGCGCAAGTGTTGAAAGAGATGATTGATAAAACAATTTACTCTGTATCGAACGATGAAACTCGTTACCACTTAAACGGAGTCTTCTTTGAGTTGAATTCTCAAGGCGGATTTAAAATGGTGGCAACAGACGGTCACCGTATGAGTTTGGTGAACAAACCTTCTTCAGAGGTGAAAGTAAACGCCACTCAAGGCGTGATCATTCCTCGTAAGGGTCTTCATGAAATTAAGAAAATTCTTGAGAGCATTGATGGTTCTGTAGAAATCGCCATCGAAGGTTCTCAATTCGTATTGAAACACTCATCAACAATTTTGATGATTCGTTTGATCGAAGGAAAGTATCCGAATTATCAACAGTTTATTCCACAGAAGTTGACACAAAAAGTGATGATTTCAAGAGAAGCGTTCCTAACTTCGTTGAAACGTGTATCACTTTTGGCGAATGCAAAATCCAAAGCGGTCCTTTTGAATCTTTCAAACGGCCGTATGGAAATTTCTTCGAACAATCCAGAGTTGGGTGATGCGAAAGAAGAAATCGAAGTTGAGTATTCAGGAAACGAAATCAAAATTGGTTTCAACGCAAAATACATCACAGATATTTTGACGAGCATGAATCAGGATAAAATTGATTTCGAATTGAATGACCACCTTTCACCAGGACTTATGAGACCGCACAACGATGCAAGCTACACTTGCGTTGTCATGCCTATGAGAATCTGATGATCTTTGAAAGACTTCGTCTTGTTAATTTTCGAAATTACCGGGACGTTGTTATTCCCTTCTCTCCGCGAGTGAATGTTTTCGTCGGAGAGAACGGACAAGGTAAAACAAATCTCCTTGAAGCCATGTATCTCATCTCTCAAGGAGACTCCTTCCGCTACAGTGATAATCGCACTCTCATCAATTCGAATAATCAAGAAGCGCTTATTCAAGCTTTGATTACTCAAAACGATCTTCACTACAAATTAAAACTCGGCCTTTCGAAAAGTCGCAAAGTTTTAACTTTGAACGAAAAACGTGTGAGCTCCACCGACATTCGAAAAATATTTGCGAGCGTCGTGTTCAGTCCGGAAAGTCTTTCTTCCATCAAAGAAGGAGCTGATCATCGTCGGGAATTGGTCGATGAGTTGTTGATCACATTTGATCGAAAAAATGCCGATTTGATCGCGGATTATAGGAAATCTCTGAAAACGCGTAACAAGATCCTTAAAAACTATTTGGAAGGTCTGAACGACAAAGTAGTCACGGAAAACCTTTTGGAGGCTCTAAACCCCCAATTCTTGCGTTTAGGGGCCGATTTAGCCTACGCCCGCATCGCCGCTTTGGCTGGGCTTTCCAAAGAGTTTAATAATGCCATGCAATATATTTCCAGCAATTCGTCTGTGGATATCTCCGTGGAATATGTGATTTCCGATCAGAATGCGGTGAATTTTTCCCGAGAAGAAGTCTATTTTGCACTTCAAAAACGTGTTCAAGAACTGCATGATGCGGAGCTCTCTTCAGGATCAAGTCTAGTGGGTCCTCATAAGCACGATATCGTGTTCCTATATGGGCAAAAAGACTCAAGATTTTATTGTAGCCAAGGGCAGCAAAGAGCCATCATATTGTCTTTCAAAATGGCCCAAATAATGTATCATAGGAAGGCTCACGGAACCTATCCCGTGCTGATGCTAGACGATGTTTTATCTGAACTCGATAAAGCCAAAAGAGATGCCTTGATTACGTTCTTACACGAGATCAATACGCAGATTTTTGTAACGACGACAGATTTTGCATTGCCTGAGTCTTTCAGCCTCGATCAGCTTTCCGTTTTGCGCATTAAGGATGGTCACATCCTTGATTAACGCGGCTTCGGTCAAATGAAGTCAGCATGCTAGTGAGGGGTACCCAGTGTCAGTTGAAGAACAAAAAACATATTCGGCCGATTCGATTCAGGTTCTTGAAGGACTTGAAGCCGTTCGTAAACGCCCAGGGATGTATATCGGTGATACAGGTTTCAAAGGTTATCACCACCTTGTGTATGAGATTGTGGATAACTCGGTAGACGAACATCTTGCGGGATATTGTAAATCTATCAAAGTTTCAATCAACGCCGATGAATCAATCACAGTTGAAGATGATGGTCGCGGAATTCCAGTTGCGACACAAAAACAAACAGGAAAATCTGCTCTAGAACTTGTTATGACCGTACTTCACGCCGGCGGTAAATTCGATGGCGGTGGCTATAAAGTTTCCGGCGGTCTGCATGGCGTGGGTGCTTCTGTTGTGAATGCTCTTTCAACACGTGTGAATGTTGAAGTTCAACGTGAAGGCCATTTCTGGAGACAAAACTACGAGCGCGGAAAAATCTTAGCTCCTGTTGAACAAGGTGAAGCGTCTTCTAAAACTGGAACGAAAGTTACTTTCAAACCAGACCGCGACATCTTCAAAGACGAAACTGTTATTTACGACTTCGCAACTTTAGCAAATCGTTTCCGTGAGTTGGCATTCCTAAATGCAGGTCTTCATATTTCTTTGACTGACGAACGCAGCGGAAAAAAACAAGACTTCCAATACGCGGAAGGTGTTGCTGAGTTTGTTAAGTACATGAACCAATCTAAAAAATCTCTTCACAATGAAGTTATTTACTTTAAAGGCGAAAGAGAAGGCGTTGATGTTGAAATTGCTATGCAGTGGAATGATTCCTACTCTGAATCTATTTTCACATACTGTAACAATATCAATACGCATGAGGGTGGTACTCACCTTGTCGGTTTCCGTGCGGCATTGACTCGTACGACGAACGCGTATGCGACTGAAAAGAATCTTTTGAAAGATCTTAAAACAAATCTTGAGGGTGAAGACATCCGTGAAGGTTTGGCAGCAGTTATTTCAGTCAAAGTTCGTGAGCCACAATTCGAAGGACAAACGAAAACAAAACTCGGCAATGCCGAAGTCAAAGGGATCGTTGAGTCTTTGGTGAATGAAAAATTGGCGGACTGGATGGATCGCAATCCGTCTGTTTCAAAAAACGTTATCATGAAGTGCGTGGAATCTGCGCGTGCCCGTGAGGCGGCTCGTAAAGCTCGTGATTTGACTCGTCGTAAGACGGCTCTTGATGGTGGATCTTTGCCAGGTAAAATGGCGGACTGCCAAGAACGTGATCCAGCACTTTGCGAACTCTACCTGGTGGAGGGAGATTCTGCCGGTGGATCTGCGAAACAAGGACGTGATCGTCGTACGCAAGCGATTTTGCCTTTGAAAGGTAAAATCCTAAACGTTGAAAAAGCCCGCTTTGATAAAATTATTTCTTCTGAAGAGATCAAAGTCATCATCTCAGCCCTGGGCACAGGTATCGGTAAAGACAACGTGAACGTGGATAAAATCCGCTATCACAAAATCATCATCATGACCGATGCCGACGTCGATGGATCGCACATTATGACTCTTCTTTTGACGTTCTTCTATCGTCAAATGCCACTGGTGCTAGAGCGCGGTTATGTGTACATCGCACAACCACCACTCTACCGTGCGAAAAAAGGTAAAGAAGAAACTTACTTGAAAGATGAAGCGGCTTTGACTGAGTATCTTTTGAGTTCAGGTCTTAATAATTTCAAAATCAAAGGCAAAGAAAATCTTCCTGAAAAAGATCTTCGCCAATTGATCTTGAATATTCAAAAGTTCAACAACCTTTTGCGTGTTTCCTCTAAGAAATACGACAAAGACGTTTTGTATTTCTTGCTAAGCAAAGTTCCTGATTTCGAAAAAACATTGGCTGACGATGCAAAATTGCAAGCTGTGTTGAAAGATCTGGGAGCTTGGATCAATGCAGATCAAAAACTGGGCATCACGGAATACAAAGGCGAAGTGAAAAAAGACGAGACGACAGGAAAGTCCTACGCCGACATCTACACGGTTCGTTACGCAGATCGTATGATGACGAAGTTTGGTCCGGAGAACTTGCGTTCTTCGGAGATCATCGAACTTCGTAAGATCTGGTCTGAAATTCAAGCTGTGAGCGCACTTCCTTTGACGATTCTTGAAGGTGAAACAGAAATTCCTTTTGAGAATTACAACGACTTCTACACTCACGTGATGGAATCGACGAAAAAAGGAATCTACATCCAACGTTATAAAGGATTGGGAGAGATGAATCCTGAGCAGTTGTGGGACACAACTCTCAATAAGGAAAACAGAACTCTTTTAAAAGTGACTATCGACGACGCTGTTGCGGCCGATGAAACTTTCTCGATCTTGATGGGTGAAATGGTTGAGCCTCGTCGTCAATTTATCCACGACAATGCTCTTCTCGCTCGCAGTTTGGACGTTTAATTTTTAGTTTTTTAAGTTGGTGATTTATGGAAAACAATCAAGAAGAAAAGGGCGTAACCCTCGTCGATATTAGCAAGGAAATGCGCGGAGCTTATCTGCAATATTCCATGTCCGTTATCGTAGGTCGTGCTCTTCCTGACGTGCGCGATGGTTTGAAACCGGTGCATCGTCGCGTTTTATTCGCACAAAACGAAATGAACAACCGCCACAACAGACCGTACTTGAAATCGGCTCGTGTGGTCGGGGACGTAATCGGTAAATACCATCCTCATGGTGACGCTTCAGTTTACGATACCATGGTTCGTATGGCGCAAGATTTCTCTTTGCGCTACCCGCTTGAGGATGGACAAGGAAACTTCGGTTCTATCGATGGTGATAATCCGGCAGCCATGCGTTACACGGAAATCCGTTTAACGAATCTAGCTGAAGAACTTTTGAACGATCTTGAAAAAGAGACGGTTTCATTCGGGCCGAACTACGATGACTCTCTTCAAATTCCGACGGTTCTTCCAGCGAAATTCCCAAATCTTTTGGTGAATGGTTCTGCGGGTATCGCGGTTGGTATGGCGACGAACATTCCTCCGCACAACTTGGGTGAAGTGATCGATGGCTGCGTGCACTTGATCAATAATCCTGACTGCCAGCTTGAAGATCTCATGCAACATATCAAGGGTCCTGACTTCCCGTCTTACGGCGTGATCGCAGGTCGCGAAGGTATCTTGCAAGCTTACAAAAAAGGCCGCGGCATCATCTCTTTGAAAGCCGTTGCTGAAATCGTTCAAAACAAAGATCGCGAAGACATCATTGTTACGGAAATTCCGTATCAGGTGAATAAAGCGAAGTTGATTGAAAGCATTGCCGACCTGGTTCGTGACAAACAAATCGAAGGTATTTCTGATATCCGCGATGAGTCTTCTCGCGAAGGTATGCGTATCGTTATCAATCTAAAACGCGGTGAAAATGCCAGCGTTATTTTGAATCGCCTTTACAAGTTCACACAAATGCAAACGAGCCTTGGTATCATCATGCTGGCTTTGGATGCGAAAAACCAACCGGTTACTTTCGATCTTAAAGGCATGTTGGAAGCTTTCGTTGATCACCGTCGTGACGTTGTTACCAAACGTTGTATCTTCGAACTTAAAAAAGCCCAAGAGCGCGCGCACATCTTGGAAGGTTTGAAAAAAGCTCTCGATCACATCGAAGAAGTTATTAAAACAATCCGCGCTTCTAAAGAGGCCAACACAGCTCGCGAAGCCTTGATGGAGAAATTCGAATTCTCTGAAAGACAAGCGGTTGCAATCCTGGAAATGCGTTTGCAACGTTTGACAGGCTTAGAGCGTGACAAAATCATCGCAGAACTTGCTGAGTTGATGAAACAAATCGACTGGTTGAAATTCGTTCTTGCTGATGTTCGCGAAATTTACAAAATCATCGTCACTGAACTTGAAGACATCAAGAAACGTTACGCAGATCCTCGTCGTACGCAAATCCAAGGCAGCCTTGATGATATCGAAGACGAAGATTTGATCGCTGACGAAGACATGGTTGTGACTGTTACGAACACAGGTCTTATCAAGCGTATGCCGACAGCCGAATACCGCGTGCAAAAACGTGGCGGTAAAGGTCTGAAAGGCATGGAGACTAAAGAAGAAGACTATGTAACGGATTTATTCTCTGCCAGCACGAAAACGATGCTTCTTGTCTTCACTGACAAAGGTAAAGTTTACTGGTGTAAAGTTCATAAACTTCCACTAGGAAGCAGAACTTCTAAAGGAAAATCACTTGCTAACGTTGTTCAACTTACAAGTGGCGAAAGTGTTCGCGCGATCCTTCCAGTGGATGAATTCAGCGAAAACAAATACGTTGTGATGCTCACTGAAAAAGGGATCATCAAGAAAACGTCTTTGGACTCTTTCGCAAATCCAAGAACGGCTGGTATCATCGCTCTTACGACGGATCTTGAAGACGGCGTTATCGACGTTAAGATTTCTGACGGACAAAGCGACATCTTCATCGCAACCAAAGAAGGTATGTCGATTCGTTTCAACGAAAACGACGTGCGCGGCATGGGCCGTACAGCTCGCGGCGTGAAAGCCATCACATTGGCTAAAGACGACGTGGTTGTAGCGATGGAAGTTCTAGAAAAGAACACGAAGGACACTATCTTGATGGTGACTTCAAAAGGTTACGGAAAACGCTCTGAAACTGAAGAATACCGCATCCAATCCAGAGGTGGTGTGGGTATCATCACTCAGAAAACGACAGATAAAGTCGGCGTTGTTATCGGTACGAAAAAAGTTTCTGAAAAAATGGAACTGATCCTTTCGACTGATAAAGGACAGGTTATCCGCATGAAAGTGACGGACATCTCTGTTCTAGGACGTAACACTCAAGGTGTTCGTTTGATTAACATCGATGAAAAAGAAGAAACTGTAACGGGTGTAGCGGTTGTTGAGGAAGATGATACGACTGAAGAAACACCGGCTGCAACGACTCCTCCAGCGGGAGTCACTCACTAAGATGATCAGAATTTTTCTGGTTGTCTTAGTGCTGGCACTCACCGCCTGCTCTTCCCAGGAGGAGGCGGATTATAAGCAAGCACAAAAAGAAATAGCTCAGGAGCACTACCGAATTGCCCTGAGCTATCTTGATAAAGTCATTAAAAGAAACAATCCGACAAAATATCCATTGGAAGCCGCTCGCGAGGCCGCCCGTATTTCTTTTTTTGAGATCAAAGATTTTAATAAAGCAATTCAGTATCATCACTTTATCGTCTTGCACTCACTGGATGAAAAAGAACGCCTGGAATCGCAAAAGCAAATCGCCGCGATTTATTTTAACAATCTTCAGAACTATCAAGAGTCCATTGTTGAATACAGCAAGCTTCAACAAATGCCCCACACGGATTTGGAAGCCGCTCAGTATAAGATGAATGTGGCAAGAGCCCAGTATTACCAGAATAATTTCTTTCAAGCCGAGTCCGAGATTGATTCGTTGTTAAAACTTAAAGGTGACGACAACACTCGTTTTAGCGCTTTGATGTTGAAAGGAAATATCCTCGTGGCACGCAAAGATTTTGCGAAAGCTGCGGATATTTTTAAAGACCTCATCAAAAATTTTCCGGAAAAAGCGATTCAGGAAAATGTCGCTTTGATTTTGGCTGTTTGTTACGAAGAAAATTTGGATTTCAAAAGTGCGATTGCGATTTTGGAAGAGCATAAAAATAAATACAGTCCGCCGGAATATATCGAACTTCGTATTAAGCGACTTCAAGAGCGCATGAAAAATGCGCCCGGAGCGAAAGGCTTTAGGAAGTAATGAAAAAGTATATAATTTTTGCATCCATGGGCTTTGAGCTTGTCGGTTTGATCTTAGGGTGTTTTTACCTGGGTCAATATCTTGATCAAAAATACCAAAGCAAAGGGCTTATCTTCGTAGGTCTGACGTTTGCGGCATTGATTGGATGGCTGTGGAGAGTGATTTGGCTCCTTCGCAGAATGCAAAAAGAAGACGAAAAAGAAGAAGCGGAATCTAAAAAATCCGATCAGTAAAATGAAAATAGTTCTCATAGTTCAAGCCCTCACCACCCTCCTCGGCGGCCTTCTTTTAGGCTATTTTTATGCACCACAGCAGGCGTTTTCGTTTATTGCGGGGTCTTTAACGATCCTTTCTAGCTTTTTTCTTTTGGGAATTGGCTTCGGGCTTATCTTTCAGAAGAAACTGATTGCCCTCTCCATCGGAATCATTGTATTTAAGTACGCGATTTTAGGGATTATTATCTTTACGCTGGTCAAGCTTTCTTGGTTTAACCCTTTGTGGTTTTCCTTAGGCGTGGCGAGTTTTATTCTTTCAGCGATTGTGTATGCGTTGAAGGAAGCCTTGAAAAGAGAAGGAAAAGACAATGTCATTTAACTGGACACAACTTATTCCAGGTGTTGGTCATCACTACGATCACGTTGCAACTTTGGGTATCGCAACTGTGGGTGTATTTGCAATCGGAGCTGCGGCTCGCGCTTCTCTTGGTAAAGGTGAAGTGGCAGTTCTTCCTGCTAGCAAATTCTCTCTTCGTGGCATCATGGAAATGTTGACGGAGATGATGGATGGACTTGCAGAGATGGTTATCGGTGAACACGGTAAACACTATGTTCCGTTCTTCACGTCGGTGTTCTTCTTTATCTTGCTTAACAACTTGATCGGTATGATCCCAGGTATGACTCCTGCGACTGAAAACATCAACACGACATTCGGTTTCGGTTGCTTGATGTTCTTGTTCTACAACTTCCAAGGTATCAAAGAAAACGGAATCGTGGCTTACCTTAAGCACTTCATGGGTCCGGTTATTTTCCTAGCTCCTTTGATGTTCGTGATCGAACTTGTTTCACACTTTGTTCGTCCGTTCTCTTTGGGTCTTCGTCTTGCGAACGTTATGATGGGTGACCACACAGTATTGTCTGTGTTCCTTGATCTCGTTCCAATCGGTGTACCAATTCCATTCTACATGATGGGATTGTTCGTATGCTTTGTTCAGGCTTTTGTATTTACATTGCTTTCAATGGTTTATGTGGCATTCGCGATTGCACACGACCACTAAGAAGCAAAATTAACCACTCATATTGAGGAGAAACACACATGAAAAAAATGATCGTTGCAATGGTTGCTTTGTTGGCTTCTGCATCTGCATTCGCACAAGACGCTGCTGCTACAGCTGCTGAAGCAGTTGTTGCTAACTCTGATAAAGGCTTGGTAGCTATCGCTGCTGCTATCGCTATCGCTTTGTCTGTATTCGGTGGCGCTATGGCACAAGGTAAAACTGCTGCTACAGCTCTTGATGGTATCGCTCGTAACCCAGCGGCTTCTGGTAAACTTTTGATCCCAATGATCTTGGGTCTAGCTCTTATCGAGTCTCTAGTTATCTACGCACTAATCATCGCTCTTCGTTTGGCTTAGTCGGTCGCCGCTAAGGGCCCGATCGACTGCGTTGTGCGGTCTCAACTTGCTCTTCGGCGTACAGAAGTACGCCTACGTGGCAGCTGAGATCCTCCGCCTTACGCTCGAACCCTTAACGCCAACCTTGGCTTGCTATATAAAGGCTGGGATTTTTCCCGGCCTTTTTTATTTCTAAATATCCAAATCCAATTTCCATTTGACCTTGACCCAAGGGCAAGCCCGAGATTCATCTAGAGGTTAGGATGAAGAACTGGCTGACGATCGGACAATTTTCAAAAGCAATCGGTGTATCGGCAAAGGCTTTGCGTCTTTACGAGAAGATGGGACTTATTAAGTCTCACGCTCGCGGCGAGAATGGCTACCGCTACTATCATGACTCGCAATTGTCTTTGGCGAGACGTCTTAAAGAATTCAAAGATCTGGGATTCAGTCTTGCTGAAATCAAAAATCTTTTAGAATCAGATACAAATCTGGATTCTGAAAAATTAAAACTGACAATGCGTGCGCGTTTGGAACTGATCGCCCAAGAAGCCGATCTTCTTAAAGAACAAAAGAAACAAATCGAAAACATCCTCTCCTCACTAGAGAAAAAACTAGAGCCACTTAAGGCGGATGAGAGGAGAGTTATTATGAGTTTGTATGGCAAAGTTTCAATTGTTGTCACCGGTGTGGATGGGTTGGAAAAAACGGCCGAATATATTCAGAAGCATTTTAAAAATGCCGGACAGAATGTACCGGTTTTGCGATGGGATGCTGATCTAGTACTATCTGAAGAAAAGCCCTACGTTCTTGTTGTTCCAGAGAAAGTTCTTTTGTCAGATGACGTATCTAGAATTCAAGCAGATGTTATTGTTATCAAAAACCTGAGTGAGCACTCTGAAAAACTTGAAAAAGATTATCTAAAACTTTTCACTGCGATCGGTCCCCACGTCAATACGGTCGTGAATGCTGATGATCGAGCTTCTGTTTCCTTGATGGCAAATCCACAAATTCAAAAAGGACGAATCTTTTATTTTTCAAAAAACCGCGCTTTAGAAAATCAGATTAAATTTATCGGCGGTGTTTTAAGTAGCGGTGATGAACTTGATATCTATGGGTTTAATCTCAAATCACAAGTGCATTTGAAGATAGAAAGAATCATGGCTTTAGAAGAAGAGATGGCTTTGATTTCTTCTTTAGGTGCTGTGCTCACGGTAGGATTAGAACAAGAACAACTGCAGATTCAATAAATCGGGTCTGAAAAATGCAAAAGCGAATCAGGCCTTTGCCAGACTCGCTTTTGGTGGATCTCCTGTCCGAAAACTCACAGGAGGTGTCCGATGCGTAAAAGTAGCTATTTACGTATTCGACGTGTTTTGAAGATTACTAAAGGTTTTTTGATGGTTGTCTTGCTAATCTTGACGATCGTCGCAAAGTTCAAGTTGCTTTAATTCAGACCTCCAACAAGTAACAATACAGCCCAAGGACCAGTGACTGGGATACGGTCTGTTCGCCCGGCATGAGTGATATATGGATGAGTCTGGTGAAGGCGCCAAATAAAAAAGCCTGCTCCTTTGTAAGAAACAGGCCTTTTCTTTTTTTTAAAAAATCTAATTAAAGATATTTATTTACAACTGCTTCAACGCGGCTGCGGATCTTATCCAGACCTGCTTGTGATGAAGATTCGTAGCGCACAACCACAACCGGTTGGGTGTTTGAAGAGCGGCAGAGAGCCCACCCGTCAGCGAAACTCAAACGGATACCGTCTGTGAAGTCCACTTTGTAATCAGCACCTGGTCCGCCTGGGAAAGCTTCGATCATTTTTTCAACGATCAAAACTTTTTTCTCTTCTGTTGTGTCGATGCGGATTTCAGGAGTGTTGAATGCTGGCGGAAGACCTTCCAATAATTGTGGAATTGTCTTGCCCGTATTCGCCAAGATCTCTACCAAACGAAGAGCTGCGTAAGGAGCGTCGTCGTAACCGTAGTTGCGGTCCGCAAAGAACACGTGACCAGACATTTCTCCACCGAAAGGAGCTTTTTCTACTTTGATTTTTTCCTTCACCAAAGAGTGACCTGTTTTCCACATGATTGGTTGGCCACCGTGTTTTGCAACGTCTTGGTACAAACGATCAGAACATTTGACGTCGCCGATGATCTTCGCACCTTTTTGTGTCTCAAGAATCGCACGAGAAATAATCACCATCAATTCGTCGCCATAAACCATTTTACCTGTGTGATCGACAACACCGATACGGTCTGCGTCTCCGTCGAAGCCGATACCGCAAACAGCACCTTCTTTAAGGACTTGGGCTTTAAGATCCACCAAGTTTTCTTCAACAGTTGGATCTGGATGGTGATTCGGGAAATTTCCATCTGGTTCTTCAAAAAGAATTGTTGGATTTAAACCAACGGCATTGAAAAGACCACGCACAACGGAACCGCCAGCGCCGTTTCCGCAATCCAAAACTACGTTTGTATTTTTGATTGTGCCGAATTCTTTTTTATAGCGCTCGTAGTACATTGGTTTGATATCAAAGTGCTCTTCAGAACCTTTGCCATCAATGAATTGACCTTTTTGAATGATCTCGCGAAGTTTTTGAATCTCAACTCCGAAGATTGTACCTTTACCAACGGAAATTTTAAAACCGTTGTACTCAGGCGGATTGTGAGAACCAGTAACTTGGATCGCGCCATTCACACCTTTCACTTCAAAAGTTGAGAAATAACAAACCGGAGTTGTTACAAGGCCCAAGTGAATAACTTTAGCTCCCGACTCCATCATCCCTTTTGCAAGATTGCGGATAATAGCCGGAGAACTTTCGCGCGCATCGTGACCCAAAGCGATTGTTGGATTCGTCACGCCGGCGTTGTCTTTCATGTAAACGATAAACGCGCGACCCAAGAGATAAGCAAAGTGGTCGTCGAATTGGCCGTTGTAAACGCCGCGGATATCGTATTCTCTAAAAATGACGGGTTGAAACATAAATCACCTCAATTAATTCAAGTACTTAGAAATATAATTTTAGCGCTCTAGAGTCGAGCTAATTTTATCGCCCAGCGAATGGCATCAATCATAGAGTGCGGATTTGCGACATTTTTACCAAAAATATCCTTCGCAGTCCCGTGATCTACGCTGGTACGCACGAAAGGAATACCCAAGCTGATATGCACGCCACTATCCTGCCCGTGAATCATTTTAAAAGGAATAAGACCCTGATCATGATAAAGGGTCAAATAAACCGAATAGCGCTTCCAATTGGATTCAAAAAAAGCCGCATCCGGAACCAAGGGTCCTTCCATCGGTATTTTGTTTTCTTTGGCAAAGGCGAGAAGTTGGGGAAATAACAAAAGCTCTTCCCGTCCGATCAGACCCTTTTCACCGGAATGAGGATTGAGCCCCAAAACACCAATAGGTCGTTTGCTTTGCGCGGCGGGAAGTTTCTTTCGCAATTCATTGGCGTTTTTCAAGGCCTCCGCGAGAACTGTGAAATTTAAAGACTTTGTAATTTGAGAAACCGGAACGTGAGCCGTTGCAAGAACCACGTTGAATTTTTCTCCGACAAAACCCATGTTTACGTGTTTGGCTTTCGATAAGCGCTTTAAAATATCCGTGTGTCCAAGATCCTTAAAGCCTGCTTCTTTGATACTTGTCTTTGAAAGTGGTGCCGTCGCAATACCGTCGATTTTTTTCTGAAGACATGCTTTAGCGCAAATCTCAACCCACTGTGCGGGTGAAAGATCTGAGGCAATATCGATCAAATAAGGCCCTTCAATTTTTAAAGCCTCTTCAAGCGAATCAACTGTGATGCGTTTCCATTTTTTATCAAGAAGATCGAGATACCTTTTTGCAGCACCATCTGCGCGCCATAAAAGAAACTGAACATTCTTTTGCGGACCCAGGTGATGCAAGGCTTTGGCTGTTACTTCAAAGCCAATACCGTCTACATCACCAGTCGTAAGAGCAATGCGGAGCTTACTCATTGATACGAACGAAAGATTCGTCGCGTTTGTTTTGCAGCCAAGTTTTCAGCTGACGTTTGAAGCTTGTTTCAAGAAGTCTTGCCTTGATGGCTTCCTTGGCTTTTTCAAATTTAGGATCTGTCGTCAGTTTTTTTCCCGTGAGTTTTACAATGTGAAAACCCATGCGAGATTTTACAACCGGGGTCGTTTCGCCGACTTTCAAATTTGAAATAGCTTCTTCAATCTCGGGAAGGAATTCGCCGGATTTAAAAGTTCCAAGGCTTCCGCCTGAAGAGAAATTTGGATCTTCGCTGAACTGTTGCGCCAATGTATCGAAACTGTCTCCGCCGCGAAGTTTTCCTAAAACTGTTTCTGCGCGTTTCAAGGCTCCTTCAGCGCCGCCTTTTTTTGGACTAAAGAAAATGTGTGCAACACCGAACTCGTCAATGGAGGGACGATTGTTCGGGTTTGTTTTTAAATATTCATTCAAAGCGTCTTCATCCGAAATACGAAGCTTGGAAATAATCTCTGAATCCATCAACGAACGTTTTTCAATGCTGTCTTTTAGGAACGCCTTGTATTCGTCAAAAGAAACGCCCTGTCCTTTGATGATGTTCGCAAGTTCGGCTTCGCTGACGTTGTTTCTTTTTGCCATGTCTTTGATTTCAGATTCAACACGGTCATTTGTCACAGTCAGATTCAAGCGTTTCACTTCCGCCTGAAGAAGCTTTTCGTTGATAAGATAATCCAATTGAGCTTTGCGATTTCCTTTAAGGCTCGAAGCTGGTTTATCAAAAAGCAAAGAGTCATCGATAAGACCGGGCTTACCAATACGGTTTTCAAGTTCTTTAAAGTCGGATTCAAGCACGAGCTCGGTATTCACGATAGCCACAGTTTTTTCCACAACCTCAGCTTGGCTGGGAACGGCCACTAGCAATGAAAAGAGAATATTAATCATTGGGTCCTCTTGTATCTACTTTAATCGAATTCATCAAATCGTAGTCCTTTAGGACTTTACTACTTCTGAGCTGGGCATCAAGCCAAGCGACGTATTCTGCCTGCTCGCGTTGAGCCTTTAGCGCTCGAATAATCTGAGATTTAACTTCTTCTAGAGGTAAAGTCGTTGCGGGAGCCTTTTTTTCAACACGAATCAAGTGCACACCGAAAGGACTTTTGACAGTTTGTAAGCCCGAGCCCGCTGTAAACAGAGGATCAAAATAGTCCACAGAACCTTTTTCAATCCAACCGACAACGCCACCCGTTCTTGCTTCCGGAGTAATAGAGAATTTCTTAGCAAGCTCAGCAAAGTCTGCGGTCTTAAGATCCGTTTTAATCGCGTCAGCTTTAGCGTCTTCATCGACGACGATCTGGCGGATATAAATACGTTCCTTGCGCTTGTAGCGGTCTTTGTGATCTTCGTAATAGCGTTTAATTTCTTCGTCTGAGGGAGCCTTCACTTTTTCATTGAGCTTCTTAAACACTTCTTTTTCTACCAAAGAATAACGAAGCTCTTCTCGCCACTCAGAAAAAGATAAGTTTTCCAACGCCAAAGCGCGACGGAAAGAAAGATCGTCAGGATAGTTCGCGCGAAGTTTGTCGACTTCATTGTCGAGCATAGTTTCAGAAATGACGATGCTTTGCGCGCGTGCCCAATCCAACGTCAAACTCTTTACCAAGAAATCACGAAGGATTTCTTCTTTCACACGATGAATATTGTTTGGGTCTTTGGCCGCCAGAGCATCAAAGTTGCGAAGCCGGCGCGCAAGTTGATTGGCGAACTGCTTTGAAGTCAAAACGTGATCGTTCACCTTTTCAACGGGTTTCGTTGAAAGTTTCTGAGTACTGGAAGGACAACCCGCCAAAGCGAGACTCATAAAAATAAAAAGCCCCGCATTGACGGGGCTCTTTAAAAATTTCATAGAAAAGATTCCTTATTAAAGGGCACTCTTATTTTCTTTAATTGAATAAGACTTCTTCAACTTATCGAAGTATTCGTTGAAGATCTGTTTTCTTTTTTCATCGAAAACAGCCGCTCTGATTTGACGCTTGTTCGCGTTCTCAAAGCTTCTACGACCCGTAAGCTTAATGATGTGGAAGCCGAACTGAGATTCGATGAGCCCCTTGATTTCACCGACTTTCATGTTCACGATCGCATCATAGTAACCAGGTACGAGTGTTACACGAGATTGCCAGCCGATGTCGCCACCAGCTTGTTTTGAAAGAGCATCGTCAGAGTACAATTTAACAAGCTCTTCAAACGGTCTTTTACTTTTCTTAACTTCTTCAAAGATCTCTGTCGCACGTTTTTTCGCTTCTGCGATTTGAGCCGCCGTTGCGCCGGGCTTGAACTCAATCAAGATGTGGCTTGTGCGCAGTTCTGGGTTTTTAGCATACCAAGCTTGCATTTCTTTATCTGACACTTGGATTTTTTGAACGCGTGGACCGATGTCTTTTTCCAAAAGAGCTTTGTACATCTCTTGGTTGAAGCGCTCTAGAACGATAGGGTCTTTTTGCAATCCGCGCTTTTCAGCTTCTTGCAGGCCCACTTCGTAACGGATCAAATCTTCAAGGAAAAGTTCTCTGGTTGGAGGGTTGATCGTTTGAGATTTCACTTCGTTGTATTTTTTATTGAATTCTTCAACGGTGATTGATTTTTTGCCTACCTGAGCCACGACATCCGTGGATTTTTGAGCGTATGAGTTTGCTGAGATGAGCAACAAGATGCTGATAATAAGTTTCATACTTTAAAAGTCCCTTTAAAAAGTTGAATACACGTCACCTAAAAACGCTAGCACTAGGCATCATTATCCGCAATGAATTTAAGAGCTTGCTGTCTTGCGTGGTGTAAAAGAGCTTCTAACTCTAGAGCAAGGTCTGGGTTTCTTGGATCCGCATCTCGAGAGACAGGAGTAAGTGGTCCGACCCAATAAATAATCACCTTTGCAAAGGGCTTTGGAAGAAAAGTTTTATTCCACGATTTAGGAAAGTGAATCGCGCGATCACAAGCGACTCCGGCCGCATAAATCGGACCCGAAATCATACGCGAAAGTTCAAAGACTCCAGGCTTTACTTTGTGTAACGGACCCTTCGGACCATCAACTGCAAAGCTGCAATTTCCCCCGTCTTTTACTAAACGCAAAAGACCTTTCAAGGCCTGCACTCCACCGCGCGTGGAAGAGCCGCGACTGGTTTTTGCACCCAACCATTTTAGAACTTTTGCCATCAACTCACCGTCTTTGGATTGCGATGCAATCGTGGCGATTCGGTAGCGCTTCACGATGGAAAGAAGTGCTAACTCATCACCATGCCAGTGAGCGAGAACAACGGGTTTTTTATATTCTAAGGAATTATGAAGTGAATCGGGCTCGATGACCCGAACCCTCCATGTCCATGAGAGGGTTCGGTAAAAAACGAAAACAATAATCGGAAGAATATACTTTCTAAACACGATTAGTGGTGAAGAGCTTTTTTGAACTCTTCTGTCAATTTGGGAACGATTTCAAAAGCGTCACCGACGATACCGTAAGTCGCTTTTTGGAAGATCGGAGCGTTGGCGTCGTTGTTGATTGCAACGATCACTTTAGAACCGCTCATACCGGCCAAGTGTTGAATCGCGCCAGAAATACCCACAGCGATGTATAATGAAGGAGCTACTGTTTTACCAGTTTGTCCTACTTGCATGCCGTGACCAACCCAACCCGCATCAACAACCGCACGTGAAGCACCTACAGTTGCATTCAGTACGTCAGCCAAGTCGTTCAACATTTTGAAGTTCGCAGCTTCTTTCAAACCACGACCGCCAGAAACGATGATGTTCGCTTCCGTCAAATCAAGCTTCTCGCTTGTGCCTTTAACGATTTCTTTGATCAAAGTTTTTAGATCTGGTTTTACAACCGCTTGTTCAACTACGTTTGCAGATTTAGAAGCGTCTGCCGCCGCAACTGGAAGTTGGTTTGCGCGCATCAAAACGATTTTCAAATTTGTATTTTCGAAATTCGCTTTAGCAAAACATTTTCCAGAGTACATTGGTTTTGTCGCCGTGACTGAATCGCCAGAGATATTCAGCTCTGTGCAATCAGAGGCGATACCCGCACCCAAACGAGCAGCTACGCGAGGAAACAAGTCTTTGCCTGTGGAAGAAGCTGAAGCAAGAAGGATTGACGGTTGAACTTTTTCGATAACCGCAGCCATGTTTGCAGTGAAAAGCTCTGGATTGTAAGAATCCAAAGAGGCGTCTTTTACAACATGAACTTCGTTAGCGCCGTTATGTCCAGCAGCAGCTGTCACATCACCCGCATGAGAGCCGAAAACCACAGCAACAACTGTGTTTCCAGATTTCGCAGCCACCTGAAGAAGTTCCATAGAGCTGCGTTTAAGTTTTCCGTTAGTTTGTTCAGCAAAAACTAATACTTTACCCATGTTCATAACTCCTTACAGAACTTTCGCTTCGTCGCGAAGAAGTTTAACCAACTCAGCCACTTGTGCAGAAGCGTCGCCAGAGATGATTTTCACCGCTGGTTTTTCTGCAGGAAGAGAGAAACCTGTGTATTTAACTTTGATGTCCGAAGCAGGAATGTTCAAAGAAGAGAATTCGATTTCTTTGATCACTTTCTTTTTTGCTTTCATGATGCCAGGAAGACTTGCGTAACGAGGCATATTCAAACCTTTGTTCGCAGCCACAACCGCCGGAGTCATCATTTGCACAACTTCTTTAGCTCCGCCTTCAACATCGCGCTCAACAACAACGTTTTCGCCAGCGAATGTGAATTTAGAAACCACAGTTGTGTGAGGAACATTCAAGAATTCAGCAAGCATTTGGCTCACAGAAGAAGCATTGTCGTCGATAGCCAATTTTCCAGAGAAAATAACTTTCGCGCCACCTTCAGCTTTAATAACTTCGGCCAAAGCTTTTGCCGTTGAGTAGTTGTCCAAATTTTCAGCATTTACTACGATGGCCTCATCAGAGCCCATTGCCAAAGCGGTGCGGAGAGATTCAACAACACGCGCCTTTGGTCCAACGCTCAAAACCCACACTTGAGAGCCTGGGTTGGCGTCGCGAAGCTTCACAGCTTCTTCAACTGCATATTCGTCGTAAGGGTTCAAAACCCATTTAATTCCCGCCGTGTCGATTCCGTTTTGGTCGGGAGTGATTTTAATCTTTGTTTCGGTGTCGGGCACCTGCTTGATACACACAAAAATCTTCATGTTTTTACCCCGTTTTTTTAGAGGTTTTGTTCTATCGCAAGTCCAGGAAAGGCAAAACTAAATTCCATATTTAACGTGTTGCGAAACATGACGGGTGTCATAGACAATCCGAAGGCCTCGGAGTTAAGTTAATTGTAAACTTATTGAGAAAATACATAGCAACAAAACAAGGGGTTCTACACCATGTCTGGATTTCTCGGTTCTACCGTCGGGAAAAAATACTTAATGGGAATCACTGGTTTAATTTGGGCGGGATTTGTTCTCGCGCATATGGCCGGTAACCTATTAATTTTCGTTAGTCACGATGCCTACAATGCTTACGGGCATGCGATTACAAGCAACAAACCATTGTTGTATGTCGCAGAAACCGTGTTGCTGTTAGCGCTGGCTGTTCACGTCTACACAGCATTCTCTTTAACGGCTTCCAACCGAGCTGCAAAAGGTTCGAAGTACGCTGTTGCTGCGAGCGGAAAAAAGAAAGCGACACTGGCTTCTCGCACGATGGCGATCCAAGGTTCTTTGATTCTTGTTTTCGTTATTCTTCACTTAATCACTTTCAAATATGGCACGCACTACGAAACGACAGTCAACGGCGTTGTGATGCGTGACTTGGCTCGCTTGATGGCGGAAGTTTTCCAAAGCACTGGCTACGTTATTTGGTACCTGGTCGCTTTGATTCTTCTCGGTTTCCACTTAAGTCATGGTGTGGGCTCCACTTTCCAATCACTTGGTTTAATGGAAGGCACTTACCGCAACACGTGGAAAAAACTAAGTTACGGCTACGCGGTTGTTGTAGCTCTTGGTTTTATCGCTCAACCCGTTTACCTCTTTTTATTTGCACACTAAGGAGCACTGAAAAATGGCTAATAAATTAGATAGCAAAATTCCTAGTGGCCCCATTGAGTCTAAATGGACCAACTCTAAATTTAACTACAAACTTGTAAACCCTGCGAACAAAAGAAAGCACTCTATCATCGTCGTGGGAACAGGTCTTGCCGGAGCTTCTGCCGCTGCTTCTCTTGGAGAGCTCGGCTACAAAGTAAAAGCATTCTGCATTCATGAATCACCTCGCCGCGCCCACTCTGTGGCGGCTCAAGGTGGTATCAATGCGGCGAAAAACTATCAGAATGACGGTGACTCTACTTACCGTCTTTTCTATGACACGGTCAAAGGCGGAGACTTCCGCGCCCGCGAAGCCAACGTTTATCGTTTGGCGGAAGTGTCTGCAAACATCATCGACCAAATGGTGGCACAAGGTGTTCCATTTGCACGTGAGTACGGCGGAACTTTGGCGAACCGTTCATTCGGTGGCGCGCAAGTATCTCGTACGTTCTATGCTCGTGGTCAAACTGGTCAGCAGCTTCTTTTGGGTGCTTACTCTGAGATGATGAGACAAGTGGATGCTGGCAACGTGGAACTTCGCTACCGTCGTGAAATGTTGGACGTTGTTATCATCGACGGAAAAGCTCGCGGTATTATCGTGCGCAATCTTTTGACGGGCGAAATCGAGTCTCACGAAGCTGATGCAGTTGTGATCGCATCTGGCGGTTACTCAAACGTGTTCTTCCTTTCTACAAATGCGATGAACTGTGCGGTTACGGCGGCTTGGAAAGCTCACAAACGTGGCGCTTACTTCGCAAATCCTTGCTACACGCAAATCCATCCAACGTGCATTCCAGTTCACGGAGAAAATCAGTCAAAACTAACTTTGATGTCTGAATCTCTTCGCAACGACGGCCGCGTGTGGGTTCCAAAAGCTGTTGGTGATAAACGCCATCCAAATGACATTCCAGAAAACGAACGCGATTACTATCTTGAGCGCGTTTACCCGTCATTCGGTAACCTGGCTCCTCGTGACGTGGCTTCTCGTCAGGCGAAATATCGTTGCGATGAAGGCCGTGGCGTGAATGAAACTGGTAAAGCTGTTTACTTGGATTTTGCTGATGCAATTAAACGTCTTGGTGAAGACAAGATTTCTGAAAGATACGGAAACTTGTTCGAGATGTACGATAAGATCACAGGTCAAAATCCGTACAAACAACCAATGATGATCTACCCTGCCCCTCACTACACAATGGGTGGCTTGTGGGTTGACTACAACTTGGAATCAACAATTCCAGGCTTGTTCGTAGCCGGTGAAGCCAACTTCTCGGATCACGGTGCGAATCGTTTGGGTGCTTCGGCATTGATGCAAGGTTTGGCTGATGGTTATTTTGTTCTTCCGTTTACTTTGGGTAACTACCTTGGCGGAACGAAGCTTGAAAAAGTATCGACTTCAAACGATGCATTTAAAGCGGCTGAAGACGGAGTTAAGAAAGATATTTCTAAACTTATGGGCATCAAAGGTAATCGCACAGTAGACAGCTTCCATAAAGAGCTTGGCAATATCATGTGGGAATACTGTGGTATGGGCCGCAACGAAGCCGGTCTTAAAAAAGCCCTTGAAGCGATTCCAAAAATCAAAGAAGAGTTCTGGCAAAACGTGCGCATTCCAGGTGATGCAAACTATCTTAACGTAGAGCTTGAAAAAGCGGGACGCGTTGCTGACTTCATCGAACTTGGCGAATTGATGTGCCGTGATGCTTTGGAACGTCAAGAGTCTTGCGGTGGTCACTACCGTGAAGAATATCAAGTCGATGGCGAAGCAAAACGTGATGATGCTAACTTCTGTCATGTGGCTGCGTGGGAATACACAGGCGACAACAAACCAGAAGTTCGTCACAAAGAAGAGCTTGTTTTCGAAAACGTTCACCTAGCAACTCGTAGCTACAAATAAGAGGCGTAAAATGAGTGGAAAACATATCAATTTGACTTTGAAAGTTTGGAGACAAAAAGGCCCGAAAGATTCTGGCGGTTTTGTTGAGCTGCAAGCAAAGAACGTTTCTGAAGACGCTTCTTTCCTAGAGATGTTGGATGCTGTGAATGAAGAGCTTGTTGGAAAAGGTGATGAGCCTATCGCGTTTGACCATGACTGCCGCGAAGGAATTTGTGGCGCCTGTGGTTTCGTGATTGATGGCGAAGCTCACGGTCCGATGAAATCAACAACAGTATGCCAGTTGCACATGAGAAACTTCACAGACGGAGCGATTCTAACAATTGAACCTTTCCGCGCAAACTCTTTTCCTGTTATCAAAGACTTGATGGTGGATAGAGCGGCTTTTGATCGCATCATCTCTGCGGGTGGTTACATTTCTGCGAACACAGGAAACGCTGTTGACGCTAACGCGATTCTTGTTCCTAAAGCAGATGCTGACGAAGCGATGTCTTCAGCGACATGCATCGGATGTGGTGCTTGCGTAGCGGCTTGTAAGAATGCGTCTGCAGCTCTATTTACGTCTGCTAAAATCTCTCACATGGCTTTGCTTCCGCAAGGTCAGGTTGAAAGAAATGAGCGTGCTCTTCGTATGGTGGCGGCAATGGATGCGGAAGGTTTCGGATCTTGCACAACAACGGGAGCTTGTGAAGCGGCTTGTCCTAAAGACATCCAACTTACAAACATCTCTCGTATGAATCGTGAATTCTTGGTGGCGAATGCGACAAAACGTCCGAAGCACAAAGATGGCGGCGCAGGATAAGTAGAAATTAGAAATCGGAAATTAGAAAAATAAAAGAGGAGTCCCGATTAAGGACTCCTCTTTTATTTCAAATGGATGAGTCACTGCGGCGAAAAAATAACTAAAAATCTCTGCCGATAATTAACCTTTAAACTCTGCTTCAAAAGTCTGTCTCAATGAGAGACATCTAAGGCCAATCAACTCTGATTTTCTTCTAAAGCTTACTCAACAAACTTCCGAAACCTAGACCAAGGATTGGCTTATGAAGAAGATTGGCGATTTAATGGCAGAATTGGGTTTCAACAAAGACGCTCCAAACAGTGTCAAAGAAGCCTATATCAAACACCTCATCAAAGCTTCGACAGGAGTGAACGTGACAACTCCGTCAGAGAAAAAAGAGATGGCTGAAAATCCACAACGAGTCGTTCAACTCGCAACTCCGCAACAATTGAGCTTTGATTTTTCCGAAGAGAAATCCCCACCTTCGTCTGGGAAAAAAGCTGTTTCTTAGTCCAGCGAACTAGGAGAAAGACGGGTTTTCTCCTCGACAATCGTATTGAACTGCCCAGACCTTAAGCTAAAAATCGAAGCTTTCTATTTTAATCTCAGAATATTAATAACCAGCTCACCTTCACATTGGTACCATTTTGGAACTGGCACGTTTGATATCACCCAGTGAAGGAGTTTTATATGAAAAGGCTTATCGGAAGAGCCTCCAAAGCAGCCATGGTCGGCTTGCTCATCGCGGGAGTAAATGCATTCGCAGCAGCACCTGAATCAGTTCCAGGCGAATACATCGTTAAACTTAAAGATTCTGTTTCAGCAAAGTCTTCAATCAACATTTTGAGCCAACAACTTGGTTCATACATCAAGGACACAATCCCTGGTCAAAACATCGTTGTGATCAAAAGACCTGTGTTCGAGATTCAATCAAATGTTGTTAAATCTCTTTCTGAAAACCCAATGGTTGATATCGTAGAACCAAACTACATTTACAGAATCAACAAAACTCCAAATGATCCAATGTTGGGTCAATTGTGGGGCATGATCAATACAGGACAACAAGATTCTCAACGTCGCGCGGGTATCGCAGGTGTGGATATCGGAGCTGAAAAAGCGTGGGATATCACAACGGGTTCAAAAGACGTGATCGTTGCCGTTATTGATACGGGTATCGATTACAATCACGCTGATTTGAAAGACAATCTTTGGACAAACGAAGCTGAGCTTAACGGCAAGCCAGGTGTTGACGATGACGGTAACGGCATCATCGACGATATTCATGGTGCTAACTTCGTAGATGCGAACAAACCAACTGGAAATCCTTTGGATGACCATGGTCACGGTTCACACTGCTCTGGCACTATCGGTGCGACAGGTGATGATGGTAAAGGTATCGTGGGTGTAGCTTGGAATGTTCGTATCATGGGAATCAAATTCCTTTCTGCGAGCGGTTCGGGTTCACTTGATGGCGCTTTGAAAGGTATCGACTACGCAACTAAAATGGGTGCGAAAATCATGTCGAACTCTTGGGGTGGCGGTGGCTACTCTGAAACTTTGAAACAAGCGATCGAAAGATCTAATGCAGCTGGCGCGTTGTTCGTGGCAGCAGCGGGTAACGAATCTAATAACAACGATGCGAACCCAACTTACCCTGCGACTTACGACGTTCCAAACGTATTGTCAGTAGCAGCGATCGACAACAGAGGCCAAATCGCTTCTTTCTCGAACTACGGTAAAACAAAAGTTCACGTTGGTGCTCCAGGCGTAAACATCTACTCTTCAATTTCTGGTGGTGGTTACGATTCTTGGTCAGGAACTTCTATGGCGACACCTCACGTGTCTGGTATGGCTGTTCTTTTGGCGACAAATGAACCAAATTTGACGAACGTAGAAATGAAAGAAAGAATCATCGCGACGTCTAAACCAATCGCAGGTCTTCGTGGTAAATCACGTGGCGGCTTGGTGAATGCATATGCGATGTTGACGAACACTTTGCCAGCTCCAGATCCAAATGATCCAATCAACTGGCAAACAGTTCCAGTGAGCGTTTCTTCTGCTCATCCATACAAAGAGAAAACAAATGAAACGTACGAAGTGCGTGTTCCAGGCGCGAAACAAATCGCTCTTTATTTCTCTAAATTCGATACTGAAAGAGATTACGACAAAATTGAACTTTTCGATGCGAACGGTAAAAAAGTAGCAACTATCAGCGGTAAAAACGATGATTCTTTCTCTACTCCAGTTGACGGTGAGTATGTGAAAATCGTGTTCACTTCTGATGACTCTGTAAACCGCTACGGTTTCGACATCACAAAGGCCGCTTGGAGATAATTTAGAAATTAACTAAGTGCTTTTTAAGGAGGCTGCCTGTGAATCAGGTGGCCTTCTTCCTTTTTAGATTCACGGCTGCAAGCGTGTATCCGCCGTGAGAGCCGTCGATAAAGTGCAAGTGTTGGTTCTGTGTCGCCGAGAACACCAAACACGTCATAAGAGCTTGTGGAGAGCGATGCGTGCCATACACGATCTCTCCCCGTTCCTCGTGGGATTTTAATAAAGTTTCGATTTCTTTAGCTTGAGCTGTAGAGCAATCCAAAACCATGCGCAATAAATCGTCGTACTTTTGAAAATCAGAATTGGAAATGATTTCTTTTTTGTAGCGTTTGGGTTCAAAACCACCAGCCGCCACATCAAAGCGAATCATTATATAGGCAATCAGTGAATCAATGACCGAGGCAAAGAACTCTGGAATAAATTTTCCGGAACGAGACTTCGCTTCTATCGTTAAAGTGCGCGGAGGCCATTTGATTTTCATGCTTCCTGGATTTGTGGGGCACGCCCCCTTAAAGTTGCCACCCAGAATTTCACGAAGACCCGCGAGCACACGATGATAAATATCAAAAGAAGCCTCTTCACTTCCTCCGGCACTGACAAGAATAGTTAAAATAGTTCCCTTTTGCGTGGAAAGAGGCTCCCATCGGCAAGTGAGTCCTTGCAGATTCGGAGCGGACTCTTGCAAAGAGGGTTGAATCTCTATTCCGCCAAGACCTTTTTTCATTTTCTCTTCAGCACGTTTAAGAGCGCCTCCGCGAAATTGATAGATCACATTTCCCTGTGAAAGCTGATATTTGCCGATCAGAAGTTTGTGGCCTTCGGCGTACAACTCTTTGAGATCAAAAAGAGATCCACGAAGTTCAAGACCGAATTCTCTCTTTGACCATGACTGTACACGCTTCAGAGCCGCCGGTGCATTTGCTTTAAACTCAGGAGGCACAAGCAAGGTCGCGCCATCGCCGCCGAAGACAAAAGGCAACTCACGGTCTTTAAATTCATTAAGAAGGGCTGTGATGCCAGCCGCGCCCACCATGTTGACTTCTTGATATCGTCCCGCTTGGACAGCTTTGGTGGAGCCTTTGATGTCCGTAAGAATCAAACCCCAGTCTTCAGGAACGGTGAGAAAATACTGATCGTCAGAGATATGCAGAAAATCTTCGAAGCTTGGAACTTGTTGTAAGAAGCTTTTATAATTTTCCATTGTGGCCGACGTCCGCTAAGAATTTTTCAATTTTTAAATTCGTGTAGTCGGGAAAATCAAGCTGAGTGCAGTGGGAACCGTAAGGGACAAGCACGAACTCTGAATGTTTGATCTTTTCTTTAAAGTGATATTGAAAACGAATCGGTGTGACCATGTCTTTTTCGCCAGAAATAATCAGCGTGGGAACTTCGACTTTTTCAAGAACGGGCTCACCGTTATACTCCATCAAAGTTTCAAACATGGTCATGAAAACTTCGAGATTCAATCGCGCCACTCCACGCATGTAAACTTCGATGTCCTTAAAGTGCGTCGTCTTTAAATTAAAGCCTCCGGCAAGGGCCGCCAGATACATCGCCATAGGATTATCCACCGCCATTTTCCACAGAGTGTTCCACATGTTTGGCTGATTTTGATATTGCGATTTTACGAAATAAAAGAATGGCTCAACCACATCAAGGCCGAACATTCCTTTGATAGGATTTCTTGCAAAGCCATTGATGAAAATCATCGAATGGAAAAGTTCCGGATGAGTGTCATAAACTTTGAGAATCAAAGGCGCACCGAAACTGTGCCCGGCAAAATGCGCTTTCTTAATTTTCAAATGTTTTACAAGCCCCACGATGTCTTTTGCTAACGCCTCCATCGTGAGTTGATTCATGTCGATGATCGGATTGCTTTTCTGGTGTCCACGCAAATCGAAAGTGATGACTTTATAGTTCTTCGAAAAATATTCGACCTGGTGATGCCAGTGATTGATGATGCAAGCGATGCCGTAGACCAAAATCAAAGGCTCACCTTCGCCGCGCACTTCGTAATAAATCGGAGTGCCGTCAAAGCTTTCAAAGCTGCCCGTTTCTTTTGGTGTGGTCTCCATGATGTCCTTCTTACAAGTAGGTGACTTTGATGAGGGTATTCCCCAAAGAAATCAAGTCTCCATCCTTTAACATTTCGGCATCTATGGATTTATTGTTAAGAGTCACTCGGCCAGGTGCTCTAATTTTAATCTGCACCATGCCTGGACCTGGGTGAAGTTCGAAGGCTTCTTTGGGGGCCTCTTCATCCAAAAGCTCGATATCCAAGGAGTCCGCCCCCGCATAACGAGGTCCGTAACCTAAAATTATTTCCTCATCGGTCTGAATGCCTTGAGTGAATGTGAGCTTCAGTGCCGGGCTAAAACCCTGCATGTTTTTAGGCTTTTCCCCCGGAGACTCTAAAAAGTTTCCGAGCTTATCCTTTAAAATGCTGCGCCAAGTTATGAGTCGACTGAAGTCAATTGCGAGTTCTTCTTCAACGGTCACAACTTTAAACTGAGTCCGCCCGATCTCAAAGATAACCCCTGATAATAACGCGACTTTCTTTACACGGCGACCGGCGATGTGGATCCCGTTGGAGGAGTCTAAATCCAGCAAAACATACTGCCCTTTGCCATCTATTGCGAACTGAGCGTGGGTGCTGGATGCCTTGGGGTCTTTAACAATGATGTCAGCCTTCGAACGACCGATCGTTAGACCCTCTTCGACTTTGAATCGCGAGCCTTCGTTCGGACCATCTACAATCTCAATAAAAGTGACCATTTACATATTCTAGGGCTGGATTCTTAGGTATTCAAATGCCTAATCCTTGTGCTTGGGCCTAAGGCGTGCTAAACCCGTTAAACATTTTAAAAGTCATCCTTGCTCCCGCTCACTATGGTGGGGGCTTAAACCGAAAGGATATAGTCATGGAACTATCTAAAACGACTGCAAAGAAGCCATACGAAGTTGTGGTTCTTATGCACCCAGATGCAACTCTTGAAGATCAAAAAGAGTTGTTCAAAAAGAACAAAGCGACAATCGAATCTTACAAAGGTTCTGTTAACTCTTTGGAAACTTGGGGCAAAAGAACTCTTGCAACTCCAATTGGTAAATTGAAAAAAGCTATCTACTTCCACGGAACATTCGAAGCAGATACTCAAGCTATTGCTGAGCTTGAAAGAACTATGCGTATCAACGACAAAGTTCTTCGCTTTATGCACACTCGTCTTGACGAGCGTGTTTCATTGGCAAAATTCATGGAAGGCTTCAAAAAAGGTCTTTCTGAGTCTGCTGCTCGTGAAAAAGAACGTGAAGCAAAAATGGCTGCTCGTAAAGCCGCTTTTGCAGCTGCGAAAGCAGAGCGTTCTGAGCGTTTCGATAAAGGCGAATAGTTAAAGAGCGTAAGCCATGAAGAAGACCGCGACCGCGCAGAAATTCATCACAATCTCATCTCTCTCGATTTTGTTGTCGATGTTGACTGTGATTTTGGGAGCGCCTCTTCTTCGTGTACTACGTAAAGCCTACGGTCCCCTCGCCTTTTGGATTTTGGGACTGTTGGTAACAGGAGCAGCGTGGCTCCTGAACGCACAACCTCTAGCACTTTTCTTAGGCTCGATTTGGATGACTTTAGGGGCCTACATGGAATTAGAGCAAAGAGGACTTGGGTGGTGGATCTCGGGACTCTTGAGCGTTTCAGCGGGTTCTTTGGCTACAGGCCTTGGACTTTTCGGAGCGTTAAAGAAAAACGGAATCAACACGTACGCTGAAATCCAAGGTTTGGCGGAGAAATTTGCACAGCAAGTTCAGACAATGAATCCTGCAGTGAAATTAGATCCGGCGATTTTGGTGCAGCAAGTTCCATCAGCCGTCGTCATTATTCTTATTGTGGCGTTAGGTGTGGGATTAATTTTTGAGAGAAGGGTTTTTTCATGGCTCAATTTGCCCCGTGAGAAAATTGCCTCTCAGCTCAAGTTGTTAGAATATCGTGTCCCGGATTACGTGATTTGGGTTGCGATGATTGCCTTCCTTCTAACAATGGTGAGTTTTGGCGGTAAGGCCACGGCCATCCTGGCAGTAAATATTGTGAACGTTTGTATCGTTCTCTATTTCTTTCAAGGGCTGGCAGTGTTGGAGGTATTTCTGAACTCGATGCGAGCCGGTGTGTTCACAAGAGTTCTGACGTACATAATCTTGGTCGGCCAGATGTTGCTTATTTTAAGTGTCGTTGGCTTGATCGATTACTGGGTTGATTTCAGGGGACGCATCCGCAGGATGAACAGGCCCGCTGAAAACAACAACCTATAAGCACTTCGGCGTTGCCGAAGTAGTATGGAGATCACATGAAAGTTATTCTTCAAAAAGATGTTAAAGATGTAGGTCGTGTTGGTGAGTTGGTGAACGTTTCTGAAGGTTTCGCGAGAAACTTCTTGTTCCCACGCAAACTAGCGGCTGAGGCTACTGAAAAACGCGTAAAAGAGTACGAACACTTGAAACGCGTTGCTGAAGCGAAAAAGAAAAAAGCTTTGGCAGAGCGCCAAGAGCTTTTGAACAAAATCAACGGCACAACTGTAACATTCAAGTTGGCTGCTGGTGAGACTGATAAACTTTTCGGTACTGTTACAACAACAGATATCTCTAAAGAGTTGCAAAAAATGGGTCACTCTGTAGATCGTCGTGATATTCACCTCGAAGAGCCGATCAAAGTTTTGGGTCAGCACAAAGCAGTTGTTCGTTACGCAGAAGGTATGGAAGCTAAAATCCAAATCGCTGTTGAACGCGCATAAGCTGTCTTTCAGCAAAAAGAGAATATTTCTCGAGAGGGATCTGGCAACGGGTCCCTTTTTATTTTCAGGTGTACTTTGTACTCCTCCATAAAATCTTACTTTGAATTAAATTTCCCACCATAAGCGTTTGTTATATTAAATATTTGAAAAATTGTATTGCCCTGGTTCCATTTTGGGTGTTTAAAAGGCCCACCTTGGAGGGGCGCTATGAAATTCAATAATCTTTTTAAAGCAGTGGTTGCAGCGGGTCTTTTGGGATCTTTCGTTGCGTGCTCACCTGCCCAACAAAACTCTGTAAATCTTGGTGCTGACAGCTCATCTATTATTGGTGGCGTTCCTGTTGACGCTAAAGACTCTATCGCTAAATCAACGGTTGCTATCGTAGCGTCTGTATTGACGACAGATGGTCAAGAAGGCCAATTCATCTGCACAGGTTCTCTTTTGACTAACAACGTGGTTTTGACTGCAGGTCACTGTGTTCCTGAAGTGGGCGCTGAATATAAAGAAGTGGCTCTTTACGTTATTTTCCACACAGATCTAAGAAAAATGGAACGTGGAGATATCCGTCTTGTAGTTGATCACGTGATCCACACTGATTACGGCAAAACAGGCTCTGAAGGCGAAGATGCTCATGACCTTGCTTTGATCAAATTCGCAGGTGCAATGGCTCCTGGATACCAATTGGCAAAATTCTTGGATGACGAGACTTTGTTGAAGCCGGGTACGAAAGTGACTTTGGCTGGTTACGGTTTGATCGAAACAGATGGCGTGAATACAAAATCTGACGACCGTCTTCGCAAAGTAGACGTCGAAGTTGTTGAAGATTTCGGTAAACACGAAGTTCTTCTTGATCAAACTCAAGGTAAAGGTGCTTGCCACGGTGACTCTGGCGGACCTGCATTCCTTGAGGTGAACGGCACTCAATATGTTTGGGGTGTTACGAGCCGCGGTGCTGGTAAAGATGGAAAAGACGATTGCTCTCTCGTGAGCGTTTACACAAAAGTAAAATCTGAATCTGATTTCATCAAAGACGCTTTGAAAAAGCTTTCTGCGAAATAGAAATAAGGGCTTCACTGAACCGCCTCATTGGGGGTTCGGCTTCTTTAGAAAAATTTTGGTTCGTTGGTTGAATCCCGAATTGCATTGCAATTCGGGATTGTTAGTTTTTGGGTCTGCTTTTAAGCGCTTTTTTCTGTTTGCATTTCAAGAAAGACGATCTGAAGGTATTCAGCCATCACTTCGCGAAGCTCATCAATGGTGAGCGTCTCAGGGCTTTTCCCGTACTTTTCTAAAAGGGCGTTAAATTCTCTCTCAACAGGATCTTGTGGCAGTCCAGTTGCCGCGATCACTGTCTTAGCTAAAGTGTCTCCCATGATCAGCCTCCATGCTTCCAAGGGTCTCGCTTTTAAGACATCCCCAGTCCATCAAGAGGTTAATAGGAACTCAACTCGAAAACCTTAATCAGGCCAAAGGTCCTGTTGGCCGGGATTCAGACGTTTAATGGCAAATGATTCAATGAGCACTGCTGAGAGGTCGGAGGGGAATTTGCTAAAAAAGAAAAGCGGCCCTAAAGACCGCTTTCTTATGGATGAGAACTCCCTTAGCCAAGGAGGTTCTCATGAAAAGTAACCCTCGCAAGGATACTTTTCGGCAGTTCACAGAATTTCTAAAGCTCATCGTGCTTATTGTAATTTTACTTTTAAGCTCCTGTAGCTAAAGAACGTTTTTAGACACCCCTAAGGCTTAAGACTCCATCAACTGATAGTTCGGGCTCTGGGCGGAGCCGAGCTTAAAACTCGGGAATCCATCATGGACGAAGCTGTCTTTAGGGCCACCAATTTTAGCGGCGGCGGTGGGAGTAATCCTTCGACCAATTTTTAGCGTTTGGTAAGAACCAATACAGGATTGGCAAAAGAATACGGCGCGGAAGCAGGCGGCGGAAATAATAGAACAAAACCGCATCGAGCGTTGCCGGGTGCCAAAGAGGTGGATTTTCTTTCTTCATCACTTTCACGATTTGTTTTGCGATTTTTTCTGGCGTGGTGAGCGACATGTTCATCATTCTCTCTACAAACGGAGTCATGTTCTTGTAGAAGTCGCAATAAGGTCCACTCCAATTGCGTGTCGGGTCTGATAATTCCGTGTGATAGACGTTTCTAAAAGAGTTGCTGTGAATAAATCCGGGCTGCACCAAAGTGATCGTCACCCCAAAAGGACGAGTTTCATACCACAGGGCTTCGCTGGCGCCCTCTAAGGCATATTTAGAAGCAGAGTAAGAGGCCATCGTCGGCATCGCCAACATCCCGCTCACTGACGACACATTGATGATTTTGCCGCGGCCGGTGTCGCGCATGTGCGGAAGAGATAAACGAATCAAACCCATGGGTCCGAAGTAGTTCGTTGCCATTTGCAGCTCTTCATCTTTTTCGGTCATATGCTCGATCACGGAGCGATAGGAAATACCGGCGTTGTTGATCAGAATATCAACTCCACCCCAATGTTTTTTGATCTCGTTGTAAAGACGAACGCGATCCGCCTCTTGTGTGACATCTAAAGGGCGAACAATGAATCTTTCGTCGTCTAAGAAATGATTGCGAAGTTTTTCAAGACTCTTTTCCCGAGCCGTTGCGACAACTCTGTACTCTGTGTGTTCGTACAAAAGTTTTGCGAGAGCCAAGCCAATGCCTGCAGAACAACCTGTGACTAAAACCACAGGTTTAAAGTTTTGCTCTTTCTTACGTTTAAACAAATAAAGTAAGGGCTTCATAGAAGCCCATTATCTTAAACTGGAGCGCCTGGTGCAAAGTTTTTAGGTCTGCCGCCTGGCATCGGAGGTGGGGCCTGAGGAGGAGGCATAATTTGACTCGGTCCTGATGGCTCCGGATCAGCATCACGGAATCTATTGTACTGAGCATCGAAGCGCATTTTCACGGGGCCGGTGGCACCGTTACGCTGTTTACCCACGATCACTTCCGCGTGACCCTGTTTATCTGGATTTTCTTTGTCGTAGTAGTCATCACGATAAAGCATCATGATAACGTCGGCATCTTGCTCGATAGATCCGGACTCACGCAGGTCAGAAAGCATAGGTTTCTTTTCTGTACGACCCTCAACACCACGGTTGAGCTGTGCAAGTGCGATCACAGGAATTTGCAATTCTTTGGCAATGGCCTTCAAAGATTTAGAAATCTCTGCGACCTCTTGCTCACGTGAATGCGTTTTTTGTTTCATACTCATGAGCTGCAAGTAGTCGATCATAATAAGATCAAGACCGTGCTCCGCTTTCAAACGACGTGCGCGCGAACGGATCTCAAAAGGTGAAACACCAGGAGTATCATCGATAAAGATAGACGCTTCACTCAATGCACTGGCTGCATTGATCAACTTTGGCCATGCTGAATCTTGGATACGACCGTTACGGATTTCACTCATGCTCACTTTGGATTCCGCAGAAAGCATACGCATCATCATCGACTCTTTACCCATCTCGAGAGAGAAGTAAGCCACCGTCTTTTTAAGACGAAGAGCCACGTGTTGTGCGATATTCAAAGAGAAAGCCGTTTTACCCATCGACGGACGAGCGGCGATGATGGTCATTTCACCAGGATGAAGACCGGCTGTCATCTCATCGAGTTTTTTAAAGCCTGTCGCAAGACCTGTGATCTCAGCTTTATTTTTATAAAGCTCTTCAATCTTTTGGATTGAGGCTTTAACGATTTCCATAGAGCCGACAAGGCCCGTGGCTGTTTTATTCTCGCCGATTTTAAAGATTTCACTTTCTGCTTGGTCTACGAAGGACTCAACGTCGGCGAATTCTTGATCGTAAGCTCTTTCAATCAACTGGCTGTTCACTTGAATCAAGCGACGCAAAGTTGCTTTGTCTCTGACGATTTTAGCGTGTGTCGTGATGTTCGCAGCAGAAATAGTCTTATCAAGAAGACCAATAAGATATTCAGGCCCACCGACCATATCCATAGAGCCTTCGCCCTGAAGAACGTTAGTCACTGTGATGATATCAATAGGCTGACTTTTGCTGTGAAGCTCTTTAATAGCATTATAAATCTTTTGATGAGCTGGTTTATAGAAGTCATCAGCCGTGAGCATATCGCCCACTTGGTCTAAAGCTTCTCTATCCAGCATAAGACCGCCCAGAATCGACTGTTCGGCCTCAAGATTTTGAGGTGGAATTCGTGTACTCATTGAACCCCTCTAGAGTATTACGAAATTAATTAAAAACAAAATTGCGGGCCCTGGTCAGAGATGGTGGTTCAAAAAAGGTGGCCCGCTGAAGCAACTTCTAAATGAAGCGTTTAGTTCATTTTCTTTACACGAATCTTGTAGTTGTCAATTTTCTTCTTAAGAGTGTTGCGATTGATGCCGAGCATTTGCGCTGTTTTTACTTGGTTGCCGTTATAAGCGCGCAAAGCCAGCTCTAGAAGAGGTTTTTCTACTTGTTCAATAACGACGTTATATAGACCATTCAACTCTACTTGCGCTTCTTTTTGTTGTGCGAAAAGAACTTCAAGTTTGCTTTTCACAAGCTTCTCCAAGCTTACAGACTGAAGATTGGCGACAAAAAGATTATCAGAACTGTTTAGGTTCGGCGTCATGGAACTCCCTAAATTTTCAGCTTAATGTTTTTGGAGGTTATACTCCGCGTGTTTCGGAAGACCAAATATACTTATGCAGTTGCAATTGCAACCTTGCAGATGAATTTTTTTGCAAAATTTTTTCTGCCAACCAGCGTTCAGACACTTGGCCGTATGATGGGCTGTATAAAACCACAAAATTTTCAAATAATTTATGTTGACGACAGAATTCTTCGGACCATTCGAAGTCTTCTTCAGAACAAATCACAAACTTGTATTCCGTGCTGGGAGTGGAAAAGCGGATGTTCTCCATGAGAAAAGAATTCGCTGCACCACTGTCAGGAGTTTTTACATCCAAAATAATTTTTACGCGCGGATCAACATGCTCAACACTTTTTGAACCACTAGTTTCTAAAGAAACTTTGTAACCTTGATCACATAAAGTGTTCATCAATGTGTGAACTTCTTTTTGCAAAAGCGGTTCGCCACCAGTAACGCAAACATAAGGAGCTTTGTGTTTTGCAACTTCTTGCAGAATATTTTCAAGGGCCTGCATTTCACCTTCATAGTACGAATACTTTGTGTCGCAGTACGTACAACGCAGATTGCAGGCCGTTAGGCGTACAAAAACCGTGGGGTTTCCCACATAAGACGTTTCACCTTGGATACTGTAGAAAATCTCATTTATTTTAAGCATATAGGTCGGCTCTTTGTGTGTTGAAGGCATCCTGCCTTCAACCCTTCGGGCTTCGCGCAAAAAGTGCATTGTGCACTTTTTGTGCTCCACCACAGGTCCTAAGTCAAGGAACGCTTCATAAGCATGACTAACTCAGCGGAATTTCGTAAATTTTTTAAATGAACCAATTCCTCAAAAAGTTTCGTCAGGACGTTATCGCTATTAGCTTTTTAGGCATGGGGCTTTTCCTCGCCCTCGCTTTGATCAGCTACAATCCCTTTGACCCCTCTATGAATTCTATCGGACAAGGCCTAAAAGCCACAAATTATTGTGGCATTGTGGGCAGTTTTCTAGCCGATATGCTTTATCAATTCTTCGGGCTTGCAGCCTGGGTTGTCGTCGGAAGCTGTCTAAGAATGGCTTATGCGAGCTTTAAGGGTGAATCCCTCAATTTAAAGAATATTCGCTTTGTATGGGCGCTTCTTTTGATTGTAAACATCGCTTCTTTGCTCTCCCTGTATTTGCCAAACACCAAAGTGTTTCATGATCAGATTTACCTAGGTGGTCTTCTTGGTTTGGGGGTTTCTCAAGCTTTGATGCGCGCCTTTAACTCGATCGGTGTTCAGGTCATTCTGCTTTCGTTGATGGCAGTTCTTGTTGTCTTTTACTTCGAGAAATCTTTGCAGGAACTGACGGAAGCTCCTCGCGGATTGTTTGCGATGCTTAAAAAGAAAAAAGTGGGCGATAAGATTGCCGCGTTCTTTGCAGGCATGTTCGTGAAAGATACAAAAAAGGCCAAAGCTGCGAAAAAAGGTGAAGCCAAAGACGACAAACCAAAAACCGTCTTCCCTCTTTCTGATAAAAAATTCGTAGGTAAAGACGAAGAAGAAGAGGGTGAGGAAGAAGACGAGTTGGATGCAGCTCTCGCAGCGGACGCCGAAGAAGATGACGAAGATGAGGCTGAAGAAGAGGAAGAAGAAACTCCGGCTGTAAAGCTTGCGCAAAAACGCAAAGTTGTCATGAAAGCCAAACCGCCTCGTCGTATTGAAAACTGGGATATGCCAAAGCTTGCGTTGTTGGAAGATCCTCCAGCATCGCGAATCAAGATTGATAAGGCCGAGATTCAAAGAAAAGCGGATTCATTGGTTGAGAAACTTAAAAACTTCTCTATCGAAGGACAAATTCAAGACGCGAAACCAGGTCCGTTGGTTACGATGTACGAATTTAAACCGAATGCCGACGTTAAAATCAGTAAGATTTCGGAACTTGAAGACGATCTTTCCCTAGCACTTTCTTCAGAATCCGTGCGCGTGGTCGGTCATATTCCTGGAACTGATGTTGTTGGGATTGAGACCGCGAACTTAAAGCGTGAAACAGTTTATTATAAAGACTTGATTGCCGAAGACACTTTCTGGAGCGAAGACTTGGCGTTGCCAATGGCCGTGGGGCGCGCCGTCGATGGTGAACCGAAGGTTGTCGATCTTCGCAAAATGCCGCACTTATTGATCGCGGGTACAACAGGTTCTGGTAAGTCCGTGTTTGTCGGCTCTATTATTACGGGTCTTTTGTTCCGCCATTCTCCGAAAACTTTAAGACTTGTTTTGATCGATCCAAAGATGGTCGACTTGGCACCATTCTCTTCTGTACCTCATTTGGTTCTTCCTCATGTGACAGAACCCAAGAAGGCTGCCACAGCTTTGAAGTGGGCTGTGCGTGAAATGGAAAAACGTTATAAATCATTATCGAAGTTCGGTGTTGGTAAAATTGAAGCCTTCAACGAAAAAACAGGCGGTCTTTCTAAAACCGAGGTTGAAGAACACGAAAAGATCAATCAAGAGTTGGAAGAAGGAAAAGCCAAGCTTGAACAGTATTATTATCAACCACTTCCATTCATCGTGATCGTGGTCGATGAGTTGGCTGATTTGATGATCGTTGAAAAACAAAATATCGAAGAGCCGATCCAACGTTTGACTCAAAAAGCCCGTGCCTGCGGTATTCACTTGATCGTGGCAACGCAGTCTCCGCGTAAAGACGTTGTGACGGGTTTGATTAAAACGAATATTCCAGGTCGTGTGGCTTTGAAGGTCGCTTCGAAAATGGATTCTCGTATCATCATTGATGATTCAGGAGCGGAACGTCTTCTTCCGAATGGGGACATGCTTTTCCAAGCTCCGGGCGTTGGCAAACCGACTCGCCATCACGGACCGTATTTGTCAGATAAAGAAATCGGAAACGTTGTGAAACATTGGGCGGCTCAAGCAGAGCCAGAGTACGATCCGCTCGCGATGCGTGCTCTTGACGGATTTGCAGGTGGAGATGGTGCTGAAGCTGGTGATTCTGGTGGTGGTTCTGGATTTGGTGATGAAGAGTACGATGAGCGCTATGACGAAATTCTATCGTGGGCTTCAGAACAAAAAGAAATCTCTGCGTCTTTGATTCAGAGAAAATTTAGACTCGGTTATCCGCGCGCCGCGCGTTTGATAGAAATCTTTGAAAAAGAAGGCGTTGTGGGCCCTGCGAATGGCAGCAAGCCGCGTCAAGTTTTAGTGAGTAGTTTTAGAGAACAATGATTTGAGCCTTGACTCGACCTCCCTTGGTCGTGGTGTGATTAAGACACACAAAAGAAAAGAAACCATTCAAGGAGGAATTTATGGTTAAGGCTCTAATCGCCGTTCTAGGTCTTGCGTTCTCTATCAATGCAGTTGCAGCTCCGTCTGCAGTTGAAGTTGTTGCTGGCATTCAAAATGCGGCAATCATGGATCAAGCTCAAACAATGGGTTTGGACTGGAAAGTTGGCGATCAAGCTAACTACAACATCGACATGGGCTTCATTAAAGGTTCTATGACTATGTCTGTTCGTTCAGTTGCTGCTGATGGCATCTGGATGGATCAAAACATGGATTTGGGTTTTGCTGGAAAACAAAAAGTTGAAACTTTGATCGATCCAAACACTGGTGAAATCAAAAAAATGATCGTTAACGGTAAAGAACAACAAGTACCTAAACAAGACGTAGAAGTTATCGAAGTTAAAGAAGATAAAATCACAGTTCCTGCTGGTACTTTCGAGTGCATCCACGCTCGTCTTAAAGACAAAGAGCAAAATGCTGAAATCAACGCATGGATCAATCCACAAGTTATTCCACTTTCTGGAATGTTGAAACAAGTTGCTCCAAGCCAATTCGGCGAAGTGACTGTAGTTTTGAAATCATACAAAAAGAACTAATTGATGAAATTGGTCTTATTAAGAGCCGCCCTTGGGGTGGCTCTTCTCTTTTCTGGCCCTTCTCTTTTTGCTCAGACAAAGAACGGAAAGTCTGAGACCTACAAAGATATTATCGAAAAAGCCTACAACTTGAGTTTGCAACGTGATCGTCAACAGGCGCTCAATATTCTTTCCAGTGCAATTCAAAGAGAAACTCGTCCGCAAGCGGTGGCGGAACTAAAAAAAACGGTCTCCGAAGTTTCTAACATCTTTTTTAGTGATAAAGCTCAACAGCTTTTTGAAACCGGTGTTTCTTTGCGCAAAACAGATCTCAACCAAGCTTTGGATAAAGTGACTGAAGCTTCGCGCATTGAGCCCGATAATTTTTCAATCGTGAGTGAAATGGCCCGCCTGATGATCGCTAAAGGCGATTGCAAAGCGGCCCAAGAAACTGTGCAAAAACAACTGGCCATTGTGAGCTTTGATGAGGATTTAAAGCTGAGCCTCGCCCAAGCTTTGGCCTGCCAAGGGAAATGGGTGGAGTACCAAAAGATCGCAGACTCTGTGGTGATTAAGAGGTCTCCTCAGCAAAAGTTCTGGTGGGCCTTGGAAATGGATAAGTTTATCGGAGCTAAGAATCTTACAAAGGCGCAAGAGGCCTTAGGGAGTCTTAAAAAATCTGACGAAAAGTATCCAGAGTCTTTCTATTGGATCTGGAAGTTCGATCAGGCGCAAAAACGAACGAACTTGGACGAAGCACAGAAATACGTGATGACCTGCAAAAACATTTCAGCGAACCAGTATAGACAGTATATGATAGACCCCATGCTTTGCCGCCGCCTTACCGAGGTGGAAAGTGAGCTTAAGGGGATGAATGGAACGTCTGAATAAAATAGCCCTCATTTTGGCTTTTCTGTTGCCACTTGGTTGTGGAGTAAAAGGCCGTCCTTTGCCTCCGCTCAATCCCGCACCTCTGGGACGTGGCGAGCCGACGTTTAAAGACGCGCAGAAAAAACCTACAAAAAAATCTACGCTCCAAAATCAAGATCAAGAGGACAGCTCTTCTGCTGAAACGGAGGAGCCGTGAAAAATTATTTACCTGTGACCATCACAAAAATGTCGGGAGCAGGAAATACATTTTCTTTGATTGATGCTCGTGCGGGTTCGGCGTGGGAAGATGTGGAAAAACATCTGGGTATCTCTCGATCTAATTTTGCAAAAATGATTTGCGATAAAGTTTTAGGTGTTTCCACAGACGGTCTTTTATTGATTCAATCTGGCTCTGAGGGTTTTGATTTTAATTGGGACTTTTATAATTCCGATGGCTCAACGGCTGAGATGTGCGGAAATGCCGCTCGCTGTGCGGCTCGGTTTTGCTATGAAAATTTAGAAAACTCAAATGCCGAAAAAAGTACGTTGAAATTTAAAACTGGTGCAGGTCTCGTCACGGCGCAAATTCTAGGTGATGGAAAAATTCGCGTGCGCATGCCGGAAGCGCGTTTTCTGCAAGAGCGCATTGAACTAAAAACCAAATCAAGCTCGACAGAAGTTTTTTCTTTGGTGAATACCGGCGTTCCTCACCTTGTTCAGAAAATTCACAATATCTCAGATGCTGTGTCGTTAAAAGACATGGCAAGAGAGGCGCGTTCGCACCATGATCTTCAACCTGCGGGCGCCAATGTCACCTTCTACGCTGAAGATGGCGAAGGAAAAATCAAAGCGGTTACTTTTGAGCGTGGAGTTGAAGACTATACGCTTGCCTGTGGCACCGGCGCGGTGGCAGCAGCCATGGTTTACGCAAAAGAGGCAGCACTGAAACAAGTTGAAGTGCAAATGCCAGGGGGACTTATGCAGGTCCTTTTCTTGGAAGGCGACCCTCATCCGTTGATGATTGGAGACGCCGTGTTTGTTGGAGAATTTAAATATAATCTTGAGGTGGTAGGATGAAAAATTTTAAAGGCACGTTCACAGCTCTCGTAACACCATTTAAAAACGATAAGATTGACTATGCTTCTTTGGATCGCTTGTTAAAGCAACAACTTGATGGCGGTGTTGATGGCTTTGTTGTCAATGGCACGACAGCGGAAAGCCCAACGCTCACAGCAGACGAAGTTTCTGAACTTTTTAAACACATTCGCACTTTCTGTGGAGCCAATGTTCCTCTGATCGTGGGAACGGGTTCTAACAGCACGGCTAAAACAATCGAAGACTCAAAAAAAGCAGAGGCCATGGGTGCTGATGCGATCTTGGTTGTGGTTCCTTATTACAATAAACCTCCACAAAGAGGTCTTTACGAACACTTCAAAGCTGTGGCGACATCCGTAAAAATCCCAACGATTCTTTACAATGTCCCTGGGCGCACGATCACTTCTTTGGCGGCGGAAACGGTCGGAGATCTTTCTAAAGTGGCTGGCGTGATTGGGATCAAAGAAGCCTCTGGAAAAATTGATCTTGAGCAGGAAATCATCAAAGCGTGTGGCAAAGATTTCGTGATGCTTTCAGGTGACGACGGAACTTATGTCGATTTCTTAGCAGCCGGCGGTCACGGTGTGATCTCTGTAGCGACTCATGTGATACCAAAGCAAATGGTGCAGTGGAAAAAATGGGTTTCTGAAGGACAGCTCGACAAGGCTCGCGCTGATATCAACAAGTACATGGACCTTATCAATCTTCTTTTTGTTGAAGCCAATCCAATTCCTGTAAAAAAAGCTTTGGCTTTGATGGGCATTCTTGATTCAGCTTCGTTGCGTCTGCCAATGGTGGAGCTGACTCCATCACACACGGAAAACTTGAAAGCGGAAATGAAGCGCGTGGGTGTTCTGTGAAAAAAATTAAAGTAGGACTTGTCGGCGCTTCAGGCCGCATGGGTAAAGAGATCGCACAGGTTATTGAAGCCAATCCTCGCTGTGAGCTTTTTTATCCTTATGATCGCGCTGAAAAATGGGACGCTAAAAAAGCGGCTCATGTTGATGTGTGGATTGATTTCTCTTCGCCAGAAGCTTTGAAAGACGTGCTAAAAAGAGCTGCGGAAAATAAAACTCCCGTTGTCTGTGGAACCACAGGTTTTTCAAAAAAAGAAAAAGACCTTCTTGTTCAATACGGAAAAAAAATTCCTGTCTTGTGGTCTTCGAATATGAGTTTGGGTGTTGCCGTTTTAAACGAAGCTCTGAAGTCGTTGTCGGCGATCTCGCACTTTGATTTTCAAATTGAAGAAATTCATCACAATCGCAAAAAAGATAAACCGTCAGGCACGGCGATCACGTTGCAAGAAAATCTTGAAAAAGCTGTTGGCAAAAAACTGCCGGAGCCGTTGGCGATTCGCGGTGGCGGTGTTTTCGGCGTTCACAAAGTTTATTCGTTGAGCGATGAAGAGGTATTGATGTTTGAGCACAGTGCTTTGAACCGCACCGTGTTTGCAAAAGGTGCCGTGCAAGCGGCGGAATGGCTGGTAAAACAAAAAGCCGGTCTTTATCAAATCCGTGATGTGTTGTTCGGGAAACAGAAATGAGTTCAACCCGTCATTCGGCGCTGATTCACATGGCCCTCGATCTTGTCGGGGGTGTGGAAAAGGCCAAAAATCTTTTAAGAAAATTTGCCGAATGCGGTGACATTGCGACGATTTCGTCGGCGTACAAACGCTATTTGACGCCGGAAAAATTAGACCTGAGTGCTCGTCTAGAGTTCGTGATTCGTTTTGAAACTCAGCTCAGCGTGGATCAAGTTCTGCATCTGGTTCTTTCACAATGTGAAGCTGGGAGCCAGGGTTTGACGCAGAAAAGCCATGCAGAACTCACTCTGCTCACTTTTGATGATATGATTTTAATGTCACCCCGTTTGACTCTTCCCTATCCCCAATTGCACCAAGACCCGCTGATAATTCGTTGCGCGGCGGAAGCGTGGGGTCAATATGAGCATCCTATCTATCAAAAAAATCTGAGTGAGATTTCCAAATCAGCCCTCCCTGCGAAGCAAGCGGAGTTTTATATGCAGGGTAAAAGCCTGGTTGATTTTTAATTCCAGCCAGCATACAAATTTATTGTTATATTTAATAATGCATCTCTTACCTTGCGGGAGTTCCCATGAAGTTTTTCATCGACACAGCGGAAATCGAAGAAATCAGACAAGCCAATCTACGTGGTTGGGTTGATGGTGTTACGACAAACCCTTCTTTGATTGCAAAATCTGGAAAGCCTTTCCACGACGTGATCAAAGAAATCTGTAAAGAAGTTTCTGGACCTGTGTCTGCAGAAGTTATCAGTCTTCAAGCCGAAGAAATGTTCCGCGAAGGAAAGGAACTTGCGAAACTGGCTTCTAACGTTGTGGTGAAAGTTCCAATGTGTGAAGACGGCATGATTGCTGTAAAAAAATTCAAAGCAGAAGGCATTAAGACAAACGTCACGTTGGTCTTCTCGCCAATGCAAGCTTTGCTTGCCGCTAAAGCGGGAGCAACAATGGTTTCTCCATTCGTAGGTCGCCTTGACGACATTGGTGTTGAAGGTATGACGATGGTTGATCAGGTTATTCAAATGTACCAAAACTACGATTTCGAGACTGAAGTCCTAGTCGCTAGTGTGAGAAGCCCAATGCATATTCAAATTGCAGCTGAAATGGGCGCGGATATTGCGACTATTCCATTTAAGGTTATGCAACAAATGACTCACCATCCGTTAACTGACAAAGGTATCAAACAGTTCTTGGATGATTGGAATAAGGCTAAGAAGTAATGAATAAGCTCATTTGGTTTTTTCTCTTAGGTTCAACTCTCCTTTTGTCTAGTTGCAGAACAGGCGGAGTGATCATTCGAGAGACTCCATTGAATGTCAGTGAAACCCGTCGCGCCGTTATGAGTGTGATTGGGGAGCCGCGCTCGATCAGCCAGAACGGGCGCGAAATTGTTTCTCAATTCTACGATAAAAAGAATAAGAATATCGAGAAGATGGACATGGTACGTGAGCGCTATTACACTCACGTCACAGTCCTTGGTGATCGCCGCCCTTATGATGTTCAGGTCGAGGTCCTAGTCGAAGGTCGTAATGAAGATGGCGGTTTTGATCTGCTTGATCGCGATGATGACAGGGCTGGTATTATTGCCGAAAAGATCCGCCAGTCGCTTAACCAAAGTCGCGACAACCGCAACGTTATTGACGACTTCCGCTCCTTCTAATTAACATGAGAATAGTCAGAAATGACTAAGCGGTCTCATAAATGCCAACTGCTTTGTCGCTTCGTCGTCACAGTACGATGTACGGCTTCCTCCTCTCTCCGCGCATTTGACATTTATGAGACCGCTTTTTTAGATGAGGTGAATGTTGCAAGGAATGCGACTTCGACGGGTCTTACCGTTGGCAGTAATAGCGGGATGCTTTTGCTGGTCAAGCCAGTTAGGTGGCTTGAAGTTCATTCCTATTTACGAAGCCCTCACAATTAAAGCGCAAAAAAATTCTCCTCCTCATATCGCCTTTGAAGAAGTTTTAGAATCAGAACGTGTTGCCAATGAGTGGGCGCGTATTGAAAAAATCACGCCAAGAAATTTAGCAGCAGAAAAATCTTCCGCTCCTCTTTATTCACAAAAAGTGGAACTGCCGGAAATGGTTCTAAAAAAGAATGTTGAAAAAGTTGTGGCTGAGGCCACCTATGCTTCCAACCCTCAGCCTTCTAGGGAGCAAAGCGAAGTAGCTGCACAAGATAATTCTTGGATAGATCAGCTTCCGCGATCTCAGGCAGTTCGTTTGCAAGAAGCGCAAAGACGCAGTGAAGTTTTAGCAGAAAACTGGCAAGGTCAAACTTGGTCTGAAATGGCGAAAGATGTTCTTGAAAAATCGGGAGCTCTCACGGCGCCCGCAGCAGCTTCTCCGAATGGAGTTTACGTTGCGGCAACAAGTTCTTCGGGCCAGAAAGGTACAGATCTTCCTCGTCCACAAGTTCGTTATAATCAAGATCAAGATGCCGGTCCTTCTTCAACTCCATCTGGCGGTAATCCCAATTCTTCGTCGGATCAAGGACAAGGGTTTCTTCCATCAAACTCTTTGGTGGAAGAACAAAAATCTTCTGGCACTCGTTCTATTGTAGGTCCTCTTGAAATTACAGGTGGGCTTGCAGTTACAAATGAACATCATATAGAAATTCGTCGTAGCGATGAAGGTATCCTGAAAGAACTCGGTCGCGTGGATTTGCAACAAGGTCTTTATAATATAGATGTCGAGGACACTTCGGGAACCATTGTTGCCCGTCTTGTGAATAAAGATGGCAAGACGTTGGGTGAAGGTTCTTTCCGTTTGAATCGTTTGGTGGCTTCTCAGGCAAAACCTTTACAAGGACCTAAGATTCGCATTGAACCGCATCCTGATTTTGCTGGGATCGTGACGAGCGCTTACAACCCTAAAGCCAACGACGCTGCCCCTCCGCAAACGCGTGTGACTTTTGTTAAAGGTGCAAGCGAAGTAGCCGTTAAAAAAGATGGCTTTGTGGCCATGGACAATGTGACGAAGGGTTCAAGCACGGTGATGCGAGCGGCGGCTCCGAAGCACATGCAAACAGCGGCGATTGTTATTTCAGGACAAGAGTTTAAGTCTCAACTTTATCCGGATTCGATGATTCAAGCTTTACAAGATATCGTCGCGCAACAAAGAACGCAGTCATTTGATGGAGCGCCAACAATTGTTTGGGGTCGAGTCAGTCTTGATGGAAAAAATCTTTCAGGCATTGATGTGGTAGTAGAATCCGATTCTGGATTGCAACCGGTTTACTTCAATCAATTCATGCTTCCGGATCCAAAACTAAAAACGACAAGTGAAAACGGTTTGTTTGCCTTTGTTGGAGTGGACCCAGGATTTCATTCTCTGCTAGCCACAAGATCAGATTCTATTCTTGGTTATCAGAACGTGGTTGTTGAAGAGGGCTCTGTCGCTCAAGGTGACATTGAGTCGACAATTAAAACGGAGGCTGTGCCTTTACGTATTTATGATGCCTTCACGGGTGAAGCTCGGTCGGCTCTCGTGACAATGCAAAGTTTGAATGAAGATTTAGAAGTGAAGGATGGAGTTGCAACAATCAACCTTCCGCACCTAAGCCGCTTGGGAATGATGCGCATTCAACCCGAGGGTGCTGACTATGTTGCTGCTCGATATCTTTACAATGATAGTGATGCGTTTATTCATGCGCCACTCGTACACTGGTCATGGTTGAATTCCATTAAGACATATTTGCGTATTGATGATCCTGCGAGTGCCGGAGTTGTCGTCGGTTTTGTTCCTGATGAAGACTTTGAAGTGTACCTAGCAGCTTATGATACCTTTGAGCCTCGTCATATTGTGTATTTCGATATGCAAGGGCGCATTTTGCAAAACCGCAAAGGAATCGCGGGTGGCGGTTTCATTCTTTACAATGTTCCTGAAGACACTCATGAAGTGGTGGTCGTTGGAAGTCGTACGCAAAAGATTTACTCTCGCGTACTTCCAGTGGATGCGAATTCACTTTCGGTTCTCAGCTTCCGCGAGTAATTAGGCCTTCGCGAATTCTTCGACTTTTTTCTTAAAAAAATTCCCGCGATCTTCGAATGATTTAAATTCATCCAGACTTGTTCCGCCGGGACTTAATAAAACAGTGTCATGAGATTTCACCTTAGAAAATGCATAGGCCAAAGCTTCACCCAGTTTTGCAAAAGAGTTTCCAGGCAATAAAGATTTTTTCTGCGCAATTTCGCGACACTCGCCAAAGAACACAAACTCAACACCGTTGAAATTCTTAAGAGGAATCAAATCCTGCCAAGGCAGATTTTTATCTCGTCCGCCTAAAAGTAAAACCAATTTTCCGGAGTTTTCTAAAGTGTCATAGGCCGCCGTCGCAGCAATAAGAACGCTATCCATCGCCGTGGCTTTACTGTCATTGATAAAACGGACGCCTTTGAAGGAACCCATGTTCTCAAGACGATGCACAAGTCCTTTGAACGACTTCATACCCTCAATGGCTTTTTGTGGCCAACCAGCTGCGAGCGCCAACGAAGAAGCTAAAGCAAGATTGTCTTGATTGTGTTGTCCAATGAGTTGGGCTTTTTCCAATTGAAGGTTTGCGAGAGTGGGATCTTTTTTTGAAACGACCAAAACTTGTTCGTGGTGATTCTTTTTAAAGTACTCAACCAAATCACCACCTTCGCTATTTAAAAACATCGCATTCTTGGTCAATGAAAGGATGTTCCACTTGGTGCGGTAGTAGTGTTCGAGGTTTTCGTAACGCTCAAGATGATTCGATGTGAAATAAGTGATGGCCGAATAATCCAGTTTGAGATTTTCGCAGTTTTCCAATTGGTAGCTGGAAAGTTCTAACACCACCCAATCTGCACGGGACCGTGTCCCCTCAAGAACGTCGGCGGCGTAGGCGGCAAACGGAGTTCCCAAATTTCCGCCAACAAAAGCCGTTGGTGAAAAAGCCTCAAGACCTGCGCCCAAAAGTGAGACGGTTGTACTTTTTCCTACAGACCCAGTGACACCTATGAGTTTTTCCGTCGTCAAACATGAGCAAGCTAAAGATATTTCGCTGGTGATCTTAACACCACTGTCTTTGGCCTTCTGAATCCAAGCCGATGTTAATGGAACGCCGGGAGAAACCACCAAAGTTTTAGGAGCGGCTTTGGCCATAAGAGCCTCGGGGTCATTATAGTCGGCAGACTCCAACTTAACGTCAAATGTGAGGACAGAGCCAGGGGTGAAACCAAAGTGTAGAAGAAGGCGTTTTGCCGCTTCGCCACTTTTTCCCATACCGACAATTGCAATTGGAGTCTTCAGGTTCTTGATAAATTCGTTCATCTGCACGATCATATTCTTGGGAGGCAGATTTGCCCACTTCTTTTTCACACTCTTTTCCTGATTTTAAAACCGCTTCGCACACGGCGATCATTAGTGATTTGCATTTAACAGAAGCAGAGCCGGTGCGTTTGCGTTTCCCTTTGTGGAAAAAGTTTAAGACTCGACAATTCTTTTTTGATGATGTCTTTGAAACTTTCTTAAAGCATATCGAAGAAAAATCTCAAGGGGCTCCGGTGGAGCTGGTTTTGAACGGCGACATTTTTGATTTTGACAGTGTGTTGCGCCTTCCCGATGAACCCGTGTTTCATGTCGGTTGGCTAGAGCGTCACCGCGGACTTTATCCCCGTGAGGAGCGCTCCCGATTTAAAATTGAAGTGATTTTAAAAGACCATGTGGAGTTTGTTCGGGCTTTAAGAGAATTTATTCTGCGAGGCAATCGCGCCGTTTTTGTTATGGGTAACCATGACCTCGAACTGCATTTTCCCGAAGTGCAGGAAGAAATCTATCGCCACTTAAACTTGCCAGAACACAAGCGCCATGAAGTGCGTTTCGTAGAATGGTTTTACATCAGCAATCAAGACACATTGATCGAACACGGAAATCAATACGATCCGTATTGTATGTGTGAAGATCCCATCAATCCATTTGTGCACGGTTATAATTTCGTCTCTTTGAAGTTGCCATTTGGAAATCTCGCATGTCGCTACATCATGAACGGTATGGGTTTTTTCAATCCTCATGTCGACACGAACTACATTATGACTTTGCCAGAGTACATTCGCTTCTTCTTTAAGTACGTAGCGAAGGCTCAGCCGGGATTGGTTTTCACTTGGTTCTGGGGTGCTGTAATGACCCTTCTTCATTCCTTTTTTGATCGTCTTGCGGCGCCCATTCGAAATCCTTTAAAGATCGAAGATCGAGTTTCTTTTATCGCGGAAAAATCCAATGCCGAACCTCGCATGGTGCGGGAGCTTAAGGAACTTTTTGTGGCCCCAGCAGCGAGCAATCCGTTTTTGTTAGCCCGAGAGCTGTGGTTGGATCGCGCCTTCATCATCTTCATCGCGTTCTTTTTGATTTTCCAACTGATGGTTTTTGTTCGCTCGGTCTATGAGATTTCGTTTTTTTGGGCGTTCATTCCTCTGTTCTTGTTGCTGCCATTCTTCCTTTTCTACAGTAAATCGGTGACATCCCTGGTTTCTGGATACAAAGAACCCGATGAACGAGTGCTCGCTATGGCGAGTGCAATTACAAAAGCGCAGCGCATTGTCTTTGGTCACACTCACCACACGCGCCATGAAATTATCGGGTCCGTTGAACACTTAAACAGTGGGTGTTGGTCCCCAGCTTTTCTAGATGTTGAGTGTACTAAACCCTTGGATCAAAAAACTTTTGTGTGGATTTCTCCGGCAGAAACGGGATCGCGACAGGCGGAACTCTTCCGGTTTGCCGATGGAAAGTCAGAACTTTTGACAAATCCTGGGCGCGCTTAGAATTAGTGCGCCGCAAGAAGATTTCATATTGTCAATTTCTAGACCCTATGCAAACCTTTTATTGGTAAACACATGGATGGAGAGGTTTAATCATGGCAGACGTACTTGTAGTGACAAGCAAAGTGAAAAAACTCATCAAGGAAAAAGGTCAAATGAACACTTCTGCTGAGACAATTGATGTTCTTAGCAAAGCTATCGAGCAACTTTGCTTGAAGGGTGTTGAGAGTGCGAAAGCTGATGGTCGTAAGACTGTTATGGCTCGCGACATCGTGATCGATCACCTTTAATTGATAGTTTCACCATAAGCTAAAAATTTAAACCCACAGTCGAAGAGACTGTGGGTTTTTTAGTTTTAGGCTCCTACCCAGACTAAAGTCTGGTGTCTTAAGTTAAGCCACACAAATGCCGATATTTGATACGGATTCATAAAAAAGGAAATCTTTATGAAGGCATTGGTTTTACTTTTTGTGCTGCTAAATATCTGTGCGTTTCAAGCAAACGCCGATGGGGCCCTCTATAAACTCACGGATAAGATCACCTTATCTTATGAAGAGTTTCGTGCGCTCACGCCAGAAAACCAAGAGGCTTGGATTCGTGAACTCAGAGCTTTTAATCACAATATTGAAATGATTGAAAGTGGTGAGCGTATTAGCGCAAAACCACCGAAGTTCGTTTCTATTTTTCCTTGGATGATGGAGCGCCTGCAAAATTCCACAGGTATTTGCACGACAATACAGTTTTTGACTCAGTCGACACCAGCGCAAGCTGCGGATGAAAAATGTCAGGTAAGAAATTACGCGAACCCTTCGCGCATTTGTATTTATTGTCCTGGCGACGCCGTCAGTGGCGTGAATGTATGTTCTAGCAACCCTTACAAAAGTTCTTCTGAAGTCACTCAGGATCTGATGAAGGCATTTGAAAACAAAGATTACCGTGGGGCTCGTGTTGGCATTGATCCGAAAAAATTAGAAGAGCACGTGAAACAAGTGCAAGACGAAGGCGGCGCTTTGGAGTTTGCAACTCCGGTCATCCGCAGAGACACCGTTGTTAAAAAAATCGTAACACCATCCTCGTCACAACCTGTTGTGGTTGAACTCGGTCCTGATGCTCGAGTTGAAAAACCATCTAAAGCGGGCCCGCTGACAACAGTGGAAAGACGTGACTCCACGGGTGCAGTTCTTGAGCGTGCTTCGAATGATCGTCGGATTGAAGACTACAAACTTAAAGAACTGGGTGATACGGGCGGCATTAAGAGTAACGACAATCTCGATGTCGACGAAGTGACTTCAAGCGGTCGCCTCGCATGTATTTACGCCGGTTGGGCGTTGCAAGGTCAAAACTGCAGTCCGGTTTCTGAAAAAGAAATCTTTGATGCTTCAGGAAAGAAAGTCGTCTATTCGTGCAAAGAGAATAGCAAAGAAGGCGCTGTCAAAGGCGACACACAAGATGGAAAAGCCACGGTGTTGTGCAATCCTGTGATTTTCGGTTTGCTTAATGGAAAACCTGTTTGTACAGTTCGCGCGAAAAATGCGACGGAAGAGTGTGCAAAAAAAGCTCCTCCTGCAAAAGACGCCTTGGAATTCGCACGCAACAACCCGCACTCTTATCGTGCGTTGGTTCGTCGTGTAGATACTCTTTGTCAGCAAGATGAAAGCTCACTGCGCAAACACTTTGAAAAAAGAGGTTACGCCAGCAAGCGAGTTGATCACAGCATCAAGGATTTGGGCACAACATGCTCTCACTTGCGCGGCCGAATGGCGGAGTTAGTTCAAGCTAATAAAGACACGGCTCCAAGAGCCGGAGTCCGTTAATCTTTTCTAAATCATTTTTTGCAAATCATCCCAAGAGATGACTGTCACACCGAGGCTTTGAGCTTTTTCAAGCTTAGAGCCCGGGTCGTCACCGACCACAAGATAATTTAGTTTTGAAGAAACCGAACCCAGAATCTTTCCGCCATTTTTTTCAATGAAGTCTTTGGCGTCATCGCGTTTCACAGGCAAGGTGCCGGTGATAAGGAAACTCATTCCTGAAAGCTTTCCCTCTTGAGAGCGCACCGGATTTGCAATTTGCACTCCCAGCTTTTGCATTTCATGAACTTCTTTAACGAGTTCTTTGTTGGATGTCCACGCCACGATGGCTTTGGCAACTTTCGGACCGATCTCAGGAACGATGAGCAAATCCTCTTCGCTGGCTTTGATAAAGTTCTCAACCGTGAGGAAGTGATCCGCAAGATGTTTCGCGGTTTGTTCACCTACGAAGCGAATTCCCAAAGCAAAGATAAAACGAGCCAGGGTTGGATGTTTGCTGTTATCGATACTTTTAATAACGTTTTCAGCAGACTTGTCCCCTTGTCGTTCAAGCTTAAGGATGTCTTCTTTCGTAATGCGATAGAAGTCCGAAAAACGGGAAAGCAATTTATTATCAACAAGCGTCTCAATCAAACGATCACCGACCTTGTCGATGTTCATCGCACGACGAGCTACAAAGTGCTTCAAAGATTCTTTCACCATTGCGATACAAAGTGGGTTTACACATCGAGTGACAACCTCACCTTCCATTTTTTGCACAGGTGAATCACAGGCCGGACAATGAGTAGGCATTTCAAAAGGCTTGCTGTTCTTGGGTCTTTTTTCCGCAATAACAGAAACCACTTCCGGAATAACATCACCAGCGCGTTGAATAATGACCGTGTCACCGACACGTACGTCTTTGCGATTGATTTCATCTTGATTGTGAAGAGTGGCATTGGTCACGGTCACACCGCCCACTTTTACAGGCGTCATGATCGCAACCGGAGTTAAAGCCCCTGTTCGTCCGACTTGAATGACGATATTTTCGATCACTGTTTGCGCTTGTTCGGGCTTGAACTTCGCGGCCGTTGCCCAGCGTGGGCTTCTTGCAACTAATCCCAAGTCATCTTGCAAGCGCAGAGAATTTACCTTGATAACAACGCCGTCGATATCAAACGGAAGATTTGGGCGAATCTTTTCGACTTCATAATAATAATCCACGACCGCCAAAGGACCTTCACAAACTTTTACCAGATCAAATTCCTCGTTATTGCGAAGAGAAGGAATTCCCACTGTCGCAAAATAATCTTCGATTTCTTGCTGGGTTTTAAATTCGACACCTTCAACAGCACCCAATGCATAAGCATAAAAACGCAAAGGACGAGACGCCGTGATCTTAGGATCAAGCTGTCTGACTGAGCCCGCGGCTGCATTTCTGGGATTTGCAAAAGTTTGCTGTCCACTTTCTTGTTGGGCCTCATTGAGTTTTGCAAAGTCCTGCTTAAACATTAAAACTTCGCCACGAACTTCTAAAAGAGGAGGCGGGTTTTTAATTGAAAGCTTTAGTGGAATGCTTTTGATAGTCCGGATACCTTGGGTGACATCTTCGCCGACAGTTCCATCTCCACGAGTGAGAGCTCTTACAAAAAGCCCGTTTTCATAAATAAGCTCCATGGAAAGTCCGTCAAATTTAGGCTCGCAAAGGTATTGAATATCTTTATCCGTACTCAAAAACTTCTTAACGCGTTCATCAAAATCCGTAATGTCCTCGGGAGAATAGCTATTCGCCAAAGAAAGCATCGGAAGGCGATGGGAGGCCTTTTCAAAAGCAGCCAAGGGAGCCGCGCCAACCCTTTGTGTGGGAGAGTCCGAAAGGTTCAGGCCTTTTTCCGTTTTTTCAATCTGACGAAGCTCTTCAAAAAGCTGATCGTATTCGAAATCTGTAATCGTGGGGCGATCAATAACGTGATAGCTATAGTCGTGTTCAGAGATAATTTTTTTGAGCTCTTCGTGGCGCTTTTTAGACATGGGAAGAATCTATCACTGCTCTGCTCAGATGGAAAAGGTCTAGTCGATATAGGATGCGACGCCCAAAGCGTGACGAGGGGTTCTATTGTTGTGTATTTTTAAATCTTCAATTTCCGCGAAGGAGATCCCTGTGATTGATAAAAGAACCATCGAGCACATAGCCAAGCTCGCTCGCCTCCACGTGACCGAAGAAGAAGCTCAAGAGTACAGTGCCCAGTTGGCCAAGGCCCTCAATCACTTCGAACAAATCTCCAAAATAAATACCGCTGGCGTTGAGCCTCTCGTAACTCCGACTGAAATAGAAGCTTATTGGCGTGAAGATGTTGTAAAACAGGAGTTTTCTGCGGAGGAAATGACCTCCAATGCTCCAGCGAAAGCGGGCAACCTCTTTAAAGTTCCACCGGTTGTGTAAGGATCAAAAATGGATTTAACATTTGCCTCCATTACTGAAATTGCCGAAGCCGTTAAAACCAAGAATGTCAGTGCTAAAGAAGTCACGCAACACTTTCAAAAGCGCATTGAGTCCTTAGATGGAAAATTAAACTCGTTTACTTCTAAAAATGAACAAGCCGTGAAAGAAGCAGAGTTCATTGATGCACGGATCGCCAAAGGCGAGGACGTGGGTATTCTTGCGGGCGTTCCTTTTGGAATCAAAGAGATGTTTTGCACAAAAGGCCTTAAGACTACGGCCGGATCGAAAATTTTAGAAAACTTTGTTCCACCCTATGATGCGACAGCCGTTGCGAGGCTGAAAAAAGCGGGCATCGTGGTTTTAGGAAAACTAAATCAAGATGAATTCGCCATGGGTTCCTCGAATGAAACATCCTTTCATGGCGTTGTGAAAAATCCTTGGAATTTGGACCGTGTTCCTGGTGGATCTTCTGGTGGCTCGGCGGCCGCTCAAGCCGCGCGCTTGGTTGCAGGAACTTTGGGAACAGACACTGGGGGCTCTATTCGCCAACCAGCAAGCTTTTGCGGGATCGTGGGTGTGAAACCGACTTACGGTCGCATCAGTCGTTATGGGATTATCGCTTATGCCTCTTCTTTAGATCAAGCGGGCCCCATGGTGAGCACCGTCAAAGACGCGGCTCTTACTTTGGAAGTTATGTCTGGTTTTGACGAACTCGATTCAACAACAACACAGAAAAAAGTTCCGACATGGAGCCAAAATCTAAAAGCGGATGTTAAAGGAATGAAAATCGGTCTAATGAAAGAGTACATGACCGGAAGTCTTCATCCTGACGTGCAAAAGACTGTGGAAAACTCTGTTGATACCTTGAAAAAAATGGGCGCAGAAATTATCGAAGTATCTGTGCCTATGACGGAGTTCGCAGTTCCCGTTTATTATCTTGTTGCCGCCAGTGAAGCCTCTTCGAATCTTGCACGTTACGACGGTGTGAAATACGGCTTTAGAGCAGACTTTAAAAATCTCTCTGCCATTGATCTTGAAGAGTTCTACGGAAAAACTCGCGGCCTTGGTTTTGGTAGCGAGGTCAAACGTCGTATCATGCTTGGAACATACTGTCTTTCCAGCGGCTACTATGATGCCTATTATAATAAAGCGGGCCAAGTTCGTCGTTTGATTACAAATCAATATCTTGAAGCCTTTAAAAAATGTGACGTGATCTTAAGCCCTGTGACGACGGCTCCGGCATTTAAAATCAATGAGCGTATTTCTGATCCTCTCGCGATGTATATGAATGATATTTTCACGACATCCACAAACTTGGCAGGCCTGCCAGGTATGAGTGTGCCGTTTGGTTTATCTCAAGATGGTTTGCCGATTGGAATTCAGCTCACGGCAAGTCACTTTGAAGAGCAAAAAATGTTGGACGTGGCTTACGCTCTTGAAGGTGCTTCTCCTGTGAAAGGAAAAAATCCCCATGTCGTATAGAGGTTTTGAAGCGGTCATTGGTATTGAAATTCACGTGCAGCTAAGTACGGCGACAAAAATTTTCTGCGCAGACTCTACGGAGTTCAATGCAGGTGACAATGAAAATACATCGCCGGTCAGCGTGGGAATGCCTGGAACTTTACCTGTTCTAAATAGGAAGGCTGTGGAGTTTTCCATCAAAACAGGATTGGCGTTGGGATGTGATATTCGTCGTAAGTCTATCTTTGCCAGAAAAAATTATTTCTATCCGGATCTCCCCAAGGGCTATCAGATTTCCCAATACGACCAGCCCATTTGTGAAAATGGAAAAGTTTCTTTTAAAGTAGATGGTGTTGAAAAAACGGTTTCTATCACGCGCGCACACATGGAAGAGGATGCGGGGAAATCCATCCATCATGGCGACCACACTTTAATTAACTACAATCGTTCAGGGATTCCTCTTCTAGAAATCGTCTCTGGTCCCGATATCCGCAGCCCTGCAGAGGCTGCCGAATATGGAAGAACCATTCGTCAAATCGTGCGTTACTTGGATGTCTGCGACGGAAACCTAGAAGAAGGTTCCTTGCGCTGCGACTGTAACGTTTCTGTGCGCAAAGTGGGCGCGCCACAATTTGGAACGAAAGTTGAAATCAAAAATATCAATTCATTTCGATTCGTGGAAAAAGCCATTGAGTACGAAATCGAACGTCAAATTGATGCCGTTGAAAGAAATGAAAAGATCATTCAGGAAACACGCTTGTGGGATCCGGATAAAAACCGCACTTTCTCGATGCGCACGAAAGAAGATGCTCAAGACTACCGGTACTTCCCTGATCCAGATCTTTTACCTGTAATCGTCAGCGAAGCGATGATTGAAAAATACAAAAAAGAACTTCCAGAGCTTCCGATTACTCGCGCAAAGCGCTTTCAAGAAGAACATGCGTTGCCAGAACATGATGCTCACGTGCTTACGACAGAAAAATCTTTAGCGGATTTCTATGAAGCCACAGCGACAGAGTCTAAAAATTTCAAATCCTCTTCCAACTGGATTATGACGGAACTCTTAAGAGAATTAAACTCTGCAAATAAAGATATTAAAGATTCTCCGATCAAGCCTGAACAACTTGGACGTATGATCGTGATGATCGACAAAGGGACTATCTCTGGCAAGATCGCGAAAACGGTTTTTCAAGAAATGTGGCAATCAGGTAAAGACCCTGAAGTCGTCGTGAAAGAAAAAGGCCTTGTACAGTTGTCAGATCCGGCGGCTATTGAAAAAATCATCGATGAAGTTTTGGCAGCCAATGCACCAGCCGTGGACGATCATAAAACAGGTAAAAAGAAAAATCTGTTTGGATTCTTTGTCGGCGCGGTGATGAAGGCTTCCAAAGGTCAGGCGAATCCAGAACTGGTGAATAAAATTCTTCAAGAGAAATTAAAGTAATATGAAAGTTGCAGCCCTTGATTTAGGTACGAATACATTTTTATGTCTTATTGCCGAAGGATCGGAAAAAGGCATTACGAAAGTTTATAAAGATTTAGCGCAAGTAGTCCGCCTCGGGCAAGGTGTCGACAAAACGGGAGAGTTTCATCCCGACGCTCTGACAAGGGCCCGCCAATGCCTTACAGAATTTAAAAAAGAGATTGATGCGCACAAAGTAGATCGCATCCTGGCAATGGCGACTTCCGCCGCCCGCGATGCAAAAAACGGAAAAGAATTATTTAAGATCGGTGAAGATTTAGGGATTCCCATAGAGATCATTCCCGGCGAGGACGAAGCTCGCATCACTTATCAAGGAGCGACCGCGGGAGCCACGGATGACCAAAAAACCTCTTTGGTTGTCGATGTCGGCGGTGGTTCCACAGAACTTATTTCAGGCCGAGGTTCAAAAATTCTTTTCGGTGAAAGTTTGAACATCGGTGGCGTGCGTTTGACGGAAAAGTTCATCAGCACTCAACCTGTGCCCCAAAATGAAAGACAAAACCTTCAAAAGTACATTCAGGAGCAACTCAAGACAGTGCTTCCGGAACTACAAAAAGAAAAGATAGATCAAATTATTGCAGTCGCGGGAACTCCCACATCATTAGTGGCTATTGAAGTCGGCGGCTATGATGAAAAAAAGGTGGATGGTTTCTTTTTGAAAAAAGAACGTCTGGCGTATTGGGTTGATGAGTTTGCAAATACAACTGTTGAAGAAAAGAAAACAAAATATCAACTGGGCGGAAGAGCGGATATCATTTATGCGGGAGCTTCTATTTTACTCGCGGTGATTGAGGCGCTAAACTTACCAGGAATGATCGTGTCTACAAAAGGAGTCCGTTATGGCGTCGCTCTTGAGATGCTCCAAAAATAAATTCTTAGCCCTTCTCACTCTGGCCGCCATTTTCCAAATTCTCTTTTCTAGTGCGGCGATGGCGACAGAATTTAAAAAGAAGAAGATCACGTTGGGTACTAAGACCTTGGTCGTAGAAATTGCCGAAACTCCGGACCAGCATGAACGTGGACTTATGTTCAGAGACAAAATGGGACCAGATGAAGGAATGCTCTTTATATTTAAGAATGAAGAGACGAGATTCTTCTGGATGAAGAACACATTAATAGATCTCTCCATCGGCTACTTTGATAAGAACGGGACCTTGATCGATGTTCAGGAAATGGTCTCTGGTAAAGGCGTTCCGGATCCTCAACTTCCTTCTTATGCGAGTGCCAAGCCGGCAAAATATGCGCTAGAGATGAATAAAGGCTGGTTTGACAAAAACAAAGTTAAAATTGGCACCAAGCTCAAGATTAAGTAGACCGAAAGTCCAGTGGTTTGATTAATATTTGCAAGCCTTCTATCTTGTGCTTTAAATTGTTAATAACGCTTAACTGAAACAGTATGTTTCATAGCATCACTCAAGGATGAACACATGATGAAAAAACTCGTAGTCTTACTAGCGTGCTTAGGTCTGGCTTTCCAGCTAACAAGCTGTACGTCTAAAGATAGTCAAGCGGACTCTGAAGTAGCGGCTGATTATGATTCTGCTGATCTCGAAAAACTTGAAGGCGACGAAGCTCTTGAAATCGCTGGAGATGATTCTTTAGCAAGTGATCAACTTCCTGAAGATGCGTTGGGTGAAACTACAACGACAACAGAAACAACGACGACGACTGCGGAATCCACAGTTGGTGACGAACAAGCTACTACTGAAAAAACAGATGTCGCGACAAGCACAGAAACTTTGCCAGCAGATCCATTTGCTGAAGCAACAGATGTGCCGCCACCTCCTGCTGAATCCACAACAGTCGTTGATACAGCGATCTCTACAACTCCTGACACAACGACAATGGTTGAAAGCTCTACGAAAACAGAGACTTCAACAACAGTTGTTGATAGTTCTTCAGAAGAAGCTCCAAAGAAAGCCAGTGTTCCTTTGCAAAAAGTGGCGACGGCTCCTTGGAAGGTTGGAAAAACTTGGTACAACACGGTTTACTTCGCTCGCCCGGGTGATTCTCTTGCAAGCATCAGCCAGATGATTTACGGCGCGGATAAAACGAAAGAGTTGAAAAAAGGAAATCCAACACTGGCATCTCGCGATGTTCGTCCTGGAGACAAAGTTTATTACAACTCTCCTCATCGCATGGATGATTCTTCAAAAGTCATCACTTACTACGAAGACAATGGCATGGCTCCTGAAACTTACGTAGCGAAGTCTGGCGACAACATCAGAAAAATCTCTAAAGATCTTTTGGGTTATGACAATGCTTGGAAAGAAGTATGGTCAAGCAACTCTGTAGACTCTAAAGGTAATATTGCTGAAGGTACGGAACTTCGTTACTGGAGAGGCGGCGCAGTGGCTGCGGCTCCTCAAGTTCCTCACCAAGAGGTAGCGAGCTCAATGCCAGCTCCTCCTCCGCAAGAACCTCAAGCTCCTGCATTGCCTCCACCAGAGGAAATGCCACCGCAACAAGCTCAAGGCGAAATTCCGCCTCCTCCAATGCCAGAGCAACCGCCGGCAATGGAAATGGCTCCGCCTCCGCCACCTCCGCAAGATCTTGCTCAAGAGCAAATGGCACCTCCACCTCCTCCACCAGTTGAGGCTGTGAATCCGCCAGCTCCACAGCAACAAATTGCTGAAGAAGCGCCGACAGGAATGGATAACGACACGACAATGGCTTTGGCTGTTGTGGGTCTAGCGGCAGCAGGTTTGGCAGTTCTTATTGTGATGAGAAAGAAGAGAAAACAAAAAGAGCTTGAACAACAAGCTATGGATAACACTCACGTCGGAACTTAATCCGAAACAACCAGTGAGTAAAAAAAGAAAAGAGCGAGTAAAAACTCGCTCTTTTTATTTTCGGCCGAACTTTTTTCTAGCCTACTTTTTTGAAGATGGTGTCCATCACAGACCTGCGATCTTCTCGACTGTTCTCGACAAAATAAATCAAGTCGTCGACGATTTGCACGTCTCTATTATTCACAGGCATGAATTTCACTCCACAGCCTACTGAATTTGTCCAGATCACATGAGCTGCTACTTTGCGCTCGCGACCTGCGACGACGAATACTAGGTTTAACTTTTCGTTGGCTCGTACATCCCCACCCATAAATTCCAGAAAGGCGCCCGTGATGCTGATATTTTTAAGCGTGCCTCTGGTTTGCTCGCGCGCGTAATTGCGCTTGAACGAAACCTCTAGGTTAAGAGGGGTTCTTGGTGCCGGAACATTAACTGTGTCCTCCACGTTAGACTCCTTGTGCTTAATATGCGGATACTATCCTTTCGGTATTACTTACGAAAAATTAATAGGTAGTCGGGGTCATTTTTATTAAATAAGAGCAAATTCTCGTAAAACTAGACTAAGCCCGACTCACATTTAAACACTTGAAAGGGTTCCCTTTTTTTAAAACACTATTCATGTTCTAGGAGGAGACATGCGTCCATTCCCGGACGATAGGCAGAACATTTTGAGCTCTCTAGGAGAGCCCCTAAAATGTATCAAATTGAGACAATGTGATTACTTTTGACTGAGAGTAACTTCTTTTCCAGAGAGAGCTTCATCCATCAACGTCGGATGATAATGCATGATCAAACTTCCACCCTTAAGTAGAGGAATGATTTTTTCGGCAATCGCGAGTGAAACTGCAGGGCAGCCCCAGCTGACACCTAGACGCCCATATTTTTGTCCGGTTCTTTCGTTAGTGGAGTTGATGAAATCTTCTCCGACATACCAAGCCCCATGAAGAACGATGTCACGATTGAAGGCTTCATCATTTGAACCCTGAAGTCCGTACATTCTAAGAGTATTGCCGTAGTGACCTTGATAAACTTCTCCAGTTAAGTACATTCCCAAAGACGTTTGTTTTGAGTCTTTGATGTTACTAAATTTCGTCGGCACATCACCTTTACCACTGCCAAGACCGTGAGAGACATAGTATTTATTCACGTCGCCTGACTTTAAATTGATCAAATAGAAACGGCGTTGTGAAGAAGGAGAACCAAAATCGACGATCGCCACATAAGTGGGAGAATTCAAAGTCACTGTTCGGTTGGAGCGACGGCGTTTTTCTTCTTCGCAAGGTCTGATGCTGTCAGCGTCGCGCCCCTCACAAGAGTAGGTGTCTTGATTGAACGAGCGTCCTTGAAACTCATCCATATACTTCACAAGTTTTTCGTAAGCTTTTTGGGGAACTCCCTGACTTAAAATCTTTTTTGTAACGGAGGCAGAGGGGGCTGCAGAAGCGTTCAACGAACTGAAAACCACCAACGCGCTTGTGATTGCTCGAACAAAATTCATAGGGTCTCCCTGAAACATTAAAACTTTATAAGGGAATTTAATGCGCGGGAAAACTGTTAGGAATTTATACAGGGAAAAAACTCAAGGCTGTCGGAATTTTAGATAGTCTCTTATTCAATAAGAGAAGTTTCTTGGTTTTCCGGGGTTTTTTGAGCCTTTGAAATCATGTGTAATTTCTATAATTTAGAAGCATTACAAAAATAATTAAGGTTCTGAATATTCTCGCAAAAGATTTTCGGTTGACAGAATTAGCCTCTTCGCTGAAAGTTAGGGCAAGCAAAACAGTTTAGTTCCAATCGGATCAAACTTCTTAATCTATTAAGATCCTCTTTTTCTTTATTTAATCCTACAAGGAGAATTTGTTTGTCTGAGCCCAAAGATTCACAAGGCGTTGAAGTCGTTAAAAAGCGCACTCGTTCGAAGTCCGCTGAAGAAACACCCGCTGAGTCTGCACCACAAGCCGCACCAGCCCCTGCGCCGGTAGCCGCTGAACCTCCTCCTGCAGCTCCAACTTCTGAAGCTTCCGCTTCCGCCCCCGCTCCACAACAAGAACAACAACAAAGACAAGATCGTCCCCAACATCAACAACGTCGCGAGTTCCGTCCGAACAATCGCGATAACAGGGACAATCGTGGCGATCGTGGCGGTGGTGGACATCGTCATGACAGAAACAACAATCCACGCCGTGATTTCCGCAGTGATCGCGGGGATCGTGGTGACAGACACCGTGATGAAGGTCAACCTGTAGGTGAGGATTCTCACTCAACTCCACCAGCGCAAACTCAAGAAGTGGATTTGGCTGACATTCAGTTAACCGATGAAGAGAAAACTTGGTTGTCTTCAAAGGACTTGAAGTCAAAAAACATCACACAGCTCACTGAGCTTGCGACAAAACTAAAAATCGAAAATGCGGCAGGTCTTCGTCGTCAAGATATGATCTTCGAAATCTTGAAGCGTGCTGCGAAATTGGGACAAGATATTTACGGTTCTGGTGTTCTTGAAATCTTGCCTGATGGTTACGGTTTCTTGCGTTCGCCGGATTACAACTATCTTCCAGGTCCGGATGATATCTACGTCAGCCCATCACAAATCCGTCGTTTTGGTTTGAGAACAGGTGACACTGTTACGGGAACAGTTCGTCCGCCAAAAGATGGCGAGCGCTACTTTGCACTTTTGAAAGTTGATTCTCTGAATTTCGAGACGACTGAAAAAGGTAAAGATAAAATCCTTTTCGACAACTTAACGCCGCTTTACCCAAATGAAAGACTTAAACTTGAGCACAGCCCTGGTGAGTACACAACACGCGTTGTGGACTTGATGGCTCCTCTTGGAAAAGGTCAGCGTGCTTTGATCGTTGCTCCGCCAAGAACTGGTAAAACAGTTTTGATGCAACAAATTGCCAATGCAATTACTAACAATCACCCTGAAGTGAAGTTGATCGTTCTTTTGATCGATGAACGTCCGGAAGAGGTGACTGACATGCAACGTACTGTAAAAGGTGAAGTTGTATCGTCAACATTCGATGAGCCACCAACTCGTCACGTTCAAGTGGCAGAGATGGTTATCGAAAAAGCAAAACGTTTGGTTGAGCACAAACACGACGTGGTGATCTTGTTAGATTCCATCACTCGTTTGGCCCGCGCTTACAACACGGTTGTTCCTCCTTCTGGAAAAATCTTGTCGGGTGGTGTGGATTCCAATGCCCTTCACAAACCAAAACGTTTCTTCGGTGCTGCTCGTAACATCGAAGAGGGTGGATCTTTGACAATCATCGCAACAGCGTTGATCGACACAGGTTCTCGTATGGATGAGGTTATCTTCGAGGAATTTAAAGGTACTGGTAATGCCGAGATCCACTTGGATCGTAAGCTTATGGAAAAACGTATCTTCCCTTGCATGGACATCAACAAATCAGGAACTCGTAAAGAGGACTTGCTAGTTGAAAAAGCGGACCTCAACCGTTTGTGGATCTTGAGAAAAGTTTTAGCTCCAATGAATCCCGTCGACGCCATGGAATTCCTGCTCGACAAAGTTGGAAACACAAAAACAAATCTCGACTTCCTGAAAGCCATGTCCGGCCCAGGCTAAAGGTGCCTGCTTCTTTTTTCTGGCTACACTGCAAAAGGGAGTCTTATGACTCCCTTTTGTTATTTCTAAGTCTGTCGCGTGTATGAGTTAAGGTTTCGGTTGTTTCTTGAGCGTATCAGTTTCACAACCACCAAAAAGTTGTCCGCTGACGCTGCCTTCAAAAGGATAGACGAAGTCAGACATCCCATCGGAACCTTCTTTTGTAAGATTCACTTCCAACCAGTGAGTGATTCCGTCAGCGGTGATTTTTATGATCCCACCTTTTTGATAAGTAACGTGTCCATCTGCCTCTGCCGAGCCTTGATCAGGAGAAGTCACTGCAACTTTATTTGTTTCTGAATTGTAGGTGACGGTTAAAAACGGTTCTGTGAAAGAGCAGTAAATAGTTTCCGCGTGAGCCGCCCCCGATAAGGCAAGCAGAGTAGTTGTTAGGATCAACGATTTCATAAAATATCCTCCTGGTTTCGCGATCAGCTTCAAGGAGGATTCAAAGAGCGGCAAGAGCCGCCCGGTCTTTAAGATAAAAAGCAAAAGATTAAATTGTTAATCAACACTTACCACAGACTTTGGGATTTATTGAGCCAACGTAAAAGAGGCATCATTTGTTTAAACTCTTTGGCGATCTTTTTCGGAAAATCTTTTTTCATCGCGACGCTCTCTTCAAAAGTATGAGAGACGAAAAATTGTTTGTGACGAAGATATTCAATCATCGGATGTTCAGGGGAAATTCCACGGGGAGTGGTTTTTAATTTCTCTCCCTCAAGCGCGCCAAAGTGTTTTTTAAACTCACGAGCTTCCACGATATCCAAAAACGCATCTGGATTTTTCAAAATAGACTCGCGAATTTTTCGAAGTTGCAAAGAGCTTGGCATGTAAAGGCCGCCCGCTACAAACACTTGGCCCGGCTCAAGATGCAAATAAAGCCCAGGGCTGTCCATGTTTTTTGCGTAAGTCCCAAACGGAAAGCTTGCGGCGATGTTCGTTTTATAAGGCGACTTATCTTTGCTAAAGCGCGTGTCGCGATAAATTCTTAAGACATTTCTTTTTGGATTAAAGCCAATTTCAGGGGCAAAGCTTTTGCACTCCTCGGCCAATTCAAAAACAACAGCCATCATGGGGTGGCGAAGAAGTTCTTCATAATTCTCTTTTCGCGGCTGAAACCACTCCCGTTTGTTGTTGCGTTTTAAGGAGCGTAGAAAGCGAAAAGCCTCGGGTTTGAATCCCTGGAAGTCCTGAATTTCGACTTCAGATGAGCTTTTCATTGCAAAACCTCCGGCGTTTGTTACCCTAGTTAAGGTGCTGATAATACGAGGGTATTTATAAACCAATCCACCCCTTCCGCAAGCAGTTTGTTGCCAAAAAAAGCAGCGATTTCTGCTCGACACAGGGGGACCACTATGTTAAACCCTTACATCTTAAGACCCATAGGTTAAATTATTTAGAAGGAATCAGGTCATGAAACAAAACCTACATCCAAAAGTAAATACTGTTGTATTTAAGGATATCTCTTGCGATTACGCATTCTTGGGAACAACTACTCTTCATTCTTCAGAAACTATCAAGTGGGAAGACGGTAAAGAGTATCCTTTGATCAAAGTTGAGATCTCTTCTGCATCTCACCCTTTCTTCACTGGTAAACAACGTGTGATGGATACTGAAGGTCGTATCGATCGTTTCAAAAAACGTTACGGCAAAAAGTAAATTTCGGCCCTCCGTTCGGAGGACGTTCTTGTATGAAATGCGGTTCACTCTTCGAACCGCATTGTCGTTTCTGAGCCCCACGATTTTGCAACCGCTCTAGGAGTAACTCCCATGTTCTCGAAATTGGCTGAAGTTGAATCACGCTATGAAGAAGTCAATATGGCTCTTCAAAGGCCCGATATTGCTTCAAACCAAACTCAGTATCGCGCTTTGATGAAAGAACTTGGCAGCCTTGAAAAGATCGTTGTTCCTTATCGTGACTACAAGAAAAAGACAGAGAACTTAAAAGCCAGCAAAGAGCTTTTAACAGCGGAACAAGATCCAGAAATGCGCGAGTTGATTCGTGAAGAGGTTAAAGAGCTTGAAGCTTCTTTGCCTGAGCTTGAACAACAACTCAAAATCGCCCTGATTCCTAAAGATCCTAACGATGATAAGAATACCATCTTAGAGATCCGCGCAGGAGCCGGTGGTGATGAGGCCGCACTTTTTGCCGATGAGCTTTTCCGTGGTTATGTGCACTACGCTTCTTCTCAAGGCTGGAAAGTCGAAATGATTTCTTACTCTGAAGGTAATGCCGGCGGAGCAAAAGAGATCATCGCGAGCGTCACAGGCGACTCGGTTTTCAGTAAATTGAAGTATGAAAGCGGTGTTCATCGCGTTCAACGTGTTCCAAAAACGGAAGCCGCAGGACGTATTCATACATCCACGGTGACTGTGGCGGTCATTCCTGAAGTTGAAGTGAACGAAATCAAGATCCCGATGAGCGACGTGCGTATTGAAACTATGCGTTCGCAAGGTTCGGGCGGTCAGTCCGTCAATAGAACGGAATCCGCAGTTCGTGTCGTGCATCTTCCGACAGGTCTTGATGTGAAGTGCCAAGAAGGTAAGTCTCAATCTGCCAACAGAGAGCGTGCTTTCCAGATTCTTTACGCTAAGTTGCAACAAATCGAAGACGAGAAGGCTCGTAAAGAAGCTTCCGATGTCCGTTTGGAGCAAATCGGTACGGGAGATCGTTCAGAGCGCATCCGTACTTACAATTTCCCTCAGACTCGTATCACCGATCACCGTATCGGTTTGACGATTCATCAGCTAGACCAGGTCATGGGCGGCTCATTTGAGTTGCTGATTGACCCACTCGTTGCTAACTTCCAAGCAGAGGCTTTAAAAAGACAGACCGCCTCTGCTTAATAAATGAAACTAAAAGAAATCCTCGATAAGACGACGGCATTTTTCAAAGATAAAAAAATCGAAAGCCCCCGCTTGGATGCGGAGCTTTTGCTTGCGCATGGCTTGAAGCTTGAGCGCATTCAACTTTATCTTCGCTTTGATCAACCTATGAAAGAAGACGAGCTTGCGGTGTTACGTGAGCTTGTCCGCCGCCGTGCTTCGGGGGAACCTGTTGCTTACATACTTGGTTATCGCGATTTCTTTGGTCATCGTTTTGAAGTGAACTCTTCCGTTCTTATTCCCCGTCCTGAAACTGAACACGTCGTTGAAGAAGTTGTTAAATGGGCCGAAGGAAAAGAATCTCATTTTGGATTTATTGATCTGGGCTGTGGCTCCGGTTGTATTGGACTTAGTTTACTGAAGGAATTTCCCGAAGCTCGTTTGATCGCCGTCGACCTTTCTGAAAAGGCATTGGAAGTGGCAAAACGCAATGCAGAGACTTTAGAACTTTCTGATCGCGTGAGATTCATTCATGCCGATGCAGCCAACCAAGATATTGTGATGTCAGCCTACAAAGAGTTTGTCGGTAAGGACAAAGTCGATGCCCTCATCTCCAACCCTCCTTACATCGCTCACGGCGACCCGGGTGTGGAAGAAAACGTGAAGAAGTTTGAGCCGAACTCAGCTTTGTATGCAGAGGCTGAGGGACTTGCTTTGTTGAAGAGTTGGTCGCAAGTTTACGGAATTCACTTAAAGTCTCCAGGAATCATGTTGATGGAGATGGGCATGACTCAGGGACCCGCGATGAAAGAGCACTTCGCAAACTTAAAAATATTTAACGAAATCAGTGTCATCAAAGATCTTTCCGGGCATGATAGAGTCATTCGTGGAGTAACGCATGGATAAAATGGTAGTCACGGGCAATGGCCCTCTTAAAGGTACAGTTTCTACGAGTGGCGCGAAGAACGCAGCTCTTCCAATTCTTTTCTCAACACTTCTTGCTGAAGGCACACACGTTTTCAAAAATGTTCCGAAGCTTAAAGACATCGAGTCGACAGCGGAACTATTGCAAAGCCTTGGCTGCGAGACGAAATGGACTGGCGACGAATTCCACGTAACGGTAAGTCCCCTTCAATCTTACGAAGCTTCTTATGATTTAGTTCGTAAAATGCGCGCGAGTTTCTTGTGTATGGGACCGATGCTTGCGAAGTACGGCGAAGCCGTTGTTTCTCAACCCGGTGGTTGTGCGATTGGAAGTCGTCCGATTGATCTTCACTTGGCAGGCTTTCAAGCTCTTGGTGCAGAGATCACGCAAAAAGAAGGTTACGTTCACGCCGCTTCTAAAAAGCTGAAAGGTTCTACTTTCCTTTTTGAAACTGTGACTGTTGGCGGAACTGAGAACGTGATGATGGCAGCTACTCTTGCTGACGGAGTTACGATTCTAGAGAATGCAGCGAAAGAACCAGAGATCGTTGATCTTGCAGAGTATCTAAATAAGATGGGTGCAAAGATCACAGGTCACGGAACAAGTGTGATCCGCATTGAAGGTGTTTCTAAATTGAAACCTGCTGTTCACTCCATCATGCCTGATCGTATTGAGGCGGGAACTTTGTTGATCGCAGGGGCCATCACAAAAGGTCAAGTGACCGTGAATAAGTGCGTGCCTGCACATCTTGAAGCTTTGATTTTAAAAATGCGTGAAGCTGGATTTAAAATTGAAACAACAGCAGACTCAATGACGGTTTTCCCTTGTGATAAGTGGGAAGCCGTCGATATTACGACAGCACCTCACCCGCTTTTCCCGACAGACCTTCAAGCTCAGTTCATGGCTTTGATGACTGTCGCTCACGGAACGAGTGTTATCTCTGAAACTGTTTTTGAAAATCGTTTCATGCACGTGACGGAGTTAACTCGTTTGGGTGCTGATATCACTCCAAAAACTCGCGTGGCTGTTGTGCGCGGAAAGCCAGGTCAGTTGACAGGTGCTCCAGTGATGGCGACAGATCTTCGTGCGAGTGCTTCCCTAGTTCTTGCCGGACTTGTTGCAAGTGGCGAGACAGTTGTAAATCGTATCTATCACTTGGATCGCGGCTACGAAAAATTGGAAGACAAGCTTTCAAGCTTGGGCGCCAACATCCGTCGCATCGACTAGTCGACTGTTGAAAAATTAAGTTCTTAATCAGGCTTCCTTCGGGGAGCCTTTATTATTTTCTGCGATAGTTAAAAAAGAAAAAGGCCTACAAGGAGGGGGTCCGTAGGCCTTTTTAAGAAAAAAAGAAAAGTCTCAGCCCGCGGAGGGGATGGGGCTGAGACCCAATGATCACAAGGTTATTATCTAACCTCGCTGATACCGAACACAAAGAAGACGACCGTTTTGTTCCCAGAACCGAAACCAGGGAGGGGGTCCACAGTTTCAAGCTCGAAGTTGGGAGCAAGTTGATGTTCAAGTTCAATACCGCTAATCATAACTTTAGAACCAATAAAAGCTGTAAGATCCATTTGTGACTTCAATACGAAGAATGATTGCTGATCTTCCATCGCCAAAACTAGCGATCCGTCAGCCAAAGCCACGATTTCACCTACATGTGTTTTGAAGTTGTAGTTTTGAAGTTCAGATGAAGTAAGTTCTTCGCCTTGTGCATTGTTTGGTAGAACTCCTGCGCGAGCCACTGCTGAAATCGCGAGAACAACCAAGATGTATACTGCTATCAATGCGTTTCTGATCACTTATCTAATCTCCCCAAATAACAACTAACATCTAGGTATAGAGCAAACCGTGTGCCAATTTGAGACACTCTTGGAACTGCCTTAATTTCGATTTGAGGACCGACCTCCGTCGTCCTCACACTCAAATCGGAACCAGAGGTAATTCCATAATGGGACGGAGGTTCTATTCTGGAACCATCTTTTGGGTCCATTCCTTGACTAAAGCACAGACCTTCAAGGCCAGTCCGCAGGACCCTAGTCCCTTGTTAAAAAGCTCAGTATAATCAACTGTCTATGTCACGTATTCAGGTCACTTGGGTTGTTAAAACACGGAATGGTCAAGTTAAAGGGCCATACTCCACAGAAGCCATTCTTCGCATGATTGGCGAGGGCGTCTTTTCCGGTCAGGAAATGATCTCGAAACTTCCCGATGGACAATGGACTTTGATTTCTAAAGAGGCTGCGTTCTACGACAAACTTCTCGAAGCTCTTGAAGGCGTTGTCGATGTTGATCCAAAAAAAGCGCAAAAGATGGAAGCGGAAACGGTGATCGTGCATGCGCCGAAGCCTCCGCCGAAACAACAACCGCAAGGAAATCAAACGCCGACTCCCGACAGTTTTGCAAATATCAAAGTAGATAAACCAAAACAGCAGATCGACGTTTATGATCGTCCTGCTTATGTGCCGCCGGCGTCGGTGCCCATTGCCAATGTGACTTCGAATCAAAAATCCGATTCAGTGATTGAGCTTTCAAATTTGAAGAACATGGAAAAGGGCGAGATCGCAAAAAACTTAAAACTTCCTGCGATCATCCTTGCGTGCGTGATTGTCATTGGTGTTTTTCTTCTGTGGGACAGCGGCCCTGCGGATGGATCGAAGATTCATTTGTTAGCTCCAGGAAAATCTTCAGCGACGTTGTCTGATCAACAAGTTAAAGAGAAATTGAACGAAGCTCTTTATGCGATGGAGCAGGATACTTTTGAGTCTTATATCGCGGCTCAAAACAAATTGGTTTCTATCGTTGAGGGCGCTCCGATGAATATCGAAGTCAGAGCTCTTCTTTGTGTGGTTTACAAAGAGCTTTGGCCGTTTTCTGTCCAAGATGCCCAAGATATTAAAACCGTGGCTGCGGCGACTCAGGCGACGAGAGCTTTGAACATCGTGAGTCCCTTCGGACAAGTTTGTGAATCTGTAAAATTGATGACTTCCGGTCGATACAAAGAAGCGAAAGGCGTTGTTGAGTCGACTCTTGAAACCAATGAGCCGTTCTCTTTATTGCCGGTGATGTATGACTTTAAAGCGGAGCTTCTTGAGGGTGAAAAAGATCTGATGAATGCCGTTCCCTACTATGAAAAAGCCGCGCAGCTTTGGGAAAAATGGCTTCACCCGCAAGTGGCGCTTGGAAAAGTTTTGTTAGAGCAAGGTGATTTCACGTCGGGTGCGAGCTTGCTTAAAAATGTCGTCGCTAAAAATCCAAAACATCGTGAAGCCAAGATTCTTTTGGGTGTGATTGAGTATCGTGGATTTAAAAAATCAGACACGGCTTATAGTTATTTGAGCACGGCTTTGGAATCTAAGGGACGAGTCTCTCAGCTCATTGAAGCCGATGGGTATTCTGTGCTTGCGGAAATCTATGTTCTTCGTGGGGAGAAACGAAAAGCGTTGGATGCAGCTCAAAAAGGATTTTCTTTAAATCCAAACAACAGTGAGATTCGCCAACTCGTAATTCGTCTTGGCGGCTCTGACAAAATCAAAGGTGAAAAAGGTCAGAATAACGAACTTCTTTACTTGGGTGACCAATACGTCCGTCAGGGAGACTTCTTGGCGGCTCAAGCCGAGTTCAAAGCAGCCTTTGAAGTCGATCCAAAAAATGGAACGGCAGCAATGAAGGCAGCAAAATGTTTGTGGCAACTCAATCAAAGTTTTGAAGCGATCGAGTGGCTCAATAAAGCCATTAAGGCAGAGCCAAAACTAATTTCTGCCTATGTTCTTCGGGCCGATTACATGTCGCAAAGATTCGATTTTGTGGGAGCACTGCAAACTCTCACAAATGCGACAAGAATTGCTCCGAATAACTATGAAGTTTTGCGTGGCCTCGCGATGTTGGAGTTCCGCAAAAACAACATGGTCGGTGCGATCAGTTTTGCGATGCGCGCGGTGAAAGCTTACGACGGAGACATCGAAACTTTCATTCTTCTTTCTAAAGCGAATGGACTGCTTGCCCGCTCTGTGATGCCGATCAATAAAAAAGAGATCGAGCGAAAAGAAAATGCTGCTAAAGATGCTATTCGTTATGCAACAAAAGCAGTCGAGATTGATGCGACAAATCCCGAAGCACAAATCACTTATGCGAAGATGCTAGCGCAAACGAATGGTGTGGACTCTGGGATTAATTATCTCAATGAGTTGATCAAACGCTTCTCTTACACATTGGATTATCGTGTCGCTTTGGCAGAGGTTTATAAATCGGAGGATCGTTATAGTCAGTCTAAGGAAATTTACGAAAAAGTCGTGGAAGCCGACCCTAAAAATAAAAAAGCGTGGTTGGGTTTGGGAGAGAGTGAAAAAGCTCTGGGTCTCAACGACAAAGCACTGAAAGCCTTCTTAAGCGCCGCCGTCTTAGATCCGACAGATGGAGAAGCTCTGTTTCAAGCTGGTAAGCTGTATTTGGAAACAAGTCGATTTGAAGAAGCCATTCAGCAGTTTAAACGTGTGCAAAGACTCAATCCCAACTACCCGCGCACTTATTATTATATCGGAAAAGCGGCGTTCTCTTCTGGGGATTTTGGAATGGCATTAGAGGCATCTAAGGCTGAAAAGAAAATCAATCCGAACGTGGCTGACTCATATATTCTTGCGGCTGAAGTTTTCACGGCGCGCAGACAGTATGCGGAATGTGCGGCGGAGTATTCTCAAGCGATGAAACTCCGTCCTCAAGGGGCGGATATTTACGTGAAGTCAGCGACTTGTTATCGCCAATCGGGCTCCATTGATGTGGCCGAAGACATGTTGGCATTGGCGGCGGCTCGCGAAAGTGGTTATGCAGAGATTTATAGAGAGCAAGGGGCGATCTATGAAGTGAAGGGCGACGCTCGCTCTGCGGCGCAGGCTTATAATAAATATTTAGGCCTCTCGCCAAATGCCTTGGATCGTGCTGAAATAGAGAACAAACTTTTAAGACTCGGCAACTAGGACGGACAACGGAGGAACAAGCCATGGGAATCGGCGATAAAATGAGAGGACTTGCAAGCAGCGCACAAGAGGGCGTTAAGTCATCCACGCTTTCCTTTTTTCATTTCACATTACGCTTTATAACAGGAATTCTGTTGGGACTCGTCCTTGGTCTAATCGGTCAGGAGCTTGTCGGCTATGGAACTTTTGCTCTTATTTTTGTAATGGTTGTGGTTCTTGGGGTCATCTTAAAGCTTCTTGCGAACTGGAGTGTTGGACAAATTTTGATCTTTGATCTGATTTGCGTCCTTGTAGCAATGCTATTAAGAATGTATATACTGGTAGCCCCCTGAAGGCCGACAACGCAGTCGAATGGGCCTTTTTGATCAGCCTTGTGTAGTCTTTGAAAAGGATTCTTTGAAATGATCGATATTAAACTTCTTGAGAAAAAAGCTGAAAATGGACCTTCTTACTTTGATGAATACAAGCAAGGCTTGATCAATCGTGGTGCATCGACAGACATCCTTGAAAAAATCATGGAGCTCAATAAAAAGCGCAAAGAAATGATCACGCAAGCTGAGTCAGCGAAAGCCAATCAGAATAAACTCAGCGGTGAAATCGGAAAGCTTAAGCGCGAAGGTAAAGATGCTTCTGCAATTTTAGCGGAAGTAGAAACTTTAAAATCTCAAGTGAAAGAACTTGAAGCAAAAGCTGCGGAAGCAGATCAAGAAGTGACGAACTTGGCTTTGGTGATTCCAAACAAGCCGAATGCTTCTGTGCCAGTGGGTTCTTCTGAAAAAGAAAATAAAGAACTTAAAGTTATTGGAACTCCGACGAAGTTTTCTTTCAAACCGAAGGAACACTGGGAGCTTGGCGAATCTTTGAATATCATTGATTTTGAAAGAGCCGGCAAAACAACGGGAACTCGCTTTGCCTTCCTTAAAGGAGCGGCTGCGCAAATGGAGCGTGCACTCATCCAATTTATGATGGATTTGCACTCTACAAAACATGGTTATACAGAAATGATTCCTCCGTTCATGGTGAATTCTAACAGTTTGCTTGGAACTGGAAACTTCCCGAAATTTAAAGAAGACGTTTTCCATTTGGAAGGTTGGGATCTTTATTTGATTCCGACTGCCGAAGTGCCTGTAACGAACTACTACAATGGCGAGATCTTGGATGAAAAAGATTTGCCACAAAGTTTCTGCGCGTATTCTCCATGCTTCCGTTCTGAAGCTGGAAGTGCAGGTCGCGATACAAAAGGTCTGATCCGTCAGCATCAGTTCGACAAAGTAGAACTCATGACGTTCTGTCATCCGGATAAGTCTTATGAAGTTCATGAGGCTTTGACGTCTCACGCAGAACAAGTATTGATGGATTTGGAACTTCCATTCCGCCGTATGCTTCTGTGCACGGGCGATATGGGTTTTGGATCTGCAAAGACGCACGATTTGGAAGTATGGCTTCCGGGTCAGAACACGTACCGCGAGATCAGCTCATGTTCTAACTTTGAGGACTTCCAAGCTCGTCGCGCGAATATTCGCTTCCGCACAGCGGGCGGCAAACCTCAATTCGTTCACACTTTGAACGGATCTGCCCTCGCAGTAGGCAGAACATTGGTAGCAATCTTAGAAAACTACCAACGCGAAGACGGTTCCGTAGCCATCCCAAAAGCTCTGCAAAGCTACATGGGCGGCAAAACCGAAATCCGCTAAAAGGTGCCAGGGGATTTTTTCTAACTGGGGTGCGTTAGACGCAACAACTGCTTGAATACTCACGTCAAAACCCATAAAACGGTCGACGGAGAGTTGGTAGAGTGGTTGAATACACCAGTCTTGAAAACTGGCAGCCCTTCGCGGGGCTCGAGGGTTCGAATCCCTCACTCTCCGCCATTTAGTAAAAAGCCGCCATAGAGCGGCTTTTTCTATTTCTAGGCTTAAAGTTCCTTGGCCTGACTCTTTCTTCTTTTTTTTAAATAGTCCTCTTTGGCGACAGGATATGTTTGAAAGATTCGTTCTATTTCCGCATCGGACAAGTCTAATGGATAGTTATTTGTCATATTAAATGAGTTACATAGAGCTTCGTCATTGCCGAAGTATTCCCCAGACGACAGTTTCCTTGAAGCTAATCGGCAATCCATCCATTGGGTACTTTTTCCGAGTAAGTAATCCAACCGATTCCAGAATATGTTATAAATGGCATTGCCTTGCTCCGTCGAAGACTGGTTTGGGGTGGTTATTGCGCCGACTGCTGTAGCGCTGGTATTTCCGCTAGTCGTAGAAACGGATACTTTTACTTTCCAACTATCTGTCGTGGGTTCCACTTGGAAGTTCCAAACATCTGTTCCAGATGCAGCCCCGATAACAATATATACGAGCCAATTTCTTGAGGCTGTAAACCCATTTTCGGAGTGATGGAATTTAAAGTCATCCCCATCAGCTAGCCGCAAGACTTCTTCTGCTTTTGCAATAAGTGTTTCTTTGGTTACCCCTGAGTAGTTTCTCTGTGTTAAAGCCAACCATTCATCGCGACTTAGTTGTTTTTGGTGAGCACAGGAAGCCGTAAGTACTGTGAGCACACCCATTAATATAATCTTTCTAAGAGTTCTATTTAATGCTCCGTTTTTTGGGATTCTGGCGCATTCAACGTAGATCGGCAATTTCAAGAACAATTTCTTCATTCTACCTTCAAATACATATTATCGGGCGTACTACTCATCGGTGGTGTTAAACAAAATCTTGAGAATGAATATTGATCTCCAAGAGCAAAAATTTCTTAAGAAACTAGGAGCTAGACTACGCGACTTACGCCATAAAAAGGGATGGACGCTGGAGGAAGCGGAAGAGCATGGATGGTCTAATTGGAGACATCTACAGAAAATGGAAGCGGGAAAGAATGTAACAATAATTACGCTTTGGAAGGTATCGAAACTCTACAAGATTAGCCTTCACGATCTTCTTAATTTTGAATAGGTCTGTTAAAATTTGCGTCCGATGATCTTACGTCTTTTCGGCTATCGGTCTTTTTCTCAAGTTTAATTCAATTAGTTCCTTGTTCATCAATTGCTTTTTCCGGACGCAAGTCAGTTCTGTTGACGTCACTATACTAAATTTAATTTATACATTATCCTTTAGGCGTTTAAAGAAATAAGGAGTTCCCGTGCGGAGTAGAATTTTAGTACACATCATTTTCGTGCTCTTCTTGGTTCCATCGGCACGAGCTGAAACTATTGCGTGGGATTCCGAAATTACATATCCCCCCTATTCGGAAGTTATGCCAACCAATCAGTGTATTAGTGCTTGTATGAAAGAGATATGGGGATCTGTCAGTGCTGGCTTTCTTCTGGGCATTCCTATTCTGTCCGCAAATCCAATTGCAGGAGTAACAGTGGGAACTAGTTTTGCAGTTGTTGGAGGTTTGTCTGCGGGTGTTCATTGTGTATTTTCGTCTATATGTGCAAAAACCAGGAAACAAGAGTTTCAGGAAAAGGAAACCCTTCGTTTAAAAGTAGAAAACGATTTGAGGGAAGAAAAACTTAGATCTCGAGAGTTACACTATGGAGAAGAAGAGAAGAATAAACGGGGCCAAGAATAAAGGGAATGACGATGCAACTTATGAAAGAACTACTGAAACAGAATGGAGTTTTAAGGCTCGGGATTTTTGTCCTAATAACCGCTATTCCTCTCGGATTAGTTGTGGGTTATTTACTGTTTTTAAGTTATTGGTTTATTAGCGGTGGAATTAGATTTCAAGACTTCGGATATTTTCTAGTACTTGCGTTGATTTTTTTTGGAGTTAATTCTAATGATTTTTTTGGTCCGAATCGCAATGGAACACTACTGCCCAAGCATACGATCATGCTTTGCTCGCTTCCGTTCGCCATGTTTTATGGTTCAAAAAGTGACAGTGGTTTATTTTTCGGATTTTTGTTTTTGTATTCGATGTATTTAAATTATTCTAGGAATCCTGAAAATAAAGGATTTTATTGGCAATACGAAAATGCTACTGCAAATTTCTCTGTTGAAGACGTTTCCGAGGCAATTAGAAAGCAGTTCTTTTTGGTTAGAACTGAACAAAAGGACCAATCCTTTTTAATTAAAGGCTTCGGATTGTGGGCGTTTCAGATAATCGCCGAACAGAAAGACAAGGAGCTCAGGATTAGAATTGAGCCAATGTCATCAGGTATAACATTCTTTCTTTTTCTTAAAGTAATGCCGGGTGCGATGGGTGAGTTTTACGGCAAACAAATTTTAAAAAACTTAGGATTGTCATTAGAGGCTTCGAAGGTTGGGGTGTAGATTCTACGAAAGGCGTTCTCCGAGCGCCTTTTTTTATTTTTGCGTCGAAGGTAGGCTCGTGAACCTATTTATCTTGCTCTAAAGATGATTTCCAAACATTCTGGGCTCTATGATGGAATTCGTTGATATTATTTTGCATCTTGATCAGCACATCCCTGAATGGATCGCTTTCTTCGGTCCGTGGTTGTATGTGGTTTTATTCCTTATCATCTTTGCAGAGACAGGCCTTGTGGTAACTCCGTTTTTACCTGGTGACTCTTTGCTATTTGCATTGGGTGCTTTCACGACGGTCGAGAATGGCTTGAATTTGTGGCTACTTCTTTCGATCTTAACAATCGCGGGAATTTTAGGGGACACCGTCAACTATCACATAGGTAAGTACGTCGGTCCGAAGGTCTTTGAGAGCAATTCACGCTTCTTTAAAAAAGAATATTTAGATCAAACCCAAGCTTTCTATGACAAGTGGGGTCCTTTCACGATCGTCGCTGCTCGCTTTGCACCGATTGTTCGAACCTTTGCTCCGTTTGTTGCGGGCATTGGTTCTATGAACTACAAAAAGTTTTTATCTTACAATGTGATCGGCGCGGTCGCGTGGGTTTTCATTTTTATTTTGGCGGGACACTTCTTTGGAAATCTTCCCGTTGTTAAAAAGAATTTCCACATTGTGATCTTCGGCGTGATTGGGGTTTCGTTGATTCCAATGGTGTGGCCGTGGATTTCAAGCAGGATTCAAAAAATGAAGGCGAATCACTAAGCCACTTTCGTGGTTTTGATCGCCTGCATTTTCACTAATATCGGATTCGCTTTCAAGAAAACCGGATCCGCTTCTTGATAGTAAGCAAGAATACTTTGTAGAGCATACTCGCCGGACCGTTTGTGGGTTGGGTGAGAACTGTTGAGAAGTCTGTGGAGAGCGTCCCAGACATCAGCGTTGAGCTGTTGTTTTGCGACTTCAACAATCGTATCCGCTGCGACGCGATTATTTGAAGAGAACATATTCTCCCAAATTCTGCGCGCTGGATAACCGTAGCGACCTAAGACGACAATAGCATTTGCTTGAACGCGTGGATCTTTGTGATCTAGAAGCTTCACGACGGAGTCTTGGAGAGCTGTGCTCCAAAGTCCTTTTGGAATAATTCTGCCCAGAAGACTCACGACGGCTGAAAGAGCTTTCGTGCTAAGAAGACCTTCTTCTTCGCCACGCAAGAATGAAGTCAGAGTGAGTTCTGACTCCGTAACGATTTCTCGAGTTGTATGTTCAAATCTATGGTATTTCAAAGCTGTCAGCATTCTCACGATATCGTCATCGCGTCTTGTAACTGCCATCAGACGCACTTTTTTAAGAACAAAGAGCATGTGTTCATCACTGCGGAAATAGGCAAGACGTTCCCACATATTAGATTCAAACACCCATTCGATAGAGTTGAAATCCCGAGAACGACAAAGAAGCGACTCCTCTTTGAATCCTTTAAGCTGATTCACTTTCCGATCAAAGATAAATGCCAAACCGTCAGCGCTAGCTGAAGCCTCTTGGAAGAACGTCAGAACTTGATGAGTTTTGTCGTCGATCAATGAAAGCAAACGAACAGACTCGATCAGAGGAAGGCCGCTCAAAGCATGTCCTTCATCTAAACGTGTGAATCTCATTGTGCCTTTGGCAAAGGAACCTTTCAGTTTGAAGTAGTGATTGGCCTCTTCGGGGAGGTTCTTTTCAATCACAGTTGCCTCATAGAAGAGATCGCGAATACAAGCAATAGCCAACGATTCAGAAGACAGATCCGGAGTTGTTTCATCTTTAAAAAGAAAAACGATTTCGTCCCCAACGAATTGATAAATGAGTCCACCGTGGCGCTCAATCACTTCACGAGCTTTCGCAAAGTATTGATTGAGGATCGTTGTTACGTACTTATCGTCTTTTTCCAAGAACATCTGCGTGTATCCATTGAGGTCGATACGACACAAAGTCGCCGAGAAACTATACGGTGCTTCTTTCCCACTTTTCAATTCATGGCGAATCGCAGGCCCTACGGTTTCCCCGTAGACCTCACTGAGTTTTTCAAGACGAACACGTTCACCTTCAAGTCCCATGGACGCTTTGAGGATGGTTTCGGCTTCGGCGGAAGTGGCTTTTATGTTTGCGATTTCGGAGCGGGAGCGGCTGGAGAGAAGCTTGCTAAGGTTGATAATGTCTCTTAATAAGAGATACGCAACAAAACCTAAGAATGTAGTAACAACAACAATGTCTTTAATAAACATGGGGAGCATGTTTTTTAAGGTAGCTATGATTGTTTTTCTGGCGTTTGAATTAATCCCCGCCGTCAGGCGATAGTCCATGACTTTGATGGTTTTAAATTTAAGACCGTCGACCTCAATAAGCTTATTGAAATTGACATAGTTGTGATTGATGTCTTCAAGATTGCCAGAGTTGTTTTCAAAAAAAACAGGCTCCTCACCTTTTTGCAGAATGAAAAAATCAACGAATCCTAACTTACGTGCCTGAGATAACTTGTCATGAAGTCCATCAGGATGTTCCTGAACAAGGGACCCAATGCTAGATTGCAGAATATAATCCAGATTTGCTTTTCTCGCGGCTCCCAAGTGATCAGCCAGTTTCGATCCCTGAATATAGAATTGATATCCAGTAAAGGCGACATACCCAACCCAGAAGAAAGCCAACAGAAGTATTAGAATAGATTTTTTATTTTTGCCGAACAAAGCGATCTCCTTGGTCGACAAAAATAATTTCTCCCTTAGAAGCACCGTATGTATTGCCGCCCAAATCATAGACGGTAATATTATTTTTCTTCAGTGTTTGCACGAATCCTTGATCTTTCAATTTTCCACGAGCTTGCTGGTAAGATCCCCCAGAGAAGAACGACACAACTTCATCGCGACTTGGAACGTAAGATCCACCCGCTGTTTGAGAGGAAGTTCCTCGTCGTTGTGGAGAGGTAGACGTGGACTCATTGGACGATTGTGAACCTGAGCTGAGATTGGCTGAAGATGCTCCTCTTCCGGCGGCTCCATAGCTTCCCCCACCGCTGCTACTTGCTTGTTCTGTATTATTAGTCTGTGAGGAGGCAGAAGCAGAGACATCAGATGAACCTGTTTTAGTGCTTGCGGGAACTCTTCCGACGCTTGAGCTTGGTGTGACAGCAGGTTTTGTTAGATCAACTTCCTCTTTTATATATTCACCTTTGCCAAGGCTGTTGCCGTTTGCAGAGGCAGCGATTTTCACTGTGGGTGCTTTTGCTCCAACAGTCGACATATCAAGTTGATAATCACTCGCAGGAGATCGAGAGGAATCACTTACGCGTCTTGCAGGTCTTGAATCGTCAGAAGATGAAGTTGAAGATGCACTATAAGATGGTGAGCTTGCGTAGCTGCTAGAACTAGAAGAGGAGCCAGACGAAGACGTGCCTGATCCCGAAGTTGTACTAGAGCTAGAAGCTAAAGATGTAGGCTCGGCGGCGACCGCAGGAGTAGACCCCAAGACACTCTCAGCCATTCTCACAACACCGCTAGTTTGCGCTTTACTAACTTCTGCAACGGTTGCTGTTCCCGCAGCATCAGCCATGCGATTCATATCAACAGGAGATTTATCTTTTGAAGGATTCAATGGGGTTTCAGCAACACTCTTTGGGATTTTTTGGCTTGCAGAATTTGCAGCAATTTTTTCTCCATTTAAGATGTCGAGTTCGGATGTGAACGTACTGCTGGTAAATTTCGATGCATCCGATAGTTGCGAGGCCAACTCTGCTTTATTGATTTTTTCGTTAGACTTTTTACCGTTAACGCAAAAATTAGTTATGGCATCATTTAACTTTTCATTCTTCAAGGATGAAATATGCAAGGACTCGTGGAAAAGTTGAGCCTTAAGATCCTGATTAGAAACTTCACTGATATTCTTTCCAAACTGAAACTGTATTTGTTTGCCAGACTCGGTAACCTTCATTGGGTTCTTCGGAGTTAATTCTTCAACTTTCTTACAGGAAAGAACGGGAGATTCAGAGGTCTTCCCTAAATCGACGAATTTTATGATGGAGTTCTTGAATCCTATAATAGCTTTTTCATGATTTAAGGGGCCATCCTTTTCTCCAAAAGTATTTATAAAATACTTCCCTACTTCGGGACTCTCAAGGCAGCTTAATAAGCTATTATCATTGGTTCCCGGAGGCGAAAAAACTTCCGAAGACACATCTCTAAGTTTTTTATATACGGGTGCATCCAACTCTTTGTAGCACTGTTCGCCAATAAAATTTTCAACCGAAATTGAAATGTTATTTTTGGATATTTGAGAAAATGATGCCTTTAGCTTTTCCCATTCTGCTTTTTGGTTACTCGAGCAAAGGGGACCTTCGGAAGTAAAATTGTAGACAAATTGTTTTCGTTGCACGGCATAGGCGACGTTGAAAGCACCATCCTTTGCAAAAAGGATTCTTTCGCTTACAGAATTATTTTTAATATGCCTTATATGGTACACAGATACGTTCTTTTGGAAATAAACCTCAATAACGAGATCACCTTTTTTGATTCTCCAAAAATCAATATTATTATCTAAATCGTAATCAATGCGCGTGTCTTCATACTCATTGTCAATCAATGAAAACACTTTTCTTTTCTGCTCTATTGAAGAAAAAGGAGTAACAGAAACACCCTTGGCGGGGTGAGCATCGAAAACTAAATAAATAGAAAATATTAATAGTAGGTACCGCATCTACTAGCGCATATCGGAATAATAGGAATCAGTTTATACTAGGCCAACATCTATAATTTATATGGACTATTGTCTGGTCCTGCTAAATCCCACTTTTAAAGCTGCAATAGATAACTCAAAATCTAAATATGAGAAATTTTGCTATACTAATTTGCATATCATTGTTTTCAATGAAATCCATAGCATATCTGGCTTTTGTAAAACCAAAGATTGATTTTTCTTATAGTCAAATAAAAGCCGATTCTGAGGTTACAAATATGCCACGAATTACCTCTCAAGATGGTTTGGGAATTTGTTATGCACACGTAGCGGCCACGATGATGCAAGCAGAAAACTGCAGAAAATTAAAATCTGACTGTGCGAACTTACCAGAGTCGGAATTATTTTCGCCATTGGATTTATCGAGAATTCATAGACCAGCAGATGGGAAGGCGATATCAGAAGATTTAAGCTCATACCATGGCTTATATGTTGGTGGAGGAGATCCGCACGACGTTGCGTTAATTGGCGCCCTCGGTACAAAAGAAGCGGCAAGTGAATCTTGTTTATCACTAGATAAAATTCTTAGTAAAATGAATTCTCGTGGAGAAACTGAAGAAGCTCAGAAGAATCTATGGGCGCGACTAAAAATGCAATTTGATGAGGCAAAAAAGGAAGCGAGCTCGAAAGCAGGATGTGATGAGTGTATTAACAATATCTATACAACAGCCGCCGACAAAGCTTTGCCGGAAGTTGAAAAGAATTTGAACTTAAAGGTTGATAATATAAAAGTCGCAAAAGCGTTTGCAGCGGAAACCTTCAATAAATTTTTAGACGACCTGTTGGGCGCCTCAGAATGTCGGAGACCAAGTCAGATGGTGGCCTTTGAAAACCATGAAAATGTTAAGTATGAAATGTTTCCTAAGAATGCAAATGCATCACCCAAAGAAATTAAGGAAAAAGTCAGAGATATTATAAAAAAAACGGGACGACCCGTTGCCCTTGCTAATATTTGTTTAGGAAACGAAAACGCGAAGGATTGCAAAAACGAAAATTCTCATGCTGTTGTTATCGCCGGATACCGAGAAATTTGCAAATCCCCGAACGATTGCAGGTATTCATTCAAAGTCGTGAATAGTTGGGGCAAGTCATGGCAAGATCAGTTTGACGGAGGATGGGTGGATGCGGATACGTTACTAAAGCACACTAAGATTGCTCCCGATATCCTGGGTTGGTTTGCAGATAAAAAATAAGGAACTTCAAAATGAAAATCATCTCCCTAATCTTTCTTAGTTCTCTTGCATTTACAGCCGGCACTGACCTTAAACTAAAATACTTTGTAAACAACGCCTACACCCAAGTTCAAACTCAAAAGATTGGGAACTTTCGTATAAACGACTTGTGCGTAAAAAAACAAAACTGCAAAGCGATGCTTGTTGCTAAAGGCAAGCCATTCAAAGTTCAAGAAACCAAAGCTCCCTTCGTTGGTAACCCCGGTGCAAATTATTGCTGGGATGTTGGCGCCAAGAATAGAGTTTTAAAAGACGAAAAGAATAATCAATATGACTTCTGTGTCTTTGAAGATGGTTCGATGATCGATGCCTGGGATTTATATAGAGCTCACTATCCAAGCCCGGTGATTAAATAAAATTAGAGCTGAATAACCTTAATACGTTTAACTCCAGGAAGGATATCTCCAACCTTTCCGGGTTGTCCGTCTATACCATCGGAACCTTTTGGTCCTTGTGGACCATCAGCACCTTTTTGGGCGGAAGTGCAAGGGTGGCCTGGGTTGAGGCCCGGTTTTCCTCCATGGCCTCCATTGTGTCCAGAAGCACCGAGACCACCCTTCCCTGGTTGTCCTGGCCGTTGAACTACCTCGACAGATAATCCTTCTTGCTCATTCACAAAAATTGAGAGGCTTCCAGTAGGCCCGCCATTTCGACCATTCTCGCCGGAATGACCCTGGTTGCCAGGCTTACCATCTTTGCCGTTTGATGGAGCTTTCTCACAAATTGAGACTTCTCTATCACGTGGAGAGCCGTCGATGGCATTAATGCCATTGGGAATAACTTTAGATTTTAGAATACCGTTTTCGCCATTTGCACCGTCTTTATCAGCATTAGTTTTTGAAATACCAAGATCTTTTTCAATGGCGTCACCATCGCGGCCATCGATACCATCAGCACCAATTAATCCAACTCTAAGTAAGCCAATAGCTTTGTCAGCTTGAATAGTGATCGCAGACTCTCTGTAGTCAGTTTCATTGCTGATTTTACTAGATGGTACATGGGTCAAGATATGTGCGTATTGCAGGCTTCCTACGGAGGAAAAGGAAACTTGTTCTTCCGATGGTTCGACTATAAGTTTTTTTGTACGAATGCTGAGGTGATGTCCATTTGTTTGAAGTTGAGCTTTTGGAAAGATAAAAAAACGGTTTACATCAATTACCGTGTCTTGAGTTAAATTAAGGTCTGTTCCTAAAACATAATCAAGAGGTGCTTTCTCTTTTAAAGCTAGCGATGAAACTGGAGCACCTAGGGAATCATAAGCGATAAGTTCAATTTCTTGTTCTTTTGATGACCAAACAGGTTCCTCATGTAAATGTGCAGAATTTATCGAAGTATAGATAACGGGTGTTTTCTTATTAACGATAACTTGCATTCGTTTAACTTGCTCGGGCCAAGTAATTCTCATCTTGTACAGCATAGGCTCCGACTGTTCCTCGAACGTAACCAGAACATTCTTCTCCGTCAGCTGTCCCTCGAAGGCTTGCTTTTCCTGTTCTTTTTGAATCGTCTCCACAACGTCGGCAGGAGAATTGTCTTTAGGAGTAGAGTCGTTTTTAGCATCATCCTTTTTAAATGAACAGGCGTTCATACAAAGTGCAATTACGATAGCAACTGTGAACGAACGCATGCATCCTCCTAAAACAGAAGTACGTATACACCAAGTCGAGGCACACTCACCACTGTTAGAATTTTAGACAGATAGAAAATACAAAAACTTCAAATTAATGAGATAAATCTAACGAATAAACAGTCTGTGTATCGTAGCTTTTTCATCACTTTTTAGCGTCGAGTTTATTCTCATTTCTGTCTTTAGATGGATTAGATCTTCCCTTGTGCGAAGAAGAGACGGAAGCACTTCGGTAATAGACAGTTTCGCCTCAACGACTTCATCATATGAAGGCATTGGAAAAGGCTGACCTGCGACCTTAGCTTCGTAAATGCCTTTTTCGGCATTCCAACTGATATTCCAATTGTTTTTTAATAAAGCCTTAAGGCCTTTTATATCTCCGGGAATTCGAAGTTGCTGTCTATATGTAGCTACTGAAAAACGCTGATCGTGGAATTCTTTGTAAAGACTGAACACAAGAAAATTTCTGAAAAGCAGTTTGTTCTGTTGCAATAAGCAACGTGCATGAACTTGAACGCTTCCCAAGCACTTATTATCTTCATTTTGAATTTCAGCAAAGTCTTCATACATTAAGGGTAGAATCATATCGCCAGCGAGAACATTTTCTTGCTGAATGGAGAGATTCACAAGCTTCAATGCTGAATCAAGCAAAGCGATATCGTCCTTCCCTGCTTCCTCCTTGAGATTGAGGAAGTCGGACGGAGTCGAGAAGTTATCCGCTGTCCTCGCGTTCCATATATTAATAGCCGGAAAAATAGCAATCATACGTTGAACATTCTTAATGACTCCCGGGCTGAAGAAGCGTGTTCTTAAGTTTTCAGTTTCTTCGCTCAGTTCTCCATATGATATGCGTTTTGATAGATCTGCTTTTAAAGCATTATTCTTCTGAATAAGTCCATAGGCATTTTCGCTGGGATTCCCAAGAGAAGAATTTAAGGAGTAATTGTCTTTAAACTTTCCGGAAATATAGGTCAGAGAGTCTGCATAAATCGACTCTTCGGCTTCGAAGACTTCCTTGGACCGAGCTTCTTTGTATACTCCAAGAGCAAAATAGGTTGCGAAGTCTTTTCTTCCAAAAAGATTGTCATACTCTAAAGAACACTCCGAGAGATGTCTTTTAAAATTAGAAGGAGCAAAGAACGCTTTTTGAAGCCCTTTATCACGAATTTGATCTGACACGAATTCACAAGATTTCAATCCACGGTGAACAATATTGGCTAGTAGCACCCGGTTTCCGAGAACGTCGTTGTGAACTTTATCCATTTTCAGATATAAAACTTCAGTAGATTGTCTAAGCTGATTAGACAAAGTATTTAACATTTCTACTTGTATCTTAAAGCTAACCTGAATTTGCTCCGAGATTAATTTCTGATTTTCAATTACACGATCTAATCGCGCGATTATGGCACGATGTCTTGCAGCCTCGGCACTTTCGCCGCCTCCGCCGAAAAGGCCTGATAGAGATGCGATACCTGCCAAGTAGTTGTTCTGCATTATACTTTCGACACCAGATTTGAGACGATCAAGCTTTTCAAGACCATCTTGAATGCTTTGAAGAGTGGCGCCGTTAACACCTAAATTCTTTCCTATAGTGACAAGGTTCTGAGCGCCATTGAAGTACTCTTTATAGCCTTCTTCAAATTCAATTTTTCTTTCCAACAGAGAAATTCTTTTATCCCATTCTTTTTTTCCAGTTTCAGGGGGTATCTGATTTTTCAGGTAAGAAAGCTGTTCTCGCGCTGACATTCTAGAGAAGGCAAAGTTCTTCAAGAAATCAACATCATCTGCCACCTTTTCAATTTTTTGTGTTTGTTTTGATAAATCACCTGAAATTTGATTTAGTTCTTTCGAAATTCCTTCTTGGGTTTCCACAATTTTTTGCAAATTGGATCTAGTTTCTTTTGCGAAGGTATTAAGACTCTTTCCTAGGGCGAAAAGCTCTTTTGTTGTCGAATCTAAATCGGCAGAGATATTTTTTTGAATTATATCATTAGCAGATTGATTTTCTGCAAGCTTCGCAATAGCCGTACGAGCCATCCAACTTGAAATAATTGATCTCGCCTCTGCTCTTTGGGGCGCTGGTAAAGACATAAGGTCTTTTTCGGACATCCAGTTGTTGACCATTTGTTCCGCTCGGAGAAGAGCTTGATCGGGATTCAAACCTTTTAATGAATTGAATTCTCTGAGGTCCTTCGCAGATACGCGATTTAGTTTGTCGGCCAATAGTTTTGATGCCTCATCCTGACTCTTCTTTTCCATTTCGCCGATGCCATACTCAAGCGCCTGGTTCAAAGCTTTATTTGTGACCTCAATAGCGATGGCCACGGGTGCGGTGATTCCCATTGCGCCGGCGCCTACGGCAGTCGCCGTTAACAAGTAGTCTATGCCATCTTTGGAAGTATTTAAAATGCCTACATCTTCAGAGATCTTTTGTTGTTCAGAGTAATATGCGTTTTGTGCTTTTAAGAGAGCGTCTGAGGAAGAAGGTCCGCCTTTTAAAATAGTCTGGACATCAGAATTTGAAACCAAAAAACTTTTTGTTCTGAGGGGCAGAAAGGAGCCATTGATGATAGTCTCGGCTCTCGAGTCCACTTTCGTTTCAGAGTCTTCTTTAGGCGAAGTTTTATCGTTGGGTGAGTGAATGTGTATAACTTTGTTACCGGACGGTTGGCACGCCGTTAATAAAGCGAATAGGACCGATGAGGTAAGGAAGACTCTTTTCATAATTCACTATCTCTGATTGTCTGCTTTAAGTTGTTTTGCCAAAGCGGCTCTAAATTGCGGATCACGAATCATTGTTTCCATGAGATCTACTTGGGACTGAGCCATTTGTTGGCGATATTGCAGAATCTGATTTTCTAGATCATTGATGCGAGCCTGTGCTTCCTCTTTTTCCTTTTTGTATAAATCCATTTCGATGACTTCAGAATATCTTGTCGAGAAGCAGCTCGGGGGAATGTTGTTGGAGCCGCTTAATTCAGAGCAGGAACGCTTTGTACAATTAGTGTGATTGCCGCCTTTACCAGAGGATGTATAGCACTGGTCGTAGGTATTTCCCTTTTCAAAGGTATACATTATTGTCTGTCCGGCCCAGGCAGCGGACCCAAAGAAGAGCGTCCAAAGAATGATAAACACAAAATTTAGCTTCATAAACAACCACTTTCAGTTTAGGCGAAGTGATGCAAAATATTTGCCTGCCTTAATCGACTTAAACAGCAGATAAAATGAAATATCAAATGTGCTGACATAAATTGCTAGGCGAATGCTGTCGAACTAATAGACAGATAGAAAAACACAGTTTTGCAGACTCACCTGGGTTTCTGGATTCTAAGACATGATCCGAGTTTCCGGATACTTATAGTGCGAGCTCAAATATAGATTGTTTATAGCCTGGTATCGTCCGGCCAAGCCGTTGCTTTTATGCCTTCTCGAAACTATTGGAGGCGCAAAGTGCAAACAAAGATTTTCAGTCCATTTATCCCTATTTATACCGCGAGAAATTTCAAAAAAATTATTAGTGCGATTCTAGTTTTTCAGTTGGTTCTTTCGCCGTTGGCATATGCCGACAACAATGACGGCAGAGATGGGAATCATGACGGAAGAATAGATCTCGATTTTGACGATGATTTTGTTATTTCCCCCGGTCGCGATAATGGCGAAGGAAGTGTTGATGGCAATTGCGCCGGATCTGGTTGTGATGATCGCGACGGCAACGGAGTGGTCATGGAAATGGTAATGGGGATTATGATGACGACGGTCAAGATGATGGATTGGACCAGGATGGTGGTTCATATGGCGGATCAACTGGTCGAGGCGGAATTGATAGAAATCATAAGGATGATAGATCGAATCGTAATCCATGGCCAAAGCAAGAGCGAGGCAACTTAGAAGTTCGCAGCATTTCAAGACAGGATTCCGATAGAGGTGATGGGGTAATTTTTCTCAGGGACGATCAAGCTGAGGTCTATTATCGAGGACAACCTGCCACCGATGAGAACTCTCGAGATTTGACCGATATTTACACAAATAGAAAAGGTATCGATTTCGTAAAAACAGCAGATGGGAAAGGCTTACTTCCAGTAGATGGAATAAAAGACTGTGCGCCAAGCATTGATTGTTCCGAACTGGGCTATAAAAAAGACTGGTGGAATTATTCGATAACTCCCAACTTTGATAACTCTGATGAATACTTCGAATATGAACAGAGCGTAAGGTTCGCGGAAAAACAACTTGCAATCAAGAATGCTATTGAGAGAGCGAAGACGTCCTCTTCCGTCAGGCAAAGTCCTCAGAAAATGAATGTTTTAAGTGAAGCTGAGTATCTGCACTCTGAAGCTGAATATGAATTTGCGAGATTTCGAGATACCTCATCAGCGGATTCACTTCAATATGGAGCAGCCACACTTGCAAGCACAATAGTCGATATTGGAATAAGTGTTTCACCTCTCGGCTGGGGTAAAGATGCTTACGAGCTTATCACGGGCACAAATCTAGTTACTGGAGAAAAACTTTCAGATAGTGAACGAATAATGGCTGGCATTGGAGTAGTAATGCCAGGAGTTGCTGGGTTAGCATTTGCTGGGATTAGAATTGCTGCTAGGACCCCGGTGGCAAAGAACGCAATCAACGGTGCACTTACACAAGTCGGAAATGTTTCTGACTTATTGGGCAACATGAAGATTGCTAGATTTAAAGAAGGAAAGTCTTTCTCTGAAGTCGCTGTTATTGGAAGAGATATGGGATCCGTTCGTGAAGCTCGTGCGAGACTTAATGCGGCGGGAATAAAAACAAGAGTATTTGAGCCATCAAAAACAGCGATAGACTCAATGAAGGAGGCTGTAAAAAGGAACGAAGATAAGTATTTGTTGTATGGAGAAATCCCCGAAACTGCCATCTACAAGGAAAATATGGATTGGGTTCAAAAACTTAAGGATGATCAAGTTTCAGTTATTGATATTGGAAACCCCAAGGGAATAAATGAGCGCAGTCGCTTTTATGATGATGAAGTGTTAAATATTTTTGGTAAGGTAAATAAATTATGAGAACTATTCCATTCCCCGATAAAATTGTGACGGATTATATCGAAGACTTAGCAAAAGATTTTGGATTCAATATTATTTCTACTGAATATGTAGCTAGTAAAGATATGGATGAGCTACTAAAAAAGGGTGGGCATGACAAATGGTCATGGACACTTGCGAAGCCTGGCCGACGTGTTCATATGAAAATTTCAATATATTCTTCCTACCAATTGGGTATTAGTTTTAGTAACGAAGATTTAGAACTTAAAGGAAAGGTATCAACTTATTTTTTCTTTGATGAATATCTATCAAAACATCTAAAAGCCCAAGGAGACGCCAATCTTTTACATCAAGTCGTCTTAGATAAATCGTGGAAAGAAAATTGGAAGATTCAATTTGAAGTTTTAAAAGATCATCTAAAGGGCCATCTGGGACAAGTTGTTGATGGCAAAGAATGGCCAAACATTGAATTCAACTGGGAGGATTATATAGAACCCTCAGCCTTGGATCGTATTTATTCAGATCAAATAAAATTGCTAGAAGAGGATTCAAAGAATAAAGACGGCAAAGGCTGGCTCTATTTCCTTAACTTTAAAAAGAAGAGATAATTCGATCCAAATAAGTCGACTGATCCCAATTCCAAGAGTCCGTCCGGATTTCAAGACGGACCCTCCTCAGATCAAATATAAGCCTCTTTCGGCCCGGCAAGCGCTGGCCGTAGCCTTGCTCTAGGGATCTCCCGAAACCAATCAGGAGGTTCAAAATGAAAACAGTAAAACTTATCGGTTCAATCGCTCTTATGTCTATCTTGTCTGCATGTGCGGGCGGAAAAGACTCTGACAAAAACAAAAACGCAGGAGTTCAAACAAACGGCACCTGCTCCCAGGAACTCGTGGATGTCAGCAATAATCTAATCAACTCCATAGAAGCCTTCCAGCAAGCATATTTGCATAATCCAAACAATCAGGAGGAGCTCGCATCTCGCGCCCAGGCGTCTGTCGAAGCTTGTAGAAAGATGTTCCCACGTTATGAAGGTGTGACTTGCAAAGCAGAATTTCGTGGCAAGGTGGTCGAACTTAAAACAAATGAAATTAAGGAATATTGTGTAGCCATAGAAGAGGTTGCAGCCCGCAGATCCCGCACGGCGCAGTAATTTGGATAGCAAACGCGAGCGGGGCTTGTAGCCTATGAGTTGACTAATAGCTCGAGTCCCGCCAGTATGTCCTCCTTATGAAAAAGGAATTCATGATCAGAGCCATTGAGCTCTCCAGAAACAATATGCAAGCAGGCGCCGGGGGTCCTTTTGGCGCAGTAATCGTCAAAGATGGCAAAGTCATTGGAGAGGGCTGGAATAAAGTAACTTCTTCCAATGATCCCACAGCTCACGCCGAAGTCGTGGCGATTCGTAATGCTTGTGAAAACGCAAAAAACTTCAGCCTTGAGGGCGCAGAGATTTACACGAGCTGCGAACCCTGCCCTATGTGTCTTTCAGCGATTTATTGGGCCCGTATTGCAAAAATCTACTATGGCAATACTCGTAAAGATGCGGCCAATATCGATTTTGATGATGATTTCCTTTATCAAGAAATTCCCAAAGAAATTAAAGACCGTAAAGTTCCCATGATCCAATGCGCCCATGACGAAGCGTTGGATGTCTTCAAAGAGTGGCAATCCAAAGTAGATAAAGTTCCATACTAAGGGCGAGGTTGTCCTTTCAGGACTCCTGCCTAGAGCGCTTCTTAGAGAGAATAGAGGAATGAAACTAATGAGTTCATTCCTCTTTTTATTTTTGAGCGTTTTTCTTTTAAATTCATGCACTCATAAAGAAAAACAGATTCCTCGTGATATCGCCTCTTTGCAAGCCAATGGCGGCATGGAGGGTATTTGGTTTTTACAAGGAACATCGTCAACACGCGGGCCGTATAACGGAGAGTTGGAACTTCGTCGCTCTAACGACGGGACTTTCAATGTCATTCGCGCGATTACATACATCAACTACTTCTTTGACGGCTTGAAGGTTCAAGAAATTTGGACAGGAAAAGCGGTGGCGACGGGTGACTCCGTCACGATCACTTACGATATTCGACAGGGTGATTTCATCACTAGACTCGGCAATCAAAAACGGGAACCTTCTGATTTCAAAAATACAGTTGCTGTCACTTCCCGATTTGTCGCATCATCTGCGGGTCTTGCAACTCAATATACCGACACTAAAGTCTCGAGTTATTCAGAATGGATTACGACAAGAAGAGATCTCGAAGCAAAACCGCTTTGGGTGAATGAGCGAAGAAATCTTGATGCCAAAGGAAAAAAGATTCCTCTTCCAGTTCGTGGCGTTATCAAGATTTTCAAAATGGATATTGGCTACGACAAAGATTCCCGAGTGAAAGCGTATAAGAACCGTCCTGAATTTAAAGACGAAAATCCTTACATCGTTTTTGATCCGACGGATTTTGAATTCTATCGCAATAACAAAGACGTCATTCGTGTTGTAAATAAAATCACGGATGACATCAGCATTACTGAATCCGTTGTAAAAAGAAATGCCTACTCACCGTCTCTGGATGATAAAGCTCGTGGCTTTGATAAAAATGCCAGGGACTTTCACTTGAATGAAGCGGGTATGTTGTCTCACGCGATCTTGGATGAAAGCGGTCAACTGCTCTCTTATTCTTATGATGGCGATTCTGCTCTTTGGACGGGAATGTATTTGGGTTCTCAAGCGATGCGCTATCTGACGACAAAAGACAGCGAGGCATTGCAAAACGTGCGTAATGCCCTCAAGGGTCTTATCACGCTGATGGACATCACTGGAAATTCGCAAGAGTTTGCAAGAACGCTTGCCGTTTATGATCCGAAAACACAAGTGCCAGAGAAGTGGCATCGTGGAACTGGCAAATATGAAAACCTTATTTGGCTTGAGGGCGGTAATAACGACATGTTGAAAGGAATCACTCATGGATTTCTTTGGGCAAGTCTTGTGATTCCGAAGTCAGATACAGAAGTTTGGAACGCACTTCGTGAAAAATCTCGCAAACTGATTGAGCTTCGAATTGTTTCAGAGAAACCACAAAATAAACCGGCGGCACTTGGACTTGCAGCTCTGATTACGGGCGACCAAGGAATCAAGGATCAGTACGTTAAGGCATACGAGAGCTTCAGAGTGAAAGTGTCTGGATACAGCTTTGATACTACTTTCTATTGGCATGGTTCAGCGGATTGGAGTGGCATCAACCTTGGGATTGTAGGTGATATCACCGACATCACTTTGGCAGATCTCTTGGGACAAAGTAAGATTCGTGATCAATTGCGTGAACGTTTGATGGATTCATGGGTGACCTATGAACCCGCGCAGAGACATCTCTTGACCTTGGCGGCCTACGGGTTTGCCTATAAGTACGGAACTCGCGGTGGCAATTTCCGCTCGGACAGTAGCGATGCGCGCTTTAAATCCGCTCTTGGACAATCGGTGTGGGGCTTAAGAGAAATTCCTTATCCTCGTCCCAATCTGGATGTGACAATTGACCATTCATTAAGACCTGACTGGTGCATGTCACCCATTCCGCGTCTTTTTTGGAAGGCTGTGAAAAAACCAGAACCTCCTATCGACTATTTTTACCAAGGTCTTTACAACTATCCCGTTTTTGAACTTCAAGCATTCTCAAGCAACTTCGTTTGGAAGGACTCTGCATTTCAATATCAAACGGGTCATAGCAAAGGAGTGGAAAACTCCGGAGTCGATTATCTTTATGCCTACTGGCTTGCTAAGTATGTTGGAGTAAATAATGTGGAATAAACGAGTCGCTCTTGGACTCCTGGTTTTGGCATTGTCAGTGAAGGCTTGGGCAAAAAAAGAAGTTGTATATTTTGGGGGCGGCGGAGAGCCGGCGGGACCGTCTACTATTTTTGATGCAGCTTATGCGAACTTTGCACCGTTCTCTGCCGGAAGCGGTTGGACGGCTCGCTCTTACTTTGATGGTGGTCACGCAAATTCAGAAGCCATTGCTCAGCAAAAGTTTAAAGGAAAAAGTAAACCGATGACGGCCAAAAATATGGCCGATGAAATTGCGAGCCTCAAGGCCCGTATTAATAACGGGAGTCTTGCGAAGGGTGATCAGGTGATGGTCACAATCGCGACTCACGGCTTAGAGCCAAAGAAGCCACAGTCCACTCATAGCATTACGACAACAGATCAAAGTTTCAATATGGATGAGCTGGCTCAGCTTCGCGACTTGGCCGAGAAGAAAGGTGTTTCTCTCGCCATCGTAGATCTGTCTTGTTACTCGGGAAATTCGTTAAAATTAGGCACGGACAAAACTTGTGTGATCTCGGCGTCTGCAGGGGGAGTTTCGTACAATACTTCGGGTGATTTTATTGGGCGTAATATGAAAAAGGGCTTGACGCTTGAAGAAGCCTTTCTAGATGGTCGTTCGCACCCTACGGCCGCAGTTCCCGCAGCTCCACAAATATCTTCAGAAGCCGGTCGCAAAGCTTATGAGTTAACGAAGATTCTTTCTGAGTCTATGCAGGAAAGAAGCCTTATCAAATCAACTAAGGAAATGGGTGCTTACTGCTACGGTACGAAATCAAATCCCTACGCCAAGCTGGTCAGTGCTCTTAGAGACATTGGTAACTCTTCAGAAATTTTCAGCTATCTCAAAGTAAAATTTGGCATAGAGAAGTCTCAGATGGAGCCGCTCGTTCAAAAACTAGAGGCCGCGATGAAAAAGTATGAAAATAGTCGACGTGGCGTTCAGAAAACTTTTGATGAGATAACGGGTCTTGAAAAACAAGAATGTCACGCCGTCGCTTCGATGAAATTGTGCGGTAATAAAGCCAATTGGGCTTTTGGATACAAGTTGCTCAAAGAACGGGAAATCAAGGGTCAGCTTGATGAAAAAGGCCGCGCAGAGCTTGCTGTGTATCGGTCTTACGTGAATACTCCGGGATTCAGAAAATGGGAATCTCTTAAGGCGGCCCATGGAACTCAAGACGGTCTTTTTGATGAAGCAAAAGAAGTCGCGCGAGTTGAAAGAGAAGTTTATCAAGTCCTTTACGAAGAGCTTTCAAAAAAATCCTCCAAGCCGAACCCCTGTAGGAGTTTTGTGTTATGAAAAATATGATGTGGAAAACTTTGTTAATGATGTGGATTGCGACCTTTTCGGTAACATCACTAGCAAATGAAAAATTCAAATGCGGAGAATATGAGTTCACAGGAGTTTTACGCAAGTTCGAGGGAAAAAACGTCCTTAAACTTTATGAAGGTTCTATGAGTGAAGTGATCTTAAGTCTCTCACCCGACTTGGCAGAGTTGGCTGAAGTGAATATGGGTAATGCCGTAACACTCAGAGGAAAGATGTTTGAGCCCGTGAAGACCTATCGTGGCTCCATTGAATCGATGTTGTCAGAGAAAGAGATTAAAGAGCTCACAGCCCCGGATAAGCCCTATACGGCGCGTTTTATGAGAGATGATATCAAGGAAAGAGTTCCAGATCCTCTTCATCCAGACATGGATTCTGGAATGAAGCTCATAAAAGAGCTGCCTTGTGGCGGTCGAGAGCCTAATTCTTCCACTAAAAAGGCCAAGAAAAAGTAGGCATTGATCTTCTAAACCCAATGAACTAAAAGAGCCACCACTATGAAAAAGAAATCAGGCAGAGACGCAAAAGAACTAGAGAACTTTATTTTGGGTGAAAACCAAACAAAATACCCAGAGACTTACGCACCTGAAGTGCTTGAGGCTTTTGACAATAAGAATCCAGGCAAAATCGCGTGGACGACATTTGTTTGTACGGAGTTTACATCTTTGTGTCCGAAGACACGCCAACCTGATTTCGCGAAAATCTTCATTAACTACATCGGCGATAAAAAAATGGTCGAATCAAAATCGTTGAAGCTATATCTTTTCAGCTTCCGTAATCACGGGGATTTCCACGAAGACTGCGTGCAAACGATCTGTGACGATCTTGTGAAATTGATGAAGCCAAAATACATCGAAGTTGTTGGGGAGTTTACTCCGCGCGGTGGTATTGCGATCTATCCTTATGCAAGCTTTGCGGTGAAAGATAAGTTCTTCCAAGATCTTTATAAAAAACGCCTTAGCGAATACGCCCCAGGGAAGTATTCCATGGAGCTCTCTAAGCTTTACTAGTTTAATTCAGAACAATCTGTTTTAACTTCACGAAGTAAAACAATCAGCACTTCCTCTTTTGTGGCGGGAGTGCTGCGGCCTGTGACACAGAAATTTGTGTTCTTCCGATAAAGAATTTCCGCTTCGCCTTGATATTCGGGATTGATTTGTGAAATGGATTTTCCATTTTCTCCATAGATCACGTACAACACGGGTTTTCCAGAACGACCATCGTTATTCACTAGAAATTTCTTTGCGACACTCAGGGAAACAGACGTCGAAAAATACCCTTTTTCCGCAAGAGTGCTTCCAGGTAAGTAAGCGCTTGTGACTTTCTTTGAATAAATAGCGCCGCGATACGAAAGAGCATGAACTGAAGGAATTTTATCGAGAGCTCCTTCAAACTTGGCAACAAAGTCAGCAAGTCCCTTGGACAATTTTTTACCTGAGCGCAGCGAACGATTGATTTTTGTGTAAAGAGGGTCACCATCACCAGGTTCCGCGATATATTGGGCAATGGGCGATAACTCGTGCTGACCTGTGACGATATCCATAATTTTATCATCAAAATCTGGAGGAGCCCTTTTGGCAAATTCACTATCGAGGGCTTCAGAAAGTGCTTCCTCTTCGGCCGTTGTTTCATTAAGAAGAGCGAGGAGCTTGTTGCCCTCATAGAGAGGCACTGTCACCTTTTTGGTCAGTTCGATAATATTTTTAGAGGTCTCTGATTTGGATGTGAGAATAATGGGGCTTCTATTAAATTCCTGAGCGTTTGAAATGACTGTAAAAAATAGAATTGCTCCAAAGATAGCGCGAACCATATAGGCCTCCGTCGGAACTGAAGAAAGCAAGGTTGATGCCCATGAAGAATGTTGTAGTGATGTCCTTTCTAGCGTTGAGTTGTTTAATAAGCGCATGCTCTCAGAAGAATTCTGAACCCGCATTGAAATCCATCGGGGGCAGTCCCGATTTCTTTCAAGTGACCACTGAAACACTGCCTTCGGAGGAGTCGTCTTGGGTTCGCCCCACAGATTGTCGTGGCAATATCGCAAAGGTGCTTTGTGAAGTCGATCCTTCTGACGATTGGTCCCGGGTCTTAGAGCGTCCCTGCCTGGGTGGTGAAGAGAAGTATAAACCAGTCATCGAAGAAATCTATGATTCTATGGACGATCTTAATAAAGGGATGTTCTGCTCTTTACGAAGAATTTTTATTGAGCGTGAATTCTATGCGACGGGCTATGCGAGCAGTGTTTATGCTCGCGATGAAGAAGGAAATGGCATTCGTCTTCCAGGTGCCATCATGGGTGTAAGAAAAAGTGTTCTTGAAACTCAGCCATCGTTTGGTGGGTGGGCAACATGGAAAGAGCAGATGAACTTCACGAAGGTTGAAAATGAATTTCAAGCGCCGTTGCCTTACCCCCAGTTGAAAACAGCGCAAGCAACTCCGCTACTTCATTATGTTTTTGTTCACGAATTTGGTCATCTATTTGACTATGCTAACAAACTTAACAAAGAGGAACTTGGCGACCCCACTTGTTTTGATAGAGATATCGACACAGATGAAGCCTACTATCGTGAGTGCAAACCCTACATGGCGCCAAACTCTTGGGGTGACATTAGTTGGAAAGACTTTCTCACGGTAAAACCAGAAAAGGATTTTTCATTTCGTAGCAAACTTTGTTTTTATAACTGTGAGTCCTATGTTGATGTGAACACAGAGATGGTGCTTCTTTATAAAGGTCTCTCACAGTCAGATTTCGTAACTAGCTATGCAGCTTCAAATCACAGGGATGACTTTGCAGAGGCTTGGGCAGTCCGCTGGCTTGTGGAATCTCAACAAGGGGGCCTTTCTGTTCAGGCAAGCCCCGAGTTTGAAGTAAGAGCGGAAGATATTTATAATTCAGAAAAATTTAAAACAAAGCGTAACTTTATTGAGGCCTTTACAAAAAATCCTGTTTTATATCCTTAAAATCGCAGGATCTATTTTTTGATTCCTTGCAGACGGCGACGCAAATCACCTAAAGTGCTGCGAGGAATTCCCAAGTAACGAGCGGCTGCGGACTCTGAGCCCTTTTTCTTTAGGGCAAAGTCGATCAGCTTCATCTCAAACTCGGAAACCACGTGACTGTAACGGCCTTCTAGTGCCTTTTCGTCAATTTCAGCGATAGAGCTGTTTTTAATAACTTCTTCATAGACAGGTGCCGACTGAACCAGATGAGGTGTGAGATCACTTGGTTGAATTTCATTGCCATCAACCAGAACACAAGCAACTTCAATGGCTGACTTCAATTCGCGAATATTTCCCGGCCAAGAGTATTTCATAAGCAAATCTTCTGCTTGAGGGCTGAAAGACTTTTCGCGATAGTTGCTGCCTCTTAGAAATTCGTTGGCCAAGTCCATGATATCTTCTTTGCGTTCACGAAGTGGCGGCAGCGTGATAGTGAATTTTTTAATTCTGAAGAAGAGATCTTCTCTGAATTTCTTCTCGCGGATTAATTCTTCCAAATTTTCATTGGTAGCAGCGATTGTCCGACAGTTTACTTTTCTTCCAATATCGTGTCCCACGGGATAAATGTCGCCACTGCTTAAAGCGCGAAGAAGTTTTACCTGAAGGTCAATGTTCAAAGTCGCCAGTTCGTCTAGGAATAAATCCCCGCCATCCGCGCTTTCAAATTTTCCGGCGCGATTTTCTGTAGCACCTGTAAAAGCCCCTTTTTTATGACCAAAGAGTTCTGATTCTGCCAGGTGCGAAGGAATAGCTCCGCAGTTAACGGCGATAAAGGGACGAGAATCATCGTTTTCAAGGCTCCAAAGATATTGAGCCATGACTTCTTTACCAGAACCACTTTCACCGCGAATAAGAACAGACTGTCCGGAGCCGCGAATCTTTTTCGCTGTCTCTAGCACGGCTTTATAGGCTGGGGACTTTGTATAAAGATTGATGTGAGTGACAAGTTTAGAACCCGCTTGGTGTTTCAATGTTTGATTGCGACGCAAAAGGCGATGCAAGACCGGAGCTTTGCGAACTACTTGCGCCAACGTTTTTGCATCAAAAGGCTTCAAAAGATAATCTACGGCACCGGCTTTTAAGCACGCTTCAACTAAGTGGGATTCATCGTGTCCAGTCATAGCGACAACGACGGTCGTTGGATAGTTTTTGGAGATTTCTTGGATCAGTTGCAAACCCGTGCGCTCTTGGGATTCATCCAAAGAAAGATCTGTGAAGACCAAGTCGATTAATTGTTTGTCGAGAATATCAAGAGCCTCCTCCATGGAATCTGCCAAAGATACAACGTGCGACCCAGCAATTTGAGACTGCATCGTTTTACGAACTAACGTTTCATCATCGACTATCAGAATGCGCATTAAGAAGTCCTCACTTTAATTTCAAACTGTGAAACCCAAATTTTCGGAATTAAATGGCCGTTGATTTTTTTGACCTGATCTTGGATCCATTTATCATCAAAATCTGTCGTGCAAAGATAAGCTCTTTTTCCGATACCCAGCTCACCTAGAATTTCTAGGCCTTTTGTACTCTCATTTAAATTTTGGTCAATGACTAGCAAAGCTTGTTCGGGCCACGAAGACAACGAAAATGAATTTCGCAGCTCCTCGGTGCTGGCAAAGAAGGAAGCTTGCTGAAGACCCATGGATTGAATTTTTTCTCGCCAAGCATTGAGCACATTTTTATCGTCATCGACGAAGACAATTGGTTGATCTGAATTGACCTCAATGACTGAAGGAGCCCAAGACGGGGTTTTTTCACGAGGCATGCGCAAAGTAAATGTGGTGCCCTGACCTTCAGCTGATTGTACTTCAAGAGTTCCGCCACTCCATTCAATGGCGGCTTTAGCTTGAAAGAGTCCAAGGCCGGAACCTGTTTTCTTTCCGAAAGTGAAGCTGCGTTCAAAGATTTTCTCTAAGACAGCCGAAGACATTCCCTTGCCGTTGTCTTTAACCGCCAGGGTCCATTCTTTTGGAGCCAACGTAAGACTGAGAGTGACTTCGTTGGCACCCGCCTCAAACGCATTGTTGATGATATTTGAAAGCGCTGATTGGATTTCGTTTACTTGAACCACGCTCCACACCTGGGGACGAGCGGTGATTCCGTGAAGAAGGAGTGTTTGATTTGCAAGCCTGCGAACGCTGTGTTCGTTAAAAACACTGGTGATCAAAGGCTCTATCAATGTGAGTTTTGGAGCTTCGACCGTTGATTCTTCGTCAGGCTTTGCAGAAACAGAAGAAAGCTTTTGCACGATACCTGCAACTCTTGCAACAGCACTTTTTAGAATGGCCAAAGGTTCAAGCTGAGAGCTTTCAATTTGTGATAAGGCCATGTTCATACTCATAAGAGGACTGCGAATATCATGGGCGACTTGAGCGGCAATTTGACTGCGGGCTCGATCTCTCTCGGTTTCTAATAATTGTGCTTGGTGCGACTGTAAAGTGCTAAGCATGTGATTCAAATTTTTTCCTAAGGCATCTAATTCATCCTTGGAATTTTTCACAGATACCAAAACACGTTGAGAATAATCTTGAGTCTGGGTGATTTTTTCCAACGTCTTAAAAATCACATCAATTTTCTTAAGCAAAGTCTTCGTAAGAATCTGAGAAAGCCACAACGCAAAGACAATAAGAGACAAAGCGACGATCAAAAGAGTCAGATGAACCTTTCGAAGCTCTTTCTCCAAAGTCTGCGTCGAAATCGTTGCGACAAGACGGTAGTCCTTATTCATCGTCCCTTTTAAAGAGGTGAGGACCGTCATCGTGTCACCTTCGACATATGCGCCATCAGATTTTTTTAAAACGACTGGCAGATCTAAAGCTTCATTGAAGTCTTCTTTGCGAAGTCGCCCCAGGCTTTCATTGTTAGGCCCGATAAGCTCCACGGAAAGATTGTCGACGTCATGTTGGATCATTTCGCGAAGCATCTTCGTCGCATCGTCAAAGTAGATGATGGCTTCGATGACTCTTTTTCCGTCAATGCTCGCAACCAAGGTGTACTGACCAACTTGGGAATTTGCAGCTTTGATAATAGGACTTTGATAAACAGACGATTTTGCCAAGTCGAAGTCAGGAAAATTCTCTAAGTGTGTTTGGCTGTGAATGTTGATTTTATTAAGCCCCAGGGATGTGGCCAGCGCTTCTAAGTTTTTAGATTTTAAAGTTCCTTGCTCATCATAAATTTTTAAAGTCTCGGCGGCGTTAAAAGCAATTTGTGATTGCGAATCTTCAATGCGCTCAAGCGTCTTTGCCATTAGATTCATGTGATCAATATAAGAATCTTTAAAATCGTTCGTGCGAGTTTTTGATAAAATGCCATTAAGAACAAGGCAGATCGTCACCGCTGCAAAAACAGCAGTTCCAAAAATGGCCAAGAATATCTTATGTGAGAATTTCATTTCGGAGAATCGAGGCATCCCCTAATCGTAAAGCAGGGACCAACGGAAATGAAAGGCTTCCTTTATAATCATGCGCACCTGGGCCAAGGTCTGCCAGTGAACGCAGATCGAATGCGGTCAAAGAGTTCTGGAGTGACCGAGGAAATTCTTCAACTTGTAACAAAAAGATCCAGGGGAATGATAGACGGTATGACATCAGGAGGTCTTTATGAAAATTATCATTGCTACTCTATGTTCTTTTTTTGCGTTAGCTGCTCCTGCGCAAGTTAACGAAACAGTCATTCAGTGTACAAGAAACTCAAAGTCTACGTGTGCAGATAGAACCTTGGCTGCTTTTGAAAAACTGGGCTGCAATCCCTTGCCGCAGTCGGTGCAGTGCCAAGACGCTGCAACGGACCCGTTGGTTGATCCTTCAGAAGTTGACAACGTGAGAGGAAAAGATTTTTGCGTTGTTCAGTCAGACTGCCATGAACCCAACTACGGTAACTTTGGGAAAGTTTCATGTAGCCACGGCGAACAAGTTGTAAATCTAAGAAGTGTTGATGGAGGGATAACCCTGACAACATCCGTTGGTTTCTTCCGTAGATATGTAACTTCTTTGTGTAAGCTCTTCGGTCTTCCTTAAGAGCTGCATTGGGCACTAAGCATTGTGTTTAACCTTTTTACGGATCGGTAATTTTTCCTTTACCCGAATCCTGACAGGACAAAATGCAAGCCTCTAGAATATTTTGGTGCTCTCAAAAAATTATACAAAAGAGGTTCTTATGAAGTTGTTCCTAATGTCCTTTTTTACTATCGCATCGATTTCAACGACAGCGATGGCTGATGAACTTGCAAAGCAATGTTATAGCAAAGCCGCTTCTGTTGCGGAAAACTTTGCATCTGGCAATTATGACGAGGATGGCTTCTGGGCTTATGAATGCGCACTAGCTAGCAATAAAAAAGCAGTCATTTGCGAAGTTGGAGCTTCTAAGGGTGATGGAGCGGCCACTGATACTTATCGCGTAGTTTTGAATAAGACTTGCACCAAGGCTTTCCGTGTGGAATTGACGGGCGAAGAATAATCTCACCTATACTTGTGAGAAGAAACGACACCAAGAGATTGACGGGTCTATTCAGATATATATACAGTGTATATTAAATGGAGGCTCCTGTGATTTCTGGACACGTCTTTATCGCCACAAGTTTAGATGGGTATATAGCTAAATCAGACGGCGGAATTGATTGGCTTTTGCGCCGAGATGATCCCAGCGAAGATCACGGCTACAACGATTTTATCAAGGACATTGACGGATTGATCATGGGGCGAGGTAGTTTTGAAAAGGCTCTGACGTTCGACCCCTGGCCTTATGCGATTCCTGTCGTCGTGATGTCAAAGACCCTCAAGCCGGAGGACGTGCCGACTCGCTTAAAGGGTAAGGTTCGCCTTGTCGATCTTACTCCGACACAAGTGATGAAATCCCTCGAGAATGAAGGATGGAGAAAAGCCTATGTGGATGGCGGACAGATTATCCAATCCTTCCTGCGTGAAAAGTTGATTGTCGATATGGTGATCACGACTGCGCCCGTACTTCTGGGTGAAGGACGACGTCTTTTCGGATTCCTGAATGAAGAAGTTTCTCTGACGCACATAAAGACCACGGCTTTTCCATCTGGACTTGTGCAATCGACTTACACGGTGAACAAATGAAGAAGCGAGGACGACCCAAGGGTGGGGCGCAAATCGGCCATGAAGTGATTTTATCCGCCGCTTTTGAACTGCTCAATAGGGCTGGGCATCAAGGCCTGTCTATGCGAGCTCTCGCTAAAGAATTGGGAGTGACGCCGATGGCGCTGTACAGTCACTTCACGGACCGAGATGCTTTAGTTCGCGGAATGTCTGATACAATTTATGCCCAAGTGGTGAAGAAATTTGAATCGACCCAGGGAAAACCCCACCGCCAACTTGAGAAACTTCTGAGCCTCTATTATGAGGCCGTTGTACAGTTTCCTCATTTGACAGTACTGATATTTGCCTCCACCACGGAGTTTTCCAAAGAGACGCAAAAAATTAACTATCACCTCTCTAATCTGTTAGCTGAGTCCAAGCTGAAAATTTCAAAAAGAAAAATGTGGTTGGAAATATTGGTCGATTTTACTCACGGAAGCGCTCTTGCGGTGGCTTCCGCCCCGCGCTCAAACAAGAGGTTCGTGGAAACGCAGAAGCTCAGATACCGGCGACAATTGGCCGAACTTCTTTCTCACATTTTTTAACGTTTATTTTGCCGAATTGTTGAGCTGATAACCCTTGGTGAGGGGCACTTAAGAAACTAAAATGGCGGAAAGGGCGGGATTTGAACCCGCGGTACACCTTTTGAGTGTACGAGCGTTTAGCAAACGCTTGGTTTCAGCCACTCACCCACCTTCCCGCGGTCGTTATAAGCGACTTGAGGATTCAAAGTGCCACACCCCTGACCCATAATCAAGGAAATGGCCGCCTTCTTTTTGCAATTTTATCAAGAATGCTTGATTTTTTGGTGGCCGCAGACTATCAATACGTCTCTTTCACAGTGCACTCGTAGCTCAGCTGGATAGAGTACATGACTACGAATCATGTGGTCAGAGGTTCGAATCCTCTCGAGTGCACCATTTTTTCCCTCTTATATTCATATATTAGTCTCTTTATACTCCGCCCCATTTTTAGAACATTACAACTTAACTAAGTTCCGTTTATTTTTCCCAGTCTAGAGTCTAAAAATAAATCACCTTGCACGGATCAATTTTAAGCCGAAAAGAACTCGCGTATCCTAAGTACTGAGGGTTCAATCGAATGAAAAAACAGTATTTGTCGTGGTGTGTCTTAGGGCTCAGTCTATTTCTTTATCAAAACGCTGCCTTGGCGGAGCAAATGTACGGTGTCTTTATGGTCACCAAAGGAAGCGTCAAGATCCAAAGTGCGAAAACCGGGACTTCGGACGCCAAGGTCGGAGTGAAGGTCTATGAAGGCGATACTATCATTACGGCCGCCGACTCTCGCGCCAAGATCGTGATGTCGGATCGTAACGTTATCAACGTGAACCCTGAATCCAAATTGCAAATCGCAAAATACGAAAACGACGCCGCTTCTGGAAAGAAGAATGTGGAGTTGAACCTTCTTGAAGGTAAAGTTCGTAACAACGTCGAACAAACCTATGATGGAGAAAAAAGTAAGTTCCTTATTAAAACTCCCACAGCGGTTGCCGGTGTTCGTGGAACTCAGTTCTTAGCGGGATATAATCCTTCGACTCAGATGACTTCGATTGTGACTTTTAAAGGAGCTGTGACTGTTGCCTCAGTCGGACCTAAGGGACAAATTATCGGAAGCGCGGTTCTCGTTAAAAAGGGAGAGATGACAACGGCGTCTCCGAATTCTCCACCTGAGCCTCCGAAGGCCATGCCGAAAGAGGAAGTAAAGAAGATGGATGTTGAGACGGCATCGACATCGCAAACTCCAAACGAAATGGGATCTCAAAATCGTGAAGTGGCGAGTGACGTCGCGGCACCAGCCAAAGAAGCGGTTCCTCCGATGATCGATAAAAAAGATATGGATCCTACGATGGCGAAAGACATCAAAGATCCTCGCAGTGTTCCCGTAGCAGCGCCTACACAAACGGTTCCTCGCACGACAGCGAGTGATATCACGGCAGTTAAAGATATTCTTCGCGATACCATGGGTAAAACGCGAGTTATCGTCCGACCACAGCCTGTTGGAAATTAACCATGAGATCAACTTTGATTATTCTTCTTAGTTTACTTTTAAATCTGTCTGCTTTTGCCTTAGATACTAAAATTTCGCAATCTCAGGCGATTGTGGTTGAACTTCATGATCCTTCAGGAAAAACAGATGTCCGTTCCATTCGAGTTCGGGATTTCGATTCAAAAAAAATGGCGCAGATTTCTTTGAAACGGCAAAGAGCCAACCCACGCGTATGGGACGGTTTTTTTGTCATTCAATTCTTTAAGGGAGACACGGCACCAAGAACTTTAGAATTCTATGGTGTCGATAAGAATCCTTACTTCGCCTATGTTACCTCTGGAACAAATATTCAAAAAATTAGTCTTTTTAATTCCAGTGATGAAATGGCGAGGTTTATCGCAAAGGACGTCGAAGCCAAAGCCAGTGATATCCAAGCCAAAGCGACAGCGAACAAGGCCGAAGTTGTTTCGCCTGTGAAAATGGCGCAAATCGAAAAACAGGTCCGCGAACAAGTACGCGTTCAAGAGCAAGCGCAAATCAGCATTGAAGAACAACAGGCAAAAAAAAGAGCCGATTTGCTAGAACAACAAGAAAAACTTTCTCAAGCGGAGAAACAAAAGAAAAAGGAAAAGGCTTCGGTTTTGGTTAAGGAAGCGGACGTCCTTTATCAAAATCAAGACTACAAGGGAGCCAACAGGCTTTATTCGGATGCAACAGAACTTGATCCTGAAAACGACTCTTACTTTTATCGTTATGGAGTCACTCTCTATAAAATGGATGATTACAATAAATCTTTGGCTACGTTTTCTATTGCGGAGGTTCCTGCAGATAAAACGTTAGAAAGAGATTATTACATAGCGCTGAACCACCTTAAATTAAAAGACTACGATAAGGCTCGTAAAGAGTTTGTCGAAATCCGTGAGGAAAACGATCCGGCCATCAGCCCGACGGCTTCTTTTTTTGCGGGAACAATTGAGTATCAACAACAAAAATTTCCCGAAGCGCGCAAAAGCATGGAGTACGTTCTGGATAACTCCAATGACCCGCAAATGGATAAAGCGGCTGATGATATGCTTGAACAAATTGATCGAATGGAAAACTTTATCGCGAGCAAAAAAGAGCGCTATAGATTTTCATTCTTCATCGGACCCGTTTACGATCAGAACGTTTTGAACTTAGCTTCAAATAATATAGCTACGGATGTACAGGCCTATAGAGTAAATTATGGGGCGAGCGCCTTGGGAGTTTGGTATCGGACACCGACTTCGGATTTAGGTACACAGCTTGCGGTTTCAGACTACTATAGTACCAATACTAAGTTTCAAGGGGACGCGACGTTACAGACCGCAGATCCTTTGGAGTTCACGCTGACAATTCCGTATCACAAAGAGTTTGCCACAAAAGAGCGTTCGCTGAGTTGGGAACTTTTACCGACTATGAAAAGCATCTATATGGCTCCTACGGGTGGAACTCGTGAAGAGGTCATTCGATCAGTCGGCCTCAGTACGACTTTGGCGACGCCGATAAAAAGGGACTTATACCTTTCAGGAAAGCTGGAGGCTTTTTCAGACACCTCATACTTGGCGACGAGTTCCTCGGATGACGATCAAACTGGTAACAAATACGGTATTACAATTACGCCCACAAAACTTTTGGATTTAAAGGGAGAAAAAAGTATTTCGGCAGACGTAAGTTATTTGGTGAATAATTCCGAGGGAAAAAACTACCGCTATAATCGCATGGGATTAGGTGTAAGCTATGGTTTCCCGACCTTCTGGCGCAGCAATTCCGTCGTGCGTTTGGACTATGGTAGCCAAAACTATGGCGAGGCTTCAACATCGCGAACGGACACGACCATTGCATTGACGGGAATTCTTACTAAAGAGCTCACAAAAAATTGGAACCTGGCGACGACGCTTCAATATACGAATGCGAATTCAGAAGTGGAATTCTACAAATACAATAAGTTCATGGTGATGGGTGTTTTCACTTACACACTAAGTATTTTGGATAAATAATTGAGAAACCAAAGAGGGCTGACCTTTGGGGTCGGCCCTTTTTCTATGGTGCGATGGTGATCGGCTGGGTCGGCGAGGATTGGAAGCTTCCTCCTGAGAGCCCTATGCTAATATTAAGCGGTGAACCCGTTATGTTATTCACCTTCATATAGAATTGTTTTACAGAGGGACCAGAATAAGGGATATCGACTGATGAAAGAGTCGTCGTACAAGTGGGCTCGCTGTAAAGATAATAATAGGGGCTAGAGACTCCCGTTACGGTTGCACTCAAATATGCGCCCGAGACGTTTTGCGATACACTTCCGCTATAGTTTAAAATTTTAGCCTCCAGAGGGAAGCAAGCGTTGTTGGCAAAAGAATTTCCGCCTGGAAGCATTAAGCCAATCTGATAAGGACCGTCGATTTTAACTGAGTAGTTGGCAGTGAATGTTCCTGAGCTCGCAGAGATGTTTTGCATGCCATAGGCAATGGACTTTACAAAGAACGAGGAAGAATAGGCTCCGGCTGCCAAACTTACGGTGCTAGCAAGCGGAGTCCCAGCAGCACAATCAGCACTATTGGCAAAAGCGGAAAGGCCTGATGTTGTGCTAAGGTTAATTGCCATAGCCGCAGAAGCAAGAACAGGTGTGTGATATTGATTCACTAAATACACCTCATGCCCTTCGTTACTACAGCCATTGTTGATTCCGTACATTTGATTGTATCCACGGATTTCAAGAGCCGACGGAATATTCAGTCCGTATCCGCGATAGATCATACGTTGGGAAGAAATGTAGCCCGACGATGTAAGAGTCACAAGAGAGTTCGGCGTCGTACCGGTCATTTTCGCATAAACCGTCTGTGCCCCCGAGCTGACCGGGAACGCAACTGAAGATGTTGTCGTTGAACAGCTCGCATCGCTATAGAATGACACTCCTGAAGCGGACAGATTTACTGTCATTGCTGCGGGAGCAGTAAGGGCGTATCCGCTCATTTCTTTTAATTTTACCGTGAATGGGTAACAAATATCAGGAAGAATTGACCAAGGGCCCTCTAGATCAATGGTGTCCATGTACGGACTATGGCTTTGATAACCCGCTCCCGCACCAACGACAGTAAGTACTCCGGGCGCCGAGATATTGCCGATATTAAGGGAAAAGGGTGATTCCACATCTCCAGTTTTAAACACAACTTGCTTCCGATCTGTCATGGGTGGAATTGTCAATGAAGACATTGGATACATGGAAGCGTTACAGTCTTCATAACTATTATAGATTTGCAGAGGTGTGCTGTTTTCAAGAACCTGAGGCGTGAAGGTCACGGCAGTAGCAAAGCTTGCATGCCTTCCTTCGTTGTCAGTCAAGACGACATCGAAAGACTGACAGTTATTGGTAGTAAATTTGTTATAAGGAAACCACTCTTTAGTCACTTTAAGCAATGTCGGAACAGATTCTCCGCCGCCATGTTCGGGGAAATCTGGGCCATCACAACCGTCAAATCGATTTTCCAGATTGAAACTCACTTCTAAAGGAAGATCCATCACCTCCCCTGGATTTAAAAGGAGGCCCCCTTTTTCTCCTACCAAATACGGATCGGAGATTTCAGAGTCAGAAGGAAAGCCCGTACGGAAATCGCGGCAGGCTGTTGCATTTACAGCATGGAATCCTACGACGTAAATAACTCGGTCTTTTCCAGAAGGAACGTCAATGCCAATAGCGGTTCCAGCGGGAGCCGCCCCTATCCAGGGGCCAATTCGTCGCGGAGTGAAGGTTGTAGTTCCATCCTTGCGGCTACACACGTTTCTTTGCAGCGGTTCCTCAGGTCCCCCCGCCGCAATTAGATAACAATTAATTGGTTTGTCGCCAGTGAACCCCGTGGGTACTGGGCTTGAGGAGCTTGACGTGCTAACCATGTCAACCTTGGAGCTAAGACTTGATTGAACTCCAGGAAGTTGAATTTGAATTTTAGTTTGCTCGTCTAATTTCAAACGATCACAACCCATTACCGTAAAAAGAACTACAGTCAGCAAAATACGATTTTTCATATATTTACTTGTCGGCATAAAATTTCTCACAATAAAAGCATTCTCAAAATTTTTTAACACGCGAGTTTACTTGGTTTTCATAACGTAGACCCCGTCCCAGTCCAAAGGCGGAGGCGACTCAATGTAATCCTGGCAGCGCTCAACGTAGAGTTCTGATACGGGATCATTCTGAGACATCGTCTTAGTTTTATTAAATATTTCTAAGGCTTCGGAAAACTTCTTGGATTGGTAGAGTTCAAAACCTTGATCAAACAAGTGCAGCTTTTCTGCGAGTTCACCCTTCGCTTTTCCTTCGCAGACAAGTTCATAGATGCGCACAGGTTCCAGTTTTCCTTTTACACGCACGCGATCAATTTCTCGGGCAGTGAAAGAGTTTTTAACTTCCGCGTATGTGAACTCACTGATCACAATGCGCGTGCCATATTCTTTGTTAATACCTTCTAAGCGGGATGCCAGATTTACCGAGTCACCCATGATCGTGTAATTTTGCACGATGTTTGAACCCATGTTTCCCACACTCATGTCGCCTGTGTTGATACCAATACCGATATCAATCATGGGGAGATTTTTTTCTGCGAAAGTCTTTTGCAATTCTTCGAGTTTCTTCAAACTTTCTAGAGCACAACGGCAGGCGTGTTCGGCGTGATTCTTATCTTTCACCGGAGCTCCAAAGAAGGCCATGATGGCGTCACCCATATATTTATCCAAAGTGCCACTGTTTTTAAAAACAATGTCCGTCATGGGTGTTAAGTACAAATTCAGAACGCGAGACAACTCTTCAGGAGAAAGTTTTTCAGAGATTGTCGTAAAACCGCGAACATCTGAAAAGAATGCGGTCATACGTTCACGACGCCCTCCGAGTTTTAAGTTCGCAGCGTCTTTAAGAAGCTCATCGACAACCGCAGGAGAAACGTATTTTGAGAATGTCGATTTAAGTTCTCTCTTTTTCTTTTCTTCCGTGAAGTATTTAAAGATTTGAATTGCAAAAAAGGCAGAAAAAATCGTGAAGTAAAAAAGGAAAGAGTGAACCAAAGTTTGGTCTTTAATGAAAATCCAAAGGTCAAAACTCACACTGGCAATAAGCGCGACAACAAAGACCACCATTGAAGATAAAGATCCCATCCACGCCCAAGCAATACTGAGCAGAACTCCCACAACAAGAATAATCCAAGGCATTGCTTTGGATTCCAAAGGCCATTGTTTTAGGAAATTCATTTCTAGCAAGTTTGCAAGCATCGTTAAGTGCAACTCAGGTCCCGGATAGTTCGCCTCAACAGGCGTGTTACGTAAATCGTAAAGACCGACAGCCGTGGCGCCTACGAGAACACTGCGACCTTTAAAGAACTCGGACTTGTTGTATTCTTTTTCGGTGATTTGAATTTGTTTGGTTTTTGCATTCACGACATTGCGACGAACGCGCACTGTGGGACGATCGTTGAAAAGTTCTTTTGCGGAAACATAAGGGAAGGACATCTGACGGCCATAGTAGTTGATCAACATCTGTCCTGACTTATCCACAGGGTAAGTCACAACTTTTTTCTCGGGATCTGTGGAAGTGTCGTAAATATTAAACTCATCAATAGACTTTGTTCCATTAGACGAAGACTTCATTTTGACTTCAGCACGGTAGGGGCCCGACAAAAGATAACTTTGTAGAGCGAGCGAGGGGATGAAGCTTGATCCTAGTTTGTTTCCCGAGCGGAAAAACAAAGGATAACGACGAACGTAGCCATCCGCATCTAGCTCTGCGATAAAACTTGCGGTGAATGCAGCGGGTTTCTGAATCTCCGGAATATTCGGAGTCCACTCACCGTATTGAGGAATGGGGTGGGGCTTAAACGAAGATTTAATTTTTGCCGAAAGCTGTTCAAAGTTCAGATCCTTAAGCTCTGGTGTCTTTTTCACAATATCTAAATACAAAGGAGTCACATTGGTCACGATCTCTGGCGCAAGGAAATCGTCAGTCGAAGTCAACCAACGAGCGCAATACTCAAACAAAGCCTGCGATTTGCGGGAGTTCATGTAATTTTGCTGATACGGAGTTAACTCCTCCGCCGAATTTTTTCCTAGATGCTGAAGTACGTCGTTTTGCTCTTTGTTTTGGATGTTCACAAAAAGAGTTTCAAACAGCGGATTCCAATTAAGGTCATCAATCACGTTCGTAGATTCATCAAGCGCAAAACTTGGATTGAGCTTTACAATTTGGTCCCCGCCCGTTTTTAAAAATGCTTCAGCGACACACAGATCTTGATAAGGTTTGAAATCAAATTTGTTATCACTGAATACGCCCAGGATGACTTTGTCTGGATTTTTTTCGACAACTTGACCGAACTTGAGATCCGCACCTGGGTTGGCTTTTTCTGGCTCTGAAAAAATCGCATCGAACCCGACGGACTGTGCGCCGAGGGCAACAAGTCTGTCAGTCATCTCGGCCATCTGCTCCCGACTCCAAGGCCAGCGCCCGATTTCACGAACGGCATCATCATCAATGGCGATCATGGCAACAGGAGCTTCCGAAGTTTTTGCGGATTTGAATTTGTATTTTAAATCGTTGAAACGAAAATCCAGAACTTCCAGAGTTTCAAGAAACGGACTGTAAGCGCGTTGAATAGTCGGAGTTTCTTTGTAAGAAAAATAAGACAGAGCCAAACACGTAAGAAGGCCCGAGATGACGATCCCGATGAATAAACTGATGCGTTCTGTTTTCATGGGTGTTGTTTCGGCCAAAACAAGTAAGGTCCCGAGACTAGTTCGCGATCCGCTCCTGGACTTTCAGCTGAGGTTTACATTAATGTAAAACACATGAAAACAGGCCTTATTTTAAAAGTATCAATGTTGCTTCTGGCTCTTGCCGCCGTGATTTACGGAATCAAAGCTTTGCAGTCTCCCAAAATTCAAACCCAAGCCGGAGATCCCAATTCGGTGATCGGTCTGTTGGTGGGAAGTGATATGCGCATGCTCAACTGGTGTCCTGGGACGGTGACCAAGGTGGAAGTTTATTCCGAGGCGGGGGAAATTTTGAAAACCCTCACATCTAAGCAGGATTTATCGGCGGTTTGTGAACTGATGATCGGGGGTTTTACCCAAGATCCGGCGGAAGTTCCCGTTTATAAGCTTAAGATGAAGGCTTACCCCGAGTCTGGAAATCCCGTGTCACTGGAAAAGTCCTCCCAAACCCCGATTTTTAGGGTTCAGGGCATGCCGTTTTCGTCTCCAGGTCTAGTTAAAGCTTTGGAAAGACTTGCAGTTCCTTAAGATATTTCTGTTTGACAAAATGGGGGCTGAGGCCCTAATTTAGCCTCTCACCGAGTTCAGAAGTAGCTCAGTCGGTAGAGCAAGCGGCTGTTAACCGCTGGGTCGGGGGTTCGAGTCCCTCCTTCTGAGCCATTTTTTATAATTGTGATACGAAAAGCCACGAACTAAAAACGTGGCTTTTTTATTTTCAAAATTCGTAAGTAAAATTAAACATTTAATGGCGAGTCGCTAAGGACGTTTTGGCGGGTTCGATTTTTCCAAATATCACCTGAAATCATCCGAAATAATCCGATTTGCAGCGTTTTTGTAGCGTTTGGACGCTACAGGTTTTCAGACGCTACAAGGTTGGCGCAATTACTTCGCTACCAGTTCAATAGATCGATCAAAGAATTTCCTACCTGTTGTTGGTAGTTGTTCCCTTTGGTTGACCATACCGTTGCCAGATCAGTGAGATGTTGATTCATGGACTGACTTTCAATGTTTGCGTTCAGGTAGTCATTAAAGAAGTGATCGTTTTTCATCCAGTTTACTTCAAGTATGTCTTTGTTATCGATGTCTTTTGTTGCCCGAACATTTGATTGAAAACTTTGCGGAATTTCTTTAGTCAAGGCCTCGGAAGTGAAAAGACGCATTCCTTTGGGACCTTTTTTTTCAAGAGTCGCGGCCTCAACCATTCCGGTACCAATCTCAGCAGTGTATTTAAAGTTTGAAAGAGCTTTTAATGTTCCACCGTCTGCAAAATAGAATAAGCCTTTACTAATACCCCCTCGAAGGGGGCAGAACATAAATTTATCTAATCGAAAGGTCATGTTCTTAAATGCTGTACAAGCAAAAGTGAGCAGGTCTGAGAGATCCTTAGAAAATACAAAAGCACAGTCACTAATTTGATGGGCATTCACCCTTGGCAGCTCTTTGCAAAGGCGACCGAGTGTGCTCACAAAATGGGTTTGTGTATGAGCAATATTGGCCTGATCTAGTAAGTCGCCAGATTGTTGAAACCTAGAAAGGAGTTCTGAGGTTCCCCAGAGATCGAGAAACAAAACATAATCATCAGATTGGCGGCCAATTACTTGGGTTTTAAACTGTTCGGGCATCAAACTTAAAAGTAATTTGGCATCAACGGACATAGCGACCCTCTTCAAATTAGAATTTTAAGAAATCGATCATAGGTCATACCTGCTGGGGCATTATACAAATAATCCACGATTCGGTCTTCTGAGTCCGCAATTTTGGTCATAAAGGCATGTTCAGCTTCTTTTTGTTCGGCCATCATTCGTACCTGCGGATATTCAGATGCTAACAGCTCTTCGATGGCTTGATCTCCAAGACTGCCTCGTGTGCGATGATATGAGTAATCAGAAGAGTTATGCTTTTGAAACTTATAATCAAGAATTAGCAATGGCCCTGGTTGCTGTCCATAGTTTGGATTTGATATAGCAACATCAACTTTTCTACCTCTATATTCTAGCCAGCCGTGCGAGATCATAAGATTGTCCGTACCGTCATTTACAAATCCAATAATCGCGTCAGCTTCTATCTTAAATTCTTTTAAGAGAATTGTTTTAAGTAGGAATGTCATATGATAACAGGCTCCTTGGAAATTAAGAGCCTGGATTATTCTGTCATAAGCTTTTTGCGCAAGATTGAAAATTATTTGTTCATCTCTTGAAAGAGATGAAAGAAAAGCATCCAATTCCTTTTTTCGGCTCTTGCTCTGACCCATCAAACTAGTCGTAGTACAGCCGACGGAGTTTTAGTCGAGTCGGAGGCTCGTCCGCCAGGAATGGAGGTCATCAATAAGCCGAACATAAGAGAGCTTAACTCATCTGTATGTATGGATAAGTCGCGGGATAAATCATTTCTATTAAATCCAGCATCTTTAAGGGCGGCAAAAACCTTCGGAAATACTTGTGGAATTTCCTGAGCAATACCATTTGGTTCAGATTTGCGATACCCACGTTCTGAAATTTCAATACAAAATTTTCGATATAACCATTCTGATATCATTTGAACTGAGTGAAGACGATGGTTTAGTGCCGCCACAGAAACACTCCAATTGCGCTTCAAGGTGATCATTTGATCCACGGTCATAAAACGATTTCCAAGAGCTACCACACTCGCTTTTGGCATAAGAAATGCGGATGCAAAGCGATCAGCCTCAAGTTCCGCTTCACGCCCTTGCGGTTTGCCGTGCTGATGTAAAACAAGATGGCCTAACTCATGAGCTGCATCAAAACGACTTCGTTCTGCTGATTTTGTTGTGTTTAACAAGATAAATGGTGTTTCGTTTCTCCAAAAGCAAAAAGCATCTACTTCAGCATCTTTAGAGGGTAAAGAGAAAACCCGTACCCCGCGAGACTCAAGTAGATGAATCATATTTTTAATGGCACCCTGCCCAAGTCCCCATTCAGCTCGAAGGGCTTCTGCCGCAGCTTCTGGATCATATCCGCGAAGATCTGGTAAAGAAGCCTGCGGTAAATTAAACTTAGCAGAAATCCAATCATTTATGAGAGTAGCAAGTTCACCTGCTGCAAGAGCGGAATCTCTTTTGAACGCAGGTAAAGTTGTTAATGCTCGAAAGCTTGCACTTTGAGGAACTACCTCTGGAATATCTGGACCGAAAAAAAAACTCTCTGGAAAGCTTAGCTCTTTTGTTAAAAGGGCTAGGGTGTCGTTTGATGGTTTCGCTTCTCCTTTTTCGTAAGACAATAGGATGCGATCACTTACCCCAATAGCTTCGGCTAAGTGTTTTTTTGAAAGCCCTCGTCTTTTTCTGGCAACAACCAGCCTAGAAGAATTAAACATTTTACCCCATGCTAAAATTTGCGAGTCACCTCGACAACTATATCCTCTACTTCTTGAACTGTAGGATCAATCTTCACTGCATCATGATCCAAAGAAAGTGGCGCAAACAGAATACGCTCTTTCCATTCTATAACTTGTCCACTCTCACTAAGACCAGATGGAAGAGAAAGTTCAAATCTAACTTCATGAGGCAAGCGACGTACAACTAAGTACCAAGTAAGCATTGAACCAAAAATTTTCTTTACGGTTCGAGGGCCCAAAAGAGTGTCATCAAAACAAAGTTGAGAAAAGTTTTGTTCAACCACAGCCGCAGTAGCAGCGCCTTTTGGATATTTTGATTTTAACTCCGCGGCTTCAATGCCAGTTCCTTCATCTCCTGTTGTGACGGCGATGGAGATTTTCCGTTGCGGATGAACTATGGTTGGAAGGCCTCCGCCATCATTCTTTGTCCACTTAAGTGGAATGAGCCGATCTCGCAAAACTTTGACCATTTCGGCCCAGCTAATGAAACCCGGAGTTGTGCGAGGGTGATTTTCGGTACAAGAAAGTCTTGCGCGCTCCCCAGCCTCTACGGCTTGTTTAAGAATTTCCTCAGTAAGACCTAAATCCGTCAGGCGACTGCTGATTTCAACTGGCTTCGTAACTAAAACTGTATTCACTGATGTCCCTCCTGGTTTGGACTTCGGTTTATTTAAACTCATTTGAGATCCAAAAAACCGAAGTGTCAAAGGCACATTTTAAATAACGCTTAGCGCAATTAGGCGAGATTCGATGCATAGGTTAATTTTAAATACAGGGAGTAGAACTTGATCGTACTCACGAACATGGATCTAGACCATATACTATGTGTATACGTATTGTATTTGTTATGTATTCAAATTCGCAATATCTTTGATGAATCAAGGATAAGAAAATGAAAAAAAATATATATAAGAGCCTCGATCAGTTGGTCGGAGGAGCTGAAGAACGTGTGCCTTTGTCAACGAGAGTTAGGAAAGATACAAAAGTGTATCTAAATCGTGAGGCGAAGGCCCGGGGTCTTACCGTTTCGACCCTTTCTGCGGCAATCCTAGATGACTACTGCCAAACATTTCAAAAAGAAAAAAAAGGATAAGTTCGTGGCGTTCAAAAAAATCAAATCAATTCAGGATCTCCTTGAGCAATACGCAGGCCTTATTAAAAACAATCGAGACAAAGGCACTAGTTTTGAGCGCCTGATGAAGAGCTACCTTGAATTAGACCCAATTTATCAAGATAGATTTAAGAAAGTTTATCTGTGGGGTGATTGGCCTCATAGGGCGACGGGACGCGACTATGGCATTGATTTAGTAGCTGAAGGATTTGACGGGGAATATACCGCGATTCAATGTAAGTTCTTTTCACCGACTTACCAAATACAGAAGAAAGATATAGATTCATTTTTCACGGAGTCGGGGAAAACATTTGTTGTTAATGGTAAGAAGGTATCTTTTTCTCAAAGAATTATCATATCAACTTCAGACAACTGGAGTGAGCCAGCAGAAAAATCAATGCATGGGCAAACTATTCCAGTAATTAGGATTCATATTAGAGATCTGGAGCAGAGTCCTATTGACTGGTCAAAGTTCAGTTTGGATAAGCCAGAAGAACTATCATTGAAAGAGAAAAAGAAATTACGCCCTCACCAAGAAGAAGCAATACAGAATGTTGTATCTGGATTTAAACAGCATGAACGTGGCAAGCTCATAATGGCTTGCGGAACAGGAAAAACGTTTACTGCTCTTAGGCTAGCAGAAAAAATCACAAAAAAAGACGGCCTTGTTCTATTTCTGGTTCCATCTATTTCGTTACTGTCTCAAACTTTGCGAGAATGGACCGCAGAGGCGATTGAGCCATTTCATGCATTTGCAGTCTGTTCCGATAGCAAGGTCGGAAAGCATAGTGAGGATATTTCCAAACACGATCTTTCAATTCCTGCATCTACTGATACGACATCTTTATTGAAGGGGCTAGAGCGTTTAAAAAACGACAAAAAGATGACCGTCATTTTTTCTACGTACCAATCTATTGATGTTGTGAGCCGCGCGCAAAAAAAAGGCCTATCGGAGTTTGATCTGATTGTTTGCGATGAGGCCCACCGAACAACAGGAGTGACTCTAGCAGATAAGGAAGAGTCCCATTTCGTTAGGGTTCATGATCAGAAGTTTCTTAAAGGTAAAAAGCGAATTTACATGACGGCAACGCCAAGAATCTTTGGCAATGCTGTTAAATCAAAAGCACAACAAGCTGGGGCGGAGCTATTCTCAATGGATGACGAGACGAAGTTCGGTCCAGAATTTCACCGCTTGGGATTTGGCAAGGCTGTGAGCGATCAACTATTAACAGATTACAAAGTCTTAGTTCTTGCTGTTGATGAGAGTATTATCGGCGGAAAATTTCAAAAACAATTTGCCAACGAAGATGGTGAATTAGAGCTTGAAGACATCGCTCGGATCATTGGTTGTTGGAATGGTCTTTCAAAGAAGTTTGTCGGAGAAGAGGCTGAGGTGGAAGACGATCTTCCCATGAGGCGTGCCGTTGCTTTTGCAAGTACAATTCCGTATTCAAAAACTATCGCGAACACATTTCAAAGCGTTGTCGATGAGTACAAAAAGAAAAACAACACCAAAGGAGCGCTTCACTGTGAACTTCAACATGTTGATGGAACTTTTAACGTATTGCTCAGAAATCAAAAACTTGATTGGTTGAAAGAAGAGGCCCCAGATAACACATGCCGTATTCTAACAAATGCTAGATGCCTCTCTGAAGGTGTGGATGTTCCGGCTCTTGATGCCGTTTTATTTTTGAATCCAAGAAAATCTATCGTGGATGTGGTTCAATCTGTTGGGCGGATCATGCGTAGAGCTGAGGGTAAAAAATATGGCTATGTCATTTTGCCCATCGGCATACCTGCTGGGGTTCCTCCAGAGGAAGCTCTGAAAGACAACAAAAAATATGAAGTTGTTTGGCAGGTGCTTCAAGCATTGAGAGCCCACGATGACCGCTTTGATGCTGAGATTAACAAAATGGAACTCACCAAAAAGAAAGGTGGAAAAGTTCGCGTCATCGGTGTTGGCGGTGGAAATGGAGAGGATACGCCAGGCACAGATGCCCCAGTACAATTAAGTTTTTCAGATATCGAAGACTGGAAAGATGCTATTTACGCAAAGATTGTTCTGAAATGTGGTAGTCGGCCTTATTGGGAGAATTGGGCTGCTGATGTTGCTAAAATTGCAGAAAAACATACTGACCACATCAAAAAACTTCTTAGTTCCAAAGAACCAAAATCCAATAAAGCTTTTGAAAAATTCTTAAAGGGCATTCAAAAGAACATCAATCCGTCCATAGGACGCGATGAGGCTATTGAAATGCTTTCGCAGCACATGATTACGAAACCAGTATTCGATGCGCTTTTTGAGCACTATCCATTTACAGAGAAAAATCCTGTATCACGGTCAATGCAATCAGTATTGAAAATTTTTGAATCCAACTCATTTGCAGAAGATTCAAAAAAACTTAAAGTATTCTATGACAGTGTAAAAATGCGTGTGAAGGGCATCGACACAGCTGAAGGTCGTCAGAAAATTATCGTTGAACTTTATGACCGATTCTTCAAAGTGGCTTTTCCTAAGATGTCAGAGCGCCTTGGGATTGTTTACACGCCTATTGAGGTGGTGGATTTTATCATCAATAGCGTTGAGGCTGTGTTGAAAGACGAATTTAATCAAAGTCTCTCAGATAAAAATATCCATATCCTTGATCCGTTTACTGGTACGGGAACATTTATTGTTCGCCTTCTGCAGAGTGGAATTATCAAGCCCGAGGATTTGAAGAGGAAATTCAAAAATGAAATTCATGCGAACGAAATTGTACTTCTGGCATATTATATTGCAGCAATCAATATCGAAGAAACCTATCACAGCATTGCCGATGGTGAATATAGCTCATTCGATGGCGCAGTTCTAACGGATACATTCCAGCTGAATGAAGAAGATGCTCAGATAGAAATAGAAGCGGCACTTCCTGAGAATAGTGAACGCGTAAATCGTCAGAAGAAACTACCAATACAGGTGATAATTAGCAATCCGCCATATTCGGTTGGTCAGAAAAGTGGAAATGACAACAATCAGAATTTAGAGTACGTAAAGTTAGACGAAAGAATTAACGCTACCTATGCTGCGAAATCTTCGGCGACATTGCAAAGAAACTTATACGACTCCTATATCAGAGCAATTAAATGGGCTACTGATAGAATTGGAGATCAAGGCGTTATTGGATTTGTAACAAATGGATCGTATTTGGACGCCAAAAATATGGATGGTGTCCGAAAATCACTGGCACAAGAGTTTTCCAAAATATTTTGTGTAGATTTGCGCGGAGATCAAAGAACTACAGGATTGGAGTCCAAAAAAGAAGGTGGAAAGATATTTGGATCAGGGAGCAGAACTCCTGTCGCAATTACATTTTTTATTAAAAACAAAAATATTTCCAAGCCCTGCGAGATTAAATACTACCGTGTAGGTGATTTTTTATCACGTGATGAAAAATTAAAACTACTTGTCCAATTTAAATCAATCAAGAGTATCGACTGGAAAACAATAACTCCAAACGCGGATGGCGACTGGATCAGCCAAAGAAATCCTGAATTTCAAAATTTTATGCCGCTAGGATCAAAAAAAGATAAAAACCAGAACGCTATTTTTTCTTTTTATTCTCTGGGAGTTGTGACTAATCGGGATGCATGGGTATATTCGTTTTCTAAAAAAATCCTTTCTGATAGCGTCATAAAGCTTATCAATTCATTTAATTCTGAAATGAAAAAATATGAGAACGTGGTAAAAAGTATTCCCAGAAAAAAATGGCCTGACGTTGTGCAAGTTGTGTCGAGTGATTCAAAAGAAATAAGTTGGACAAGAGGGTTGAGAAATGACGTTAAAAGATTTCAGACACATAGTTTTGATAATTCAAAAATTGTCGTTGCTTCCTATCGACCGTTTGTAAAATCGTATTTGTACTTTGATCGTACATTTAATGAATCAGTTGGTCTTATTCCCTCTATATTTCCGCGTACAGATTACAAAAATCTTGTAATTTCAGTTATCGGACAAGTCGATAGAAAGGGTTTTTCTGTATTGATGACAGATAAAATTCCAGACCTATGCTTGCTTGATACGGGGCAATACTTTCCCCTATTCTACTACGAAAATGAAGAGCAAACACAGGAAGTTTTGTCGGGAGATAAAGCTGACGACAATGGCTACATAAAAAAAGATGCTATCAGTGATTTTGCGCTTCAACATTTTCGTGAAAGCTATTCTGATCTTAGAATAACAAAGAAAGATATTTTCTATTATATTTATGGGCTATTGCACTCGCCAGAGTATAAACACCTTTATATCAATGATTTGAACAAAATGTTGCCTCGAATTCCTCTTGTCAAAAATTTTTGGAATTATTCAACGATTGGTTCCAAGCTATCCGATCTCCACGTTAACTATGAGAAAGTTGAAACCTATGGTCTCAACGAAGAGATCGCTAAAAATTCACCTAAAGACAAAAAGGATCTGTATAAGATTGAGCAGATCAAATTTGGAAGATCAAGTGTTGGAGTCGATAAGTCGAAAATAATTTTAAACCAATTTGTTACTTTGACAGGTATTCCTATCGGTACCTATGACTATGTGATCAACGGAAAATCGGCATTAGAGTCGCTGATTGAGCAATATAAAGTATCTGTTGACTTAGATAAGAATGGAAATGGCAGTGGGATAAAAAATGATCCAAATGAATGGTCAGATGACCCACGTTATATTGTCGATCTAGTAAAACGAATTGTGACCGTGAGTCTTGAGACAAGCAGGCTGGTCTCTGATTTGCCAAAATTTGAATTGCTAGATGAAAAGAAATAGAAATTATGGTGCAGATTCAAAATCAAGGGATCTGCTGCGGGGATTGAGAGCTTCGATTAGCTGATTGAAGCTTTTTCTTATTTCTTCCTGGGATTCTGTTGGTTGATAACGAAGACTGACAAATTGGGCTACTGTTTTTGCTTCCGGAGCGCCATCTTCAATGAAGTTAATTTTTCGTCCACAAGCCAGGGCCCAGCCGTTCAATCCTGAAACTGCATAGACTTTGAATCCAGCTCCTCCAGCTACTAGAACGCCTTCCTCTTTTCTTCCAGCAATTTTTAATTCTTTGGATCGCATCTTTTCTCCAAGCGTTTTGCTAGCAAGATTTGTCTCACCCTCTAATTAAGATAAGTTTTCTATTGCGTCCGAACTTTCCGGCTTCGGATAGTTGCGAAGATAATCTTGTGCTACAAAAATCTTGTAGCACAAGAGATAAGATGTCAAACTTAATGCAATGCTGAAAAAGAAAAATCCAAAACTACCATCTGACTATCAGACACTGCGAATAAGGGTGCCTCCCGAAATTGAAGTGCAGGAGATTATGGACGAAGTCGAAAAAGTGAGAGAACGCTTAAATAAAAATAAGCCGCCAGAACGTAAAGTGTGGATGGGAAATCATGTTCTTCTTGAAGCTATTAAGATAGGGCTAAAGGATTTGTCAGGAAAACGCTAGATTCTAATTAAAAAGGGGGAGTAAATGGCAAGACACCCGAAAGCGTCAACGCCGACACTGAGCAACGAGCTTATTGAAACGATTGCTCAGGCGATTCGTGTCGGGTCCTATGTTGAAACTGCCGTTGCCCTTGCGGGAGTATCCAAAGACTCCTTTTATCGTTGGCTCAGACAGGCCGAAAGCGATGACGCCAACGAGATGACAGTTAAATTATCGGACGCAGTAAAAAAGGCTTTAGCTGAATCTGAAAAGCGCGATCTTGATGTTATTGATAAAGCGGCTCAAGAGGGTGAGTGGACGGCGGCGGCTTGGAGACTAGAAAGAAAGTTCCCGAACAAATGGGGACGACAATCAAAAGTTCAACTTGAACACACTGGAATGGATGGCGGGCCAATCGAAATTCAGTCGATGACTGATGAAGAAATGGAGACGCGCATTGAAAAACTCTTACAGAAACGAACAGTCCTTATCGAAGATTGAAAAGATCGAGCTTTTACGACTTCTCGAAGCTGAGAGTTACGACCTTGCCGAAAAGAGCCTTTCACGCTTCGTAATGGACGCTTGGGACGTTCTTGAACCCAAGAACGCCTTTCTCTATAACTGGCATATCGGACTCATTACAGAACACTTGGAGGCCGTCAGTCGTGGCGAGGAAAAGCGGCTCATTATTAACATTCCTCCCCGTTACATGAAAAGCCTCTGCGTTAGCGTGATGTGGCCTGTATGGTCTTGGATTGCTCGACCTGAAAACCGTTGGATTTTTGCCTCTTATTCGCAGTCACTTGCAACGAAACACTCCGTTGACCGTCGCCAACTGATTCAGTCACCCTATTTTCAAAAGCAATGGGGTAAACTGTTTTCATTAACCGACGACCAAAACCTCAAGACCGAGTTTATGAACACTCGTCGCGGTCACATGATTGCGACTTCTGTCGGCGGGACGGCGACGGGTAAAGGGGGTGACATTATTGTCGTTGATGACCCTCACAATCCGCTAGAAGCTAATTCTGACGTTCTAAGACAGAAGGCTATCGACTTCTTTGACCAAACTCTCACAACTCGTCTCGACAATAAAAAAAACGGAGCGATTGTCGTCGTTATGCAGCGTCTTCACGAGGACGACTTAACTGGGCATTTGCTTGAGCAAGGCGACTGGACTCATCTTTGTGTTCCGGCTTTGGCAGAATCTCGAACAATTTATAACTTCCCGATTTCCGGCAAAACGAAGACTTGCAACGAAGGGGAAATCCTCTTTCCAAAACGCGAAGACTTGGCCGAGATTGAACGACAAAAACGAGCATTAGGAAGTATTGCCTTTGCAGCTCAATATCAACAGAAACCAACTCCGAGCGAAGGGGCCATCATTCAAAAAACATGGTTCAAATACTATTCAGAGTTGCCCGCTAAATTCGATGAAATACTGCAATCCTGGGACATGAGCTTTAAGGACTCGGAAAATTCTGACTATGTGGTCGGTCAAGTCTGGGGACGTGTCGGCGCGAATAAATACCTACTCACTCAAGTCAGAAAGAAAATGGCGTTTCCCGATACGATTCGCGCTTTCAGAACGATGACGGCTCAGTGGCCTCGCGCCTATCGAAAGCTTGTCGAAGATAAAGCGAATGGTTCGGCGATCATCTCGACATTGAAAGACAGCATTGCGGGCATCATCGCTGTCAATCCGACCGAATCAAAACTTGCTCGCCTATCGGCAGTTTGCCCTCAAATAGAGGCTGGCAATGTGTATCTGCCAGATCCAAAACAAAACCCTTGGGTGAATGACTTTATCGACGAGGCTTTGCGTTTTCCTCGCGGCAAAAATGACGACCAAGTTGATGCAATGACAATGGCCCTGAATGACTTTCAGAGCCGACATAAAGCGATGTCGTTCCTAGATAAGATAACAAAGTTTTAACTACTGTTCGCACTGAGTTTTGACGTTCGGTGCCTTCTTCGTCATTGCTTTGTATTGGGCACTATATGACTCAAACTCTTTCTTTGCACTGTAGGCTCGGTCGCCCCATTGTTTTAGGGCGATCTTATTAACATAACCGCTAATTTTACCCTTCTCGTTCTCTTCTTTGATAAGATCGAGATAGTTCTGCATCTGAGCGTGACTGTTGCAAACCTCATCAAGAACACCTTGAGATGAGGCCGCATATTCCCTGTTTTCTGCTTCGGCCTTCATATTCTCTCCGACCTTCATCAATACGTTTTTTGCTTTACATGATTCGCCCTGAAATTTTTCACAATCGGCTTTGATTCTTTGTGCCGCAAACTTAGAAACTTCAATAATACGTTTCCCTTTTTCTTCAGTTTCGTTGTCACGAAGGGCAACACGCTCAAAGTCTTCGAGATAGCTCGGTGACATCGCATTAGAAAATGATGAGTTAAAATCTCTTTGTTTTTGATACATACCAGAAGCAAAATCATCGGGAGAGGTTTTTTCAGAGATCATTTTGAAAGCCTCGTCACAAGCATTTCTCCCCGCAAGATTGATTAAGATGGCGGCAGGGCGTTCGGGAGCTATTTTGTTCTGACGAGTTGTAGGGCCAGAGCCGAGTTGTTCGCCGACCTGTTTGAGTCTATCCACAAAGGTGCTTTCCTGTGGTTTTACTGTGTAAGGCCCAAAGGCATCGGGCTTTTTCTCAAGGACGGTCTTCACAACGTCGGTCTGGCATTGTCCATTGACTGCGTTATAGATCAGCCAAAAGCGATCAAGTTCTGTGATTTCGGATTTTTCCGACAAAACTTGCTGAACTTTACTTGCGTCACCTGAGCGCGCCGCAGTCTCAACCTCGTCGCCTTCGTGATTTGAAAGCTGAGATGCTGGGGGAGTTGTTGCACAACCACATAACATTAGAATTGCAGGGAAAATGTATTTTTTCACAAGGGACCTCATTTCTTTACTCGTCGAAAGCGAACCTCAAAAAGACCGCCGATCCAATCGTCACCGAGTAACGAATTAAGTTCTGTGTGCTTCTGTGAGTTTTCGTCTTCGCCATTGCCAAACATTAAATTATCAAGGGAGACGCCGAGGACATCGGCGACCTTTTTAACTTGCTTTACATCTCTAGGATTGCTGCCACTGAGCCAGCCAGAAAGAGACTGCTTCGGCACCTTGGCCTTACGAGCCAACTGTGCCGCCGTCATGTCATTCAAATCGAGGTAAAATCTAAGTTGCTTCTTCAGTGTCATCGTCAGCACAATCGGGCGATTGCTTTGACCTTTTAACGGTGTGTCCGGATTATTCATTGGAAATCCTCATCATCGGACTGATTGACCTCAATGCCGGACTTACCTGCCTGAAAAGCAGGTCTTTGGCCCGCACACAAAACGGTCGTATTTGGAGCAGTCTGTATTTGAACCGCAGAGGCGTTTTCTGTAGGGGATTTGTGAGCGCCCTTGATGGCGCGTGAAATAGTCCCCATCGGCGCACCTGTGACTTTTTGAATTTGACGATAGGTCATGCCCTCTTTGTGAAGTTTCAAAATTGCGGCGTCATCGTGAACACGAGGACGACCAAAATTTTTGCCCCTTGATCTAGCGTGTTCAAGTCCCATCATTGTGCGCTCACGAAGCAATGACCGCTCGAACTCCCCGAGACTTCCAAGAATTTGGACAAAGAACCGTCCTGATGGGGTTGAGTAATCAACATTGTCTTTCAGGGCGACAAACTTGACTCCGATCTTTTCAAACTCTTCGAGAGTCGAAACAAGATGCTTGAGACTTCTGAAAAGCCTGTCCATTTTAACGACGACAATAACATCAACCTGTTTACTTCGCACAAGAGCCATAAGGCGCTTTAACCCTGGGCGGTTGTCGGTTGACCCACTGTAACCGTGATCTACAATTTCCTCGCTTATAGCCCATCCTCGGTCCTCACAGGCACGTTTCAGTTCATCAATTTGGACTTGGGGATTTTGATTGTGGTGACTCGTCGAAACACGAGCATAAATTAGTGCTTTCATGCCTTGGATTATAACGCATAGCAGTATTATTGTCAAGCATTGATAATAGTTAGCAATATAGTTGATAATCAATAAAATAAAGATAGGATCGAATCTATGGGAAGACGACCAGTTCAAAACAAAAAATCACCTTCAGAATACCCACAGATCGCTTTTCGCTTATCCAAGGCTGATAAAGACCGCATTTCAGATGAAATCGAAGCGGTTCAGACTCTACTTAATAAGCGTCGAAAAGAAGGCGACCCATTCGTCAATAAGAACGACGTATTTATGTGGGCCATTGACGAGGGTCTGAAAACTCTCAGAAAAATGAGATGAGTTAAAACAGGGGCGGGATGGGCGTTGTTATTCATTTTCTCGAAAGAGAACCGTTGAATATATTGGAGAATGTACCTGAAAGAGTGATTCAAAAGATAATGGCTTTTGAACCTTCAAAGGTGTCTCTTTCAAATGAACTTTTTGAGTTTATTAAACAGACTACAACGACCGCAGAAATGTCGTCGGCATGGAACGAGTTAAAAGACCTTTCCCCCGAACATAGTGCATTTATTTTTACATTTACTCTCGGTCTTTATAGAAAAAGACGAAGCGGCTTTCCCGCGAAGAATCCGACTTTTGATAAGAAGTTTAGCCTCAAAGATCACAAGGAAAGAATTAAGACAACCGCCGAGAAACTCGCTCATTTGCTTTCGAGTGACTTCCCGATCATGTTTGACTTTCATAATCAAAAACCTCACTTGCAAGGCATAGAGACCATGCTTCGCTTATTAGCTCTTGAAATTGAAGATTTTGAACGACCGGACAAGTCTGACCTGGCAATGGTTCCAGAGGCCATCAAGGCATCAACCAAGTTCCAAGGGCCAGAGGCTGAACAACGAATCTTTTATCTGTCGCTCACGCATTTCCTTTATACGAGCTTCGGAAACGCTTTCCCCGAGTTTGTATTTCAAATCTCAAAATGTCTTTTCCCAGAAGGTAATTCGACCTTTTCACCGAAGACTCTACAGGTAAACACCGAAGAGATAATAAAAGAAATTGACGCAAAGAATCGGAAAAACTGATCTCGGTGCGCGGTAGGATTTTCCGATTTTTTAGGGACAATCCTTCTTTCGACCCCTGCCCTTTTTGACCTTAAGGTCGAGCCTTAAACACGGGCTGGGACTTGAGGGAAAATTCTTTTAATTGTCTCAGCCTCCAAGCAAGGAGGCAGCAATGCACATTACACAACATGAAGACGAGACCCAAAAGCAGATCACAGAAACATTCTGCTTTTATCGAGGGCTTATCATTGATCTTTTTGAGCAAGAGGTTGGCACTGATAAAAACTGGCCGTTCATTCGCTCAAGACTTCTTAAAATTCTAAGTCCCGACCGTGGCCTTGAAGCAAAGATCATCGCGATTGTTCAACGAAACAGCAAGAGGGTTTAACATGGCCTCTTTCAGCGTCGTCGAATTTTTATCGGAGAATCACGGTATTGAAGCAAGAGCGGGCAAGAAAGGAAGTTGCCCGTTCTGTGGAGGCCCTCATTTTTCGATCACAAAAGATGATGCTTTGGGAAAGTGCTTTTCGCCGTCGTGTGGTCGCTATATCAATCAAGCGAACTCATGCCCCACACAGAAACAAAGTCTTTTTAAGATTCACGAATCTATACAACAAGACTTTCACGAGTGTTTGATAAAACAAGAGGGTAAAAAGAACGGGACGGCTTGGAGCTATCTTGTCGATAAACGGAAAATTCATCCGAGCGTCATCAAAGCGTCCTTATTGGGAGCTATCCCTCGCAATTATAACCTTGATGAAAAGTTTGATCCAGTCATCTCAGAAATTGAATCTGAGCTGAATAAGATCACAGGCACCGACAAACACTCTGAATCAAAGAAAAAGGCTCTGAGCCATCAAGTCGAACTTCTCAAAGAAGCCAAAGAAAAGTTCAAACGTGTTTTAATTGGCAAGCGTTCACTCCCTCGTCAAGGGGCGCTCACGTTCGCATACTGCGATGAGCTTCATCGTATTGTGGCAATAAAGTTCCGCGAGCCTTTTACGAAAGACATCACGCTTTATAAACCAACTCAAGTCATGGGTCTTTTCGGTCATCAACTTTTTGAGCCGTATGAAGATGAAAAACACAAACAATTAAATGAAAAGCTTATTGTCGTTGAGGGGGAATTTAATCAACTTCAGCTTCAATCGTGCCTAGTAAGAGCCTCAGATATTTTGGGCCAACGATTCACATACGCCTTTATTGCGGCGGTCGGCGGCGTTAATAGTGCCGACATTGATACTCTCAAGAAAATCTGTCGAACTCCTTACATTGTTTACGACAATGACCTCAATCGCGCAGGGGAAATGCTTGTTGAAAAAGCTCAAGAAAAAATGAGTCTCTACGCCTTTACAACTCCTGATCCTGACAGCGACCTAGACAGTTTCATTGTAAAGTCCGGCGATGATGTTGCGACTATCGAAAAAATAAGATCACTTATTCAAAAGTCCGTCTTTTGTCCTCGCAAGATCGAACGAGTTGCAGATGAGATCTTTTCATCCCGTCAAAAACAAGGGCAATCCGACAAACGAAAGGACTTTGAAGTCAATGCGACGGCCTACAACATCCTAATCGCAGATTTGCAAGACCGAGGTGAGCTTTTATATGACGGTCAAGCCGCCTACTTCTTTTCAAAGACTGACAAGTCTCTCGTTAAAATAGATGCTGAGAGCAAGGAATATCAAAATTTATTATCTGATTACAAAATTAACGCCTCTGAAATCATTTATAAATATATCTATTCAGAACTTGAGACGACCGCCGCGAAAACGGCGCGACGAGTTAGCGTTTATCCATTTGCACATTACGACCATAAGACAAATCGCATTTATCTCTCGAATTTCTCGAATCAAGTTTATCGTATTTCACAGAATCAAATTGAACTTCTTGAAAATGGTGTTGATGGGGTTCTTTTTTTGCCCAATAAAAAATATGACAAGTTTGTTTTTGTCGAGCCGTCTTGGCAAGGTTCTTTGTGGGATGAAAAGGTTCTGTGTCAGATCAGATTTTCCAATAAGGGCCTACACCCAAGCGAAGCAAAGGCGCTTTTGCTGATATGGATTTTAACTCTGTTTTTCCCTGAGCTATTTCCTACGAAAGTCATACTCGCATTTATCGGCGTCAAAGGTTCTGGGAAAACCAGTGCCGCCCGCCGTGTACTTCAAATTATTCAGGGGTTAAAAAATGATGTAACGATGATCCCAAAAGAGGCCAGCGACTTTGATGCTATCGTGACGAATAATTCTCTTATCGTTCTGGACAATGCAGATACAAAGAATCCTTGGCTTGATGACCGTCTTGCTATCACAGCGACCGGAGGCACCGCAAAGAAAAGAAAACTCTATACTACGAACGAATATATTGAAGCCACTATCCGATGCAATTTGATGATTACTGCTCGTGATCCGCATTTTCGCCGCGATGACGTGGCCGACCGAGTATTGCCATTGAAGGTTGAACGTCAAAATAAATTCAAAAGTGAAAATAAAATCGTGCGTGAGATTGAGGCCGCCCGAGACCAACTTATGTCGGAGCTTATTATATTCGCACAAGAGGCTCTTGGTGCTCTTAATCAGGCCAAGGATGACGATGACATCGGATCATTCAGAATGGCCGATTTTAGCAGCTTTGCGAGTAAGCTAGGGCGCTATGCCGGAATAGAAAATAAAGTCGAAGAAATTTTCAAAAAGATTTCTGCCGAACAATCGCAATTTGCTCTTGAGGACAATCCCCTCTTTATCTTGCTTTATAAATGGGTTCAAAAGAATCCAGACCACAAAGTTACAAACGTCAGACTGTGCGAGGAACTTTCTGACTTTGCAAAAGCGATGGGGCAAAGATTTGAATTTTCGGACCGAGGAGCGGCCTTTGCTCAACGAATGTCGCATTTACGGCCTAATTTGAAAGAGTTTTTCGATATTACGGAGAGCAGCGGAGGGAAACGAATCGTCTATTATCACTTTAAGATCAAAAAAGAGATGAGCGATATATGACTTTTCACCCAGGCTTTCACTTCGAGTAATCAAATGGTTTCAATAAGATATGTGTAAGGTGAAAAGGGTGAAATCAAATTGAGATAAAGTTCTATAAAATTTAATCAGGATTCAAAAAATGTTCATTGAGTAAGGACAAGTGAAAAGGACTTTTCACTCAACGACGAAAGGGAGGTCTATGCGTTTAGTTGAACTCTTGAAAAAACTGGCTCGGGAAAGCGATGCGCCGACAACACCGACTCAGCAAAAACTAGAGGACTGGCAAGAGTCGAAGCCAGAGCAAAACTCTAATGAGGAGACCGATTCAGACGAGTCGGACGATTAGCTCACAAAAGCCTTTGAGACTTTTTGAGCGTGTATTTTGTAAATGATTGAAGCGATCAGCTTCAGGGTTGGGTTTGTTGAATTGGAAAGGGAATGAAAGATGAGTTATAAGGATGAAGTTTCATCGAGAGGAAAATGGTCTTGATGTAGGTTCTTTGACAACTGAAGAGTGGATGACAACAGAAGAGGCGGCGGCATATCTCAAGATACCGAAAGCCTCACTTTTGAACTTATCGAGTAATGGCAAGGTGCCTTATTATAAGTTCCAAAGACGAAACCGATATTTGAAATCGGACCTGTTGAAACTCCTGGCGGTGACACGCCGAGGAGGTTTCAATGGGAATTAAATTCGACGAAGCTACACAAACTTGGTCTGCGTATTTTAGTAAACGGCATCCTATTACGAAGGTGCCGAAATCATACTCGAAAACAGGATTGAAAACGAAAGTGGAGGCACAGCGCGCAGAGCGGGACCTTATTGTGAAAATGAATGACTACTTTCAGGATAAGGTCATCCCAACATGGGCGAAGCTGCTTAATGAGTATTATGAAGTAAAGAGCATTTCAGACTGGAATCAAAAGACGCTGCAAGATGCTCAGTTAATGCTTAATGCTCACACAGAAAAATGGAAGTCACGGCGGGTTGATTCGATCACTTCGATTGAAGTTAAGCGCCTCATTGATGAGCGAATGAAAGACCGAACGGAAAGCTCGAAACAGACCCTTTTGAAATTCATCAGAGGGGCTTTTCAGTATGCGGTTGAGCAGAAGCATATTCCAAGCAATCCCGCCCCAAACATTCGGTATAAGATCGGCGAAAAGTTAAAGAAGGTTTTGACCGAAGCTCAAGCACGTCTCCTTTTGGAAAAAGCTAAGGAGTATAGCTCTCCTTGGTATTATCATTGGGCGTTAGCTCTTTATACGGGTATGAGAAACGGCGAATTGTTCGCTTTGACCTGGGACAAGGTGAACTTGGACAATCGCGTGATTTTGGTCGATGCGGCCTGGAATAAACAGGACGGATTCAAAGATACAAAGTCAGGCAATGACCGCATAGTCGAAATTGCACCGAGTCTTTTAGTCGTCTTGAAAGAACTGAAATTGAAGAACTTTGACTCTCATTTCGTTTTGCCAAGATCACGAGACTGGGAAAAGGGTGAACAGGCCAGACACCTAAGAATGTTTCTTCAGGCCCTTGGCTTGCCGCAAGTGCGTTTTCATGACCTACGGGCGTCATGGGCGACAATGATGCTGAGTCATGGAGTCGAGCCTATTAAGGTTATGGCGATGGGGGGTTGGCAGTCTTTGAGCCGTCTTCAAATCTATGTTCGCAAGTCAGGGGTTCACATCAAGGGCATTACAGACAGCTTTGATCTTCATAACCCTTGTCAAAAAGATGCGGAAGTTGTAGTTTTGAAATCACTGTAGCGGCTTGTAGCGTGAGCATAATGACAAGCCAATGAAATCAATGGCTTAGGCGCTTACTCACCTCCTGAGCCAACTTTATTAGTTGTGAATATAAGCCCCAAGCTAACCCTTGGGGTTTTTTATTTTGATTAATATCGGTATTACATGAGTAATACATAAATATTACCGATATAATACATCTTAGTAATTCAATAAAATCAGTATTTTACAAAATGGATTAGTATGTTAATATTAGTTTATTATGGGCTCAATGTCTGATTTTATTAATTATTTAATTGATGTTATTCCAAATTCAACGAAAGTTGAAGGCCGTATCAAGGTGGGTAACAGAGAAGCGCCCTTTCCAGAAAAGGCAGGACCGCTTGTTCTCTCAAAAGATGTCATTGTGTTTACTGTTCAGGATGGGCCTGGAGTAACAAATCGTAACATAAACTCATTTCTATCTAATGTTCCTTTTCCTGCAGTTTATCTTGTTTATAGATCTGATGATAAAGTGAAGGTTGTTTCTAAGGGAATAAACGACGAGCGGTCTAAAGATCAGATCACGTTCGATTATTTGATACATATTCTATCAGATAAAGCGAAGCCCAGTGAATCTTCAGAAAAAATTAACGTGCGTGAGAGGGATCGTGCTCGGATTATCAATATGTTTGAGAACTTCAGCAGTGACCCTGACTATTCTGACGTTGAAAGAGTTGCTAAGGCAATTGACCGGGTTATCAAGTTTGCCCCCTCGAACGATCAAATCGATCCGCAGGTTTGGCGAGATGTTGGAGTGTCTTCAATTAGGTTACTTCGTAAGCGTGAAGGCCTAGAAGAATTAGACATGCTGATGCAAATTATAGCGAGGACAATAGTTTATTTTGGTGAGAAAGAGCGATTGTATGCTCTTGAGGAGATTTCTAAAACCGCTATAAATGGACGTTTGCCAATATCAGTGTCGGAAAACATGTGTCGCCTTGCTCATGTAATTGCAAATCGAGTGGACCCTAAGAAGGCTTCGATCGTGATGCAGCAAGTCCTATCTAGTGCAGAAAATAAAAATCGTTTGCCACCTACTATGGTAGATCTTGTAAACAGACTTGGGATTAAAATAGAATAATAGAATAGCTGATAGCCTGGAGGGGGCGTGCACATTATTAGTTTACATTCACAAAAAGGTGGAACTGGAAAAACCAGTATCGCACTAAGTTTGGTTTTCGAAGCTCTCAATAGAGGTAAGGTACCATTATTTATAGATGCGGATCTTTCTGGAACGAGTGTAAGAGATATTTTGCATTTTGATGCTCCCATTGGAGCCCATCAATCAATTGAAGATTTTTTTTTGGAAGTAGGTAGTTCGCGCAACCCTATTGATTATCTAACTTATGTTTCCGTACTAGATCAGTTAAATAGTCAACAAAGAAGATTTCCGATTTTATTGGGTCGTTCCCATAGTTCGTCAAAAATGATGCCTCTAGTGTATAAAGAAAATCATACCCATTATCTTAGAAGCAGACTTGAGGCGCTCATTAACTCAGCCAGAAAGCATCATCAAATTGACACAATTATTATTGATAACAGTCCTGGTTCATGGGGTTTATCACAAGCCACTAAAGGAATTATTGATGAGGGCAAATTAAAATCCAATACGGATGTTACCTTTAAAGGCCAGTCAGTATTAGTTTCCTCAACTGATCTAAACGATATTGTTAGTTGTATAAACCTCCTTGCTCAGGCTAGTAATGATAAATATACATATGTCGTCAATCGATCTCCCTACTCTGCGGATATTGCTCAAAATGGAAATCTTATTGCGCAAAGGTTGGACGCCAAAGGGCAGGCAATGAGTCAGCCGGACTACTTAAGTTATGCCCAAGAGTTGAGAGCGAAAAATCCTATTAAATGGGTATCTCAAGAGGACGCTCATTTGCAGAATATTTACAAACAGCACGTACAAGGTTTCCGGCCAATATCAAATATTAAACAGCTATTCGATCTAGTAGTGACATGAGGTTTTCTTGAAGCATTTTGATGACAAGTGGTTTTATGATCATCTGAAAAATCAAACTATTCTCACTAGAGCAAATCAAGTGTTCTCGTCCATTCATGGGCCGAATAAGCGACCAGAAATCGCAATTGAGGTTTTGCAAAAAAATCTTGATCCATTGCATGTCGAAAAATGTGTTGAGAATCTAAATAACTTGGATGGCGCTGTACCTCATGAGTTTGCACAAGTAATTAGAGCATGTGCAGTTACTTATGCGAACTTTTGTGACGAAATTTTTGCGGGTCTTGATGATTTCTACTATCAGAGTATTAGGTTGGAGTGGTTGCTCCATTCCGAATCAAGCTACTCCCCAAAGGGAAGATATAGGGATCATATTACACATCAGATGAAAGTTACGTTGCTTGGTCTTGAATTTTTAGACGGAAACTTAACTGAATCACCTCTATTAGAGGATACAATAAAGGCTTTAAAAGAAAGTAAAGCGTTAGATAAGTTTTTAAGATTTTACGAGATAGAAGAAAATTTGATTGATCGAGAGGTTGTAACCGCAGCCTGGCTGTTGGCGGGATTATTCCATGACATCGGCTATTGTTTTTTAATGCATGTTAAAACTTCCAGAAATCTTTCAAAGGTTTCTCCATTATTCAATAAAAATCCGCAGCATTTGATATGGGATGAAGTCAAGGATTTGATTCAAGATAGTAGTTTAATAACATCATTCTTCAAAGAATTTGGTCTCACATTAACGTCATCTTCATCTTTAGAAGAAGTTAAAAGTGTAATTTACAGCTCTGCATTTGAAGGAAAGAATCACAGTGTAATTGGTGGATTATATCTTCTTTACATGCTTTCTACATTAGAATCGAGAGCCAGTAAGGTTTTTAAGAGCGAACTAGTTTTTTCAAAAAAAATTAAGCTGGTGTTTGAGTTAGCTGCATTGGCCGTTCTCACGCATGATATTGATAGTCCGTCAAAACAGATGGCATTCCAAGGCCCTGATGAAAAAAAGGCATTTCTATTTAAGGATAGTTTTAAGATTTCTTTTTCTGAATACCCTTTGAGTTTCCTACTTGGAGTCTGCGATCAGCTTCAAGAATGGGGACGCATTCGCGTAAAACGTGAGGTGGCGGATTCTCCAAACCTTATTTATGAAAGGCAAATAATTGATTGTAACTCTGTTGAAATTCGAATTATCAACAAAAGAATGGAAGTTTACTTAAATTTGGATGCTTCAGTTGATAAGAAATTTATGCCGTCGTTTCCTCTGCTTGGAAAAGGAGAGTCGATAAATGGAATAACGTTAAAAGAATCGGACGTGACGAAAATTCTTTCGACATATAGAGAGGGACGATTTGGAATTTTGAACTTGGTTTATGGTCCATGTCCCAGTTGGCAAAAGTACTCCATATTTGTAAGGGCTGGAGGAGCCATTTTTACTTTTGCTGATTTTTTTGCAGATCAACAAACCAGAACGGCTATCCAAAGTAACTTTTACTGATTTGCATTTCAAACTAAGCTTATTTCAAAGAGAGCTGTCCCGCACACATGGCTTTTGCGCGGATGGATGTCATCTCGCTATCGCAGAAAATTCCTCGTCCAGTCATAGGATCAATTTGAAAGTGCATGGCATAGTTGCCTAACTGCATGGCTGAAAGTTTATTCAGTCCATCAATACGGCCGCCCGCTTTGTCTGCAACCATTGGGCCTGTGCGACCGTGAGTGTTGGTAAGAGGAATGACTTCAATCGCATCGACTTTCACTCTTCCGGTAGTGTCTTTTTCTAAATACAAGCGCGAGAACATACCCCAATCCGTATTTGGATCGGCTTTCTTCGTGATGTCAGCAGAGCCCACCATCAGGTAATTTCCAAGACTATAATAGATCAAACGATCTGCCCATTTTTCCACGGGTCTGATCACGTGTGGATGGTGACCGATGATCAATTGAACTCCGCCGTATTTTACTGCGTATTCAAAACGATCTTTTTGTCCTTCTTCCAGAGTGACTTTTCCTTCCGTTCCAAAGTGGATGGAAAGAATTTTGTAATCGGCTTGAGTGCGAGCAAAAGCCGCGACAAGTTCTTTGTAGTCTCTATCATCACGGATCAAAAGCATTCCGATTTTATCAGCAGTGGCGCGGAAGCGCGGCTCTCCGATAGAAAGAGAAGCAAATGCAAAACGAATTCCATTCACATCAAAAACTTTAGGTTTTAAAACTTGCGATCTTGATCCCACTCCGTCGTAAACCATATTCGGAAATTCACTCTTCAGAGTTTCCATTTCCAAAACGGTCTGACCCATTCCGATGAAGCCATAGTCGTAAGTGTGATTGTTTGAAATATTGAAAAGATTAAATCCCATTCCTATGAGGTGGCGAATGGCATTGGGGTGACTCTTGAAGGCGAACTTTTTCTCTTCGTTTTGCAAATCATTTGTGGAGGAAACCACGGTTTCGATATTCGCAAAATTGATATCGCCATTGATAAGAGGTCTAAGTTGGCTGGTAAAGGACTTCCAAGGAGTGACAGTCGTTCCGTAAACCACTCCATCGGGGTGAGCAGCTTGTCTGTTGCGGTTGAAGTTGACGTCACCACCCATGGTAAGAACCACGTCGGCGTGAGCGTTGAGGCTAAAAATCAAAATAAGTGTGGAGACTATTTTAAATTTTCCCATACATGAGAACACTTCAAGCTCTGTGCCCTGTCAGAGGGAAAATAGAGTCGTTTCGCGGGTGTTCAGTGTCTCAGCCTTGGTCAGTGGACGAAATTGGGAAAGGCTTAATGGACCCCATAAAGTGTCAAACCAAAATCGTCTCAAAGTAACACAATTGGGCTTCCAGATTATCTCAGATCCCATATATTGCAAATGGGTCATCTTTACGGCGGCACAACCCTTGTAATAAGGGCTTCTGGAATTGTGGACGTCTGCTGGAGGAGCCTATGCGCTTTCTTAAACTTTTACCTCTTATCGCCTTTTGGTCTATGACCGCTTTTACTATGAAAGCGGGGGCCCAGGTGAAAAGCTATCGCGAATGGAAATCTGAGCAAGTTGTGCTTGCTGAGGGAAAAGTTTCTACTCTGAGAGCTCAAATCTCTGCCAAGAAAACCGGTCGCGCTGTTGCGTTGGGTGCTGATCCGAATATGGCGAATAAAGCCGCTTTAGAGGCGGTTTCTTCTCAAGATAAATCCGTTGAAAAGCTAGAGCGCCTCTTGCGCGAAGAGCAATACGATTTAGAAGTGGCTCGTGATCTTTCCGTGACAGACTACTTCGTGGGCTATTTGACGAAGGTTCAAGATAAAAAGTCCGCTTTTAATGAGGTTGCAGGCAAACTTTCTGCTGAGGAAGTGGCGGAGCTTATGACGGCTTACGCGAACTCTGTTTTCGGGGCTCATGCCTCAGACCTTCCGGTAAGTGCGACGAATGTTGGAAAAGACTCTGTTAAATAATTTCCTTCTCACCATAAATCCTTGAAAACTCTAATTTACTCACCGCATTAGGCTGTGCCTTAAAGAAAAATAAGGCACCCGACCTTGACTCTTACAGCAGCCGATTCATATTACCTTCGATATTAGTTTAACTAACGGAGGCACACATGGCTAAGAGTGAAATCGGCGTTCGTCCCCTTCACGATAGAATCCTTGTTCGCAGAATGGCGGAAGAAGAAAAAACCGCTGGCGGACTTTTCATCCCAGATACAGCAAAAGAAAAACCACAAAAAGGTGAAATCATCGCGACTGGTAAAGGTCGTATCACTGAAGACGGAAAAGTTCTTCCGCTTGAAGTGAAAGTTGGCGACAAAGTTCTTTTCAGCAAATACGCGGGAACTGAGTTGAAACTTGAAGGTGCTGAATACCTCATGATGCGCGAAGAAGACATCTTGGGTGTTTTTAACTAGCACGCAAGCGGCACGCGTTTAGCTTTTTAATAAATAATAAAACGGAGAAAATCATGTCTAAAGTATTAACATTCTCAGAAGACGCTCGCGCGCACATCCTTAAAGGTGTGAACACTCTTGCGAACGCAGTAAAAGTAACTTTGGGACCTAAAGGTCGTAACGTAGTTATCGACAAATCTTTCGGTTCACCTCTTATCACTAAAGACGGTGTGACTGTTGCTAAAGAAATCGAATTGGAAAACAAATTCGAAAACATGGGCGCGCAAATGGTTAAGGAAGTTGCTTCCAAAACTAATGACGAAGCTGGTGACGGTACAACAACTGCAACAGTTTTGGCTCAAGCGATCTACCGCGAAGGCGCGAAACTTGTTTCTGCTGGTCACAACCCAATGTTCATCAAACGTGGTATCGACAAAGCAGTAAGCACAATCATCGACGAACTAAAAGCTATGTCTAAACCTGTTAAAGGTTCTAACGAAGTAGCTCAAGTTGGTGCGATCTCTGCAAACAACGATAAAGAAATCGGTCAAATGCTTGCAGACGCTATGGATAAAGTAGGCCGTGAAGGCGTTATCACTATCGAAGAATCTAAAACGGCGAAAACTGAAGTGACTGTCGTTGAAGGTATGCAATTCGACCGTGGTTACTTGTCTCCATACTTCGTAACTAACGCAGAAAGAATGGAAGCAGTTCTTGAGAACGCTTACGTTCTTGTTTACGACAAAAAAATCTCTTCAATGAAAGATATGATCGGTATCCTTGAAGGCGTTGCTAAGCAAGGTCGTCAATTGTTGATCATCGCTGAAGACGTTGAAGGCGAAGCACTTGCAACTCTTGTTGTAAATAAACTTCGTGGCACTCTTCACATCTGTGCTGTTAAAGCTCCTGGCTTCGGTGACCGTCGCAAAGCTATGCTTGAAGACATCGCGATCTTGACTGGCGCGAAAGTGATCTCTGAAGACATCGGTCGCAAACTAGAGCAAGCAACTGTTGCTGATCTTGGTATCGCGAAACGTATCGTTGTAGACAAAGACAACACAACAGTGATCGATGGCGCTGGTAAAAAAGCGGACATCACTGCACGTGTTTCTGCTATCAAAGCTCAAATCGAAGAAACTTCTTCTGACTACGACAAAGAAAAATTGAAAGAGCGTTTGGCTAAATTGGCTGGCGGCGTAGCTGTTATCCACGTTGGTGCTCCTTCTGAAGTTGAGATGAAAGAGAAAAAACACCGCGTAGAAGACGCTTTGAATGCGACTCGCGCAGCTGTTGAAGAAGGTATCGTAGCTGGTGGTGGTACTGCTTTGCTTCGCGCTTCTACAAAAGTTGATAAAACTAAATTCTCTGAAGAAGAAGCTTTCGGCGCTATGATCATCAAACGCGCTTGTGAAGAGCCAATTCGTCAAATCTCTGCAAATGCAGGTCTTGATGGCGCGATCGTTTTGGATCGTATCCTTCAAAACAAATCTGTTACTTGGGGTTTCAACGCTTACTCTGACGAATACACTGACTTGATCAAAGACGGTGTTATCGATCCAGTTAAAGTTGTTCGTTGCGCACTTACAAACGCAGCTTCTGTTGCGTCTTTGATGCTTACAACTGAAACAATGATCGCTGAAGCACCTAAGAAAGAAACTGCAGCTCCTGCAATGCCGGATCACGGTGGCATGGGCGGTATGGGTGGCATGATGTAATCAGCGCGCCCGCGCACAGAGTGAGGGCGGCTCGCCGCCCGAAACTGAAGTAGCTTTTCGAAGCCCAGGATTTACTCCTGGGCTTTTTTATTTTTTACGCCTACTCTTGAGTGATCAAAGGGAGCTTTCTATGAAAGAAGTCTTTATCACGGGCGCATCTTCTGGAATCGGGCACGCACTCACAGAGTCTTTTTTAAAACGGGGAGATTTTGTTTGGGCCGGAGTCAGGAAACCAGAGGTGATGAAGGATCTTCAAGAGAAGTATCCACGTCTTTTGCGAGTTCTAAAACTCGATGTCACGTCGGCCTCTGATATTGAATCTGCTTGGAAAATGGTTTCTGAAAATAAAACGTCTGATCAGTTTGTTTTGATTAACAACGCCGGAATTGCCGTGGGTGGACCGATTGAATCTTTGCCCTCTGTTGAGTGGAAAAATCTTTTTGATGTAAATGTCTTGGGACTTGTAGCAATGACTCAAAAGTTTTTACCGCGTCTTCGGGACACCAAAGGTTGCATTGTCAATGTAGGCTCGATCAGCGGACGAATTGCTACACCCTACCTTGCGCCCTATTGTTCTAGTAAATTCGCGGTGCGAGCGATCTCGGATTCTTTACGAAGAGAAATGCGTCCTCTGGGTGTGAAAGTTGTTTTGATTGAACCAGGTCCGATTAAAACGGCAATTTGGGAAAAGTCCATTGAGCACAGTCAGGATTTAAGAAAACATATTTCTAGTGAACAGATGAAAATCTATGGCCCTGCAATTGTAGCACTCAATTCAGCTGTCGCGGATGTCGCAAAATCCGCAGTGCCGGTATCTTGGGTGACGGACAAAGTTTTACAGGCTGTGGATTCTAGTAACCCCAAGGCCTACTATCTAATTGGCAAAGGAATTCATTTTCAGGCATTCCTTGCAAAGCACCTTCCCGTGAAATGGTTGGATGCTTTGCTCGCGCTGGGATTCCGTTTTAAAAGAGGCTCTAAGAAATCTTAGAACAGGTACTGCACGCCGCCCATAAGGGTCGTCATCTTGTGACTTGCACTAGAAGCGGATTCAGAGCGTTGGCCTGTGCCGCTAAAGTCTGAGTTGTAATTTTCTAGCAAGAGTTCACCGCGAATTTTAAAACGCGTCTTCATCTTGTAGTCGACAAAGAAACTGAACGAATTGATTTTGTTGTCAGATGAAGCGCCACTTGTTTTATTTTCGCTCAATGATGGATTTAAGAAGAAATCCAGCTTTCCGCCGATATCCACAGGGATTTCCTCAGACAGCGGAAATTGTCCTGCAATACTTAAATTAAATCCACCGTACTTCATTGTTGTGAAAGCAGTAGGTGTGCTGTCATCAATGGTAAAATTTGTGTTGAGGTAACCTGCGCCGATTTGCAACTTCGGACCGAAGTAGTCGCTTGTCAGAAGGAAATTGTAACCAACATTTACTCCGTATTGTCCCATCGCCATATTGAGTTTGCTTGGTGAGGAGCCGGCAAGATCATTGTCGATAGAGAAAACAGCTTGGCGCAGTTGCACGCCCATGTACCACTCAGGATTTAGCCACAACTCGCCTCGAACCATAATGTTCGGCGCAAGATTCGTGCTGCCGCTGATAGAACCTGAAGTCACAAGACTTGCGTTTTGTGTGTAGTTAGAAAGACCCGCCATCAATTCGATTTTTCCGTATTGGGGAGGCATTGTTGGTAGCCACTCTTGAGGTTCTTCTCCGAAAGCGACATCCTTATCAGGACGAGTGGAGATGTCTTGCAAAACTTTTCCTGACGGTGTTGTCACGGGTACAGAATATTTTACGAACTCATCCGGCATAACTTTAGAACCCACGGCAATCACGCCTGGTTCTTTTTCCATTTCAACGTAACCAAAGCTCAAGTATGGTTCTACTTTGAAAAGTTTCACACGACCCAAAACTTCTTTTTCAGTGCTCACCATGAAATTCAATTTGGGATGGCGATTCACTTTGATGATTTGAACTACAGAAACGCGGCTATCAGGTTTTAAACCATAGGCGCTTCCCAAATTCAAAGTGACTTGCTGACCACGACGGCTCAGAACGGTCGCGCGAAACGGCATACGGTACTTTAGATTTTCAAAAAGTTTGCGAGCTTGCGCACGCACCTCGGCTGTTTCAAAACCTTTGTAATCAGTCAGTGCTTCTTGAAGAAGTGGCAAACCTTCGCGACCCACAAAAAGAGTCAATGTCATTGAAATTCCGCGAGGACCACGGATGATTTTAGAAGTAAGAGCGGCTTCGCTTTTCGCACCTTGCAAAATCTTTTGAACATCATCGGGGCGTTCATCTAAAAATTCAGATTTAATTTTTAAGTCTTGCGGATAATTTGCAAGGGACCATTGTTTGTCTTCATTGAGAAGCTGACGAAGTTCTTCTTCTACGGGGCGTGCGTAAATTCCTCCGACATTGTCCGTGGTGGGCACAAGAACAATGGACTTGATTGCCAGATCTTGGTCAGCACTGCTGACGTAGACGTTCTGGGCATTAGTCTGGGCGAATGCAGGTGGAGTTATTGAAATGAAACAGGACGCGACGAAGATGAAACTAAGAAGAAATGATTTCATAAAATAATTCTGCCCTGCCTCTGAAAACTCGTCAATTTGACGTCAAGTAATTCGGACCGAGAGCCGAAAGAATTCTTATGAATTCGTCTCTTTCTTTTTTAATTATTGTTGGATTGTTGACCGCGAGTTTTCAAACTCAGGCGCAAACAGGTCTTGAAGGATTCTCTTCAGGCCGTTATGAGGTTCGTAAATCTTCCAAGAAAGTTCGTAATCCAGCATCTGAAGGCGAAGCGGCTCCGGTTGTGACGGATGCGGATGGCATTAAGGTTCGTACCTTAAAAGCAAGCGAGCTTGCGGCTGAAGAAAAAGCCCGCAAAGAGGCCGAACTCGCAAAGATTGAAGCTGAAAAGAAAGAAGCAGAGAAAAAAGCGGCAGAAGCCAAAGCAGCCCAAGAAGTTGCAAAAACCGCAGAGACGGCAGAGACGTCTAGTCCGGTCCAGGAGCCTGGTATCGGTGAACAAGCAGAGAGTCTTTTTTCTAGCAAAGCTGAAAAGATCTACGACTTCTATCGTGAGACCATTCATCCGGATGATATTCGTAATAACCGTGTAGAACTTGATGTAGCTCCGGTTGCGGTGTACAACGATGCTCAATCGAACTATTCGTATCGTGATTATCAAAGCTTCTTTAATGCTTTAAAGTTCAGAACAAATGTATGGCTGACTCCCTTGATTGGTGTGAGTGGTCAGATCATGTTCTCGTTTGCGGCTGATGTGGACTCCGTCAATAGCGCATCCCGTGTTCCTGCAAAATACGAATTCGTGGACTTAGGCGTGAACTTCAGAAAGTTTTTTGGAGTTTCTCGTAAATCAAGTTCTGTCGAATTCTCTATTCTATTAAGTGATAATAAAATGAACGTGCCGAGCGACAATACTTCGAGAGCGCGTTTGAAGTCTCAAGGTTTTGGCGTGGGTTTAAAAGCGCGTATTCCAACTTCGGCAAATTATGCGTGGGTTGTGGGTGGAAGTTTCTTTCCTCGTTTACAACATACGGAATCAGCAACTGGGGCGACAATTGAGTCTGGATCTCCTGAAGAGAGCATCCGTCTTGGTCTTGATTTAGGTGGAGAATGGAAGTTCACCCGTGAAAGTCAGATGATTTGGAATTTGGGTTTAAGCACGGAAAGAAATGTCTTTGATGGCAATGCAAGCTTACCGGACCCAAGTACAGGAACAACGCCTTCCAACGTCAGTGTGACAAACTCGTTGTATATGTTCTCCCTAGGCTATCGTTGGGGCCACTAAAATCCACTAATCAAAAGTCGCTATAAAATCTATACTGAAACGGATGAAGATACGTTTTGCTGTCGTGGACGACGCCGCTTTTTTGCGCGAATTGGTGAAGAACATTGTGACTTCCGCTGGAGGCACTTGTGTCGGTGAAGCTAGTAATGGTGATGAAGCCATCGCTTTGATTCAATCGACTGTTCCCGATTTGGTTTTTTTAGATATGGTGATGCCTCTTCGTAACGGCATCGAGACTGCCAGAGCCATCAAAGAATTATATCCCGATATTAAAATCATTGGTTGTTCGACAATTGACCAAGAAGCTCTTGTACAAAAAGCGTATGACGCTGGCTTTGATGCCTATGTCACTAAGCCATTTAGCAAAGATCAAATTTTAGATTCAATTTCAAAAGTACTACCGCATCTAGGAGAATCGACTCATGGAAGAACTTAAATTCGTCTTGAAGTGTTTTGCGTGCACGGCACTCTTGATCGTTCTTATGCAAGTGAAAGTAGGTGGGGCTTCCATCGAAAATCACTCGTTCCGTTGGTTGCAAAACTCTATGGTATCTCAATATATTCAAAGCGCGGCAGCGGGCGGGGCGATGGCTCTTCGTAATCTTGGCAGAAGTGTTAAGGATGGCGTGGCAAGCGCTGTTGACGGTTTCCAAGAAGGCGCTCACGAAAAAGCAATTCGCTAATTCGTGAGCAAATTCGATTACTGAACGCCTGATCTTGCTTTTTCTGATGTCTTCGCTGGTGTTGAAGCTTTCGCAACTCTCACCTTCACAGGGTTTGTGTTTCTCAAAAGATCATTTGAAGCAGATGCTACTCTGTGTGAGCATTTCGGGTTTGCGATAGATACAGACGCAAACGCAATAATAGACATAGCAATCACGGTTTTTACCATTTTCTTCATAGGAACTCCTTTGCACGAGTACAAAAAAATAAAATCTACTCAGAAGGAATCCAATGCATCGGGTATGCCATGGGGCTTGTCCCAAGATGAGACATTTAGAGCGAAATCAGCTGGATTTGAGACAAAATAAAAGGGCTCTGGTGTTCCAAAGCCCTTTTTAGGTTATCGATTGATAAGATTCTAGACAGTTCTAGCGAGTGCCTTCTCTGGATTTCTCAGAGGTAGGGGCTGCAGGCCCTCCAGGTCTATAAGTCGTATCGTCCCCTAAGCGTGTGTGCTTCATACGCGCGATACACTCAGGGCATACGCCAGGAGCCGCCACGTCTGCTTCATAGGACTTACCGCTTTTCGCTTCATTTGGGTCTTCACCCGGATTTACGGTTCTTTTCGAGTCGTCTTCTTGCGCCCAAGAGGAGGTGCTAACAAAAGCCGATCCTAAACCAGCCAACAAAATGGAAAGAACTAAAAGTCTTTTCATAAATTCACCTTCTCCTTTATAGATACAATTCCGCAGTAGCGGGGGCGATGATATCTAACAGGTTGTTGAAAGTACTTGCAACTTGCATAGCGACAGAAGGACCTTCCTTGCTGTCCACTTTGTTGATTTCCCCGTTTGGTTTATAACTCACTACAATCGTTCCCAAGCCTGGACGAGTGACGATAGAAGGCTTACCGTAGCGCTCTTCGTACTCGATCTTAACCACTTTCTTCGCGTGATCTGTGATTGTCGCAATACGACCACGGTTATCGTAAGTCATATTGATTTTTTGACCATCACTGTTTTGAGCGAAGGAAAGGTTGCCTTTTCCATCATATTTAAACTGTGTATTCTTAGTCGCAACCTTAGCGCCTTTTTCGTTAAAGAAAGTGCTAGTGACAGAGCTTACTTTTTTAATTTTATCATCGTACTCAAACGCCATGCGCACGTTTGGAGCTGCTTTTACTTTTACAAGTCCATCTGGGTAGTATTCGTAAGAAACGCGGTCCGCATTGCGACGGATAGAAACCGGTTTTCCGAAAACGTCGTGGTACGTGATGTCTGTGACGTTGCCATTTACTGTCGTCATAACTCTTTGTAAGAAGTATTGACCGTCAGCGCGTTGTTGATGCCAGAATTCGTATTTATTGTCCGCCATCACTTCTTTGCCGCAAGTTTTCTTCACTGTCGACCAGTAGTGATTTTTTGGATCGTTGGGAGAGAATTCGTATTTATAAGACTCTAAACATTTATCACGATCGGCAAAAGCAATAACCCAGTCATTCTTTTTGTCGTATTTAATCGCAACAAAAGTTTTGTCCGGCCAAGAAGCTTTTGTGAGATTGTGAAGCTCATCGTATTCATACGTGTAAGTTTTCAACCAGGCATTTTTTACGGAGGCAAGGTCATCCAAGTTTGCAAATTTGTATTCTGCCATCAAGCCATTAGGGCCTGTGATGGATTTTACTTTTTTGTTTTGGAAATATTTGAAATTCAAACGACGACCGTTGTTGTCTTGGATCGCCGCGATCACGTCTTTGTCATAGTCAAACTTCAAGAAGTTGCCATTCTTGTCATAGATATGAGTCATCTTACCTTGAGGGCTGAAGCGTTGAGCGCTGCCATCAGGAAGATTGCGTGTGTAATATGTTTTATTGAATACGAAGTGTTCCACTTCGCGACCGTTGGCATAGAACTTCGTACCTTCTTTAACAGGAACGATGATTCCATATTGGGAAGCGTATTCAGAACGGGCATTGTCGTCTTCAAGAAGCTGAGTTTTCAAGCTCGTCAGGTAAGCTTCAGTCAAGCCCACTTTCTTTTCAGCTTTCATCTTGTTGATGATTTGCGCGATTGTGTTATCCACGTCTTTACGAGTCACTTCGCGAGGAGCGAAAGTCACTTCCAAGCCGCCACCGCACTCTTTAACTTTGATATTTCCTTCAGCATTGACTTCCATGCTGGTCTCAAAGTCTGAACACCATCCAAAACCGAACATACCATTGAAAAGAGAACGGCTGTTGTAAGTGCGCACGATTTTTAGATCGTAACCACTTCCTGGAACATCCATATCAATCCATGTATTGGAGTAGTTGGCATTTTTCATGTCTACAAGCGCATAAGCTTGCGCAGAAAAAAGAAAAGCGAACGCCAAAATTGCTTTCTTCATCATTACTGGTACCTCTTCCTTGAAACTGACAAACTACACTTTAATGGTAACAAGCTTTTTAATGACTATGCCACCGATTATTTGCAGGCCAAGCATCATAAACAACAACACTAGACCTAGGGTTGTGTTGAACATGGGTTTGATAAAACCCGGGTCTATCACCATAAATACGGCCATCAAAATAAATGGAATCATAGTTACGATGATTCCCTGCATGAGGCCTTGTGCGGTGAGAGCCTGAATTTTTTTCTCTACTTTTTGTCTCTCACGAATTACCGTGACGATGGTCTGGAATGTTTCAGCCAAGTTACCGCCGGTCTCTTTAAGAATATTGATCGACGTCACGAACATTTGTACGTCAGGACGAGGAATGCGCTGACCCAAATCGTTCAAAGCACTTTCGAAACTATCACCGACTTGCATTTGATAAAGAACCTGCGAGAACTCCTGACTGATGGGATTTCCCATGATCTCCACAACACGCTTCATCGACTCTTGGGGATTTGATCCGGCTTTAATACCGTTGGCCATGATCGTAAGACCATCCACCATTTGATCCACGAAAGTGGAACAACGTTTTTCATAAATCAACTTAACGATCAGAAGCGGGAGCTGCCATCCGGCGACGGTGATGGAGGCACCAAAAATAAATCCCATAAGAACATTGGGCCAAAGAGCAAGGAAGACCAAGGCGCCGACACCAAAGCTCATCAACAAGATCAGAATCGTGATCTTCTTTTCATTCACTTCATTTCCCATCAAACGAAGCATGCGAACGACCTCATCACGCTGTCCAAGACTGCGTTTATGGAGCCACGCAATTGATTTCTCAGCCCAAAGGATGACGAAAACAAATACGCAAAGTCCAAATAGAGGGATTAGCACCCATTCGTTAGCAAGAAACTTCATGATCTACCCCGACTTTTTCACAGGAGCGACCCCTGGCATTTTTGGAAGAGAGCCGAGTGGAGGTTTTTGTGCCGTCGCCGGAGCGCCTGGAGTGGCTGCTGCAGGATCATTGGCAAAAATCTCACGCGGAATAACCACACCCTTGTCGCTGAGTTTTTGAATGAAGCTAGGAATAGTTCCCGTTGCTTGGAACACACCTTGAATTTTTCTATTCTTGTCGTAACCCGTTTCTTTGAAGCGGAAAATTTCCGCCAACGTCACGACGTCACCTTGCATTCCGGCGACTTCCGTGATGCTAAGAATTTTACGGCTACCATCTGAAAGACGGGAAATCTGAACAATCAAATTCACTGCACCCGCAATCTGTTCACGGATCGCACGCACGGGAAGTTCCATGCCGGACATCATACAAAGAGTTTCAAGACGCGCTAAACATTCACGAGGACTGTTGGCGTGAGTTGTCGTCATCGAACCATCGTGACCCGTGTTCATCGCCTGCAACATGTCGAGGGCAGCGCCGTCACGGCACTCACCGACGATGATGCGATCCGGACGCATACGCAGGGAGTTCTTAATAAGGTCGCGGATACTGATCGCGTTACTTCCTTCCATTGAAGCGGGACGAGTCTCAAGACGCACAACGTGCTCCTGTTGAAGTTGCAACTCGGCCGCATCCTCGACGGTGATAACCCGTTCGTTGGAAGGGATGTAAGAAGAAAGCATATTTAAGAGCGACGTTTTACCTGAACCGGTACCGCCGGAGATAACCACGTTCAAACCGTTTTCAACGCAGATACGCAGGAAGTCGATCATGTTCTTTGTGATACTTCCATAAGAGATATACTTTTCTGCGGTGATACCACCCTTTTTAAATTTACGAATTGTCAAAGCTGGTCCGTCAATCGCCAGAGGTTCAATCACGGCGTTCACACGGGAACCGTCTTTCAAGCGAGCATCGACGTAAGGAGTCGAGTCATTGATCTGACGACCCAGTGGCGTCACGATACGCTCGATAATACGGCGAAGGTGATCATTCGACGTGAATGTCACGGGACTCATTTGCACCTTACCGCCTTTTTCAATAAAGATCTTTTTATGACCGTTGACCATGATCTCGGAAACATCGGCATCGGCGAGGAGATCTTCCAAAGGCCCCAGACCTAAAGCTTCCTCTAAAACTTCTTTAATAATTTTAGAGCGCTCTTCACGGGCAAGATCCGGAGCTTCTTTATCAACAATCAGAGTGATTTCTCTTTTTGTCTTTTCACGAATCTCTTTTTCTTTGCCTTCATCCTGTTTGGTGTCTAGCAAAAGTTTTTTAAGATCGACAGTACGAATAAGTTCATTGTGCACACGGATTTTTAAGAGAGTGCGCGCATCCATTCCTGCGGAAGCTGCCGGAGCCGCCGAGCCTCCCTGTGCTGCTTCGGTGGCAGCCGGAGCTGGTTTCGGGCGAGAAATCGTTTTTAATCTTTGTAGAATTCCACCTGTCAGTTTACGAGTGACATCGTAATAGGCGGCTGTCACCGGAGCTTTTGGAGCAGAAAGAACAAAAGGCGTGTATTTTTGTAAAGCCATCATGGAAGTGGCTTCGTCTTGAGGAATGATTCCCAAGTAAGGCAATTGCAACTGGTTTGAAATTGTTTGCGGAGACAAACCTGTTGGTGAGGCCTTGTTGATAACAAGCTGGAACATGTCTTTTGGTAAAGTCGCAGAAAGAAGTTCGTTGATCAGACGCTGAGTTTGCGTCACAACCAAAACCTCAGGGCTTGTCACGATCACGATCGCAGTGGCTTCTTGAAGAACCGCCATCTGTGCGGGACCCAAATCTGTTCCCACGTCAACGATCACAAATTTAAAAGCGCGACTGAAAAACTCTAAAAGTTTTCCCAAAAGATCTGGAGAGATATTGAGAGATTCTTCTGGGCCACGAACCGCACCCAGATAAGCCAATCCCGATTGGTGCATTGTCACCAATGTGTTCATGGGCTGAGAGTTGAGAGAACCCTGGAAGTTTGCAAGTTCCTTCAAAGTCTTTTGAGGTTTAAGACCCATGATAACGTTTTGATCGCCAACGCTTTTTGCGTCGGCATCAATGAGGAGCACTTGCGCTCTGAGTTCGTTCATGATGGTGCATGCAAAGTTCGCGGCAAAAACGGACTTACCGACGCCGCCTTTACCACCGACCACAGCGATGAGATTACAATTAGGATTAATAGCCAATGCAGACCTCCATTTCCTTTATCGGCTGAAATGGGAGGTCCGTTTACGAGATGTTAGTCGCGTAAACGGAACTTCTTCTTAATTTGCTCAGCTCCAGAGCTCGCAGAAGTTTTCACGATGGGCGTAACAAAGACTACAAACTGGCTTTGTTGTTTTACGAAGTCCTTAGATGCATACAAGCTGATGATAGGGTTCTTTTGTCCAGCTGGACGATTGTAACCAGTCGAAGTGGAGTTACGGATCAAACCGCCCACAGCCGCACTTTGACGGTCACGGACAGTCACTGTGCTCGACATTTGGTTTTTACTCACAATCGGAGCCCCTGCAGGTGTATTACCTAACAAGCTGCTGACCTCAAAACTCATCTCCATGTGAACGCTTCCGGATTTTTCACCCAAAAGCACAGGAGTAATACCTGTCACGATACCTACGGAAGCAAAGGCAGTTCCTTGTGTTCCATCTTTTCCGATCACTGGGTAAGGTTGATCGGTTACTTGTTTGATTTCACCTTTTTTACCGTCTTCAACGATCAAGCTTGTACTTTCCAGTACGCGGGCATGACCATGTTGTTTTGCCCAGTTCAATTTCGGCAACAAGTTTGAAACGGTTCCTGTGATAGAGCTGATCACACCACCTGGACTGTCTCCACCGGTTTGGAAAGTCATTTGCGAGTTGTCACCCAATTCCGGAGTGAACTGGAATTTGAAGGCCTTCGAGTAGTCCTTATTCAACTCCACATAGTGCACAACCAGTTGGATCATTTTAGCTGGTGGTTTTGCAGGAGCCTCTTTGATTTGAATGAGATTGATGACACCGTCATTCAGAGGTCTACGTTTTTTAATCGGTCCACCGTCTTCAGCGGCATCGATCACGATATCTGGAAGATATGTTTTCGCCACGATCTCGGCACGTTTGGATTCTTCTTCGCTGTTCGCCCATCCTTGCAAGATGATCTTGTCGTTGACGGCACGAACTTCGATTTCCGGATTGTTGATATCACGAGCGATAAACTCTGCAATTTTCTTTTGCGCTAAAGGACTCAAAGTCACAAGGGAAGAAGCTTGGTCACCGAATTGTTTGATCACGTTGAAAATACGCGCAAGATCTTTGGGTAAGAGGATCTGACCGTCAACAACCACTTTGTTGTTCACGATTTTGATATTGATTCCTTCGATATCACCTAAAAGAGCACGAATTTCACGAACGACTTTGTCGAGCTTGCTTTTCTTAACGTCAATACGGAATTCAGCCACGACCTTGCCATTGCGTTTGTCATGGATAGTGAGTGTTGCGAAACCTTCAGAGCGTGGCGTGAAGCGAATCACGTTAAGATCTTTTGCATAGGCAGCCGTCACGATACGACGGAAGTCACCTTTAAATTCAATATCATTCGGAAGAGGAGGAAGTTTTTCGTCTTGCTCAATCCCTAATGTCAGGTTGATGAACTTACGAGAGCGATAGACACCAGTTCCTTCATCTGCCGTTGCGCTCGACGGTTCCGCCACAAGTTCTTCTTGGGCAAAAGCGACATGTCCACAGCAGAGGCTAAGGAATAATCCTGCCAGTAAAATTTGTCGTCTCATAGTATCCCCCTTACTTCCCCTAAATAGACCCATTTACAAAGTTTGAAATCCGTTGCCGCGAGGTCTTTGTGTTGGCGGAGGAGCGGTTCTTTGTTGCTGTACGGGTGGTGTATAAACGGGTCGTTGCGGTACCGCGATCGGAGCTGCCGGAGCTCCATCTAATGATACCACAGGTTTCCCAGTAACTGAATCCGAAGTCGAACTTGGCATTCTTGGTGGAACAGTTCTGTCACTAGGATTTCTCAAAGCGAAGAACAAGTTTCCAGGTGCTGTTGAAAGAATATAGAAAAGATCCTGAGCTTCTTTAGGAGTGGCTTCGACAGTGATCGTTGTATACTTTGTATCTCCCGTCAAAGCGATCTGCGTGAGGTTCTTTCCTGTTGAATCCAGCTCGAACATACGAGGAATGTTGTTCACAACGCTGACACCTGTTGCAAGAACAACAACGTCAGACATCATCGTGAAAACTTCACGACGTTGACCGATACCTTTACCGGTATCGACAGCGGCATAGATATCCACACGGTCACCAGGGCGAATCAGCTTCGCGACACTGCGAACTTCGTCGACAGGAATGGCAACAGCACGCTTACTAGGTGCCACTTGCAAAGCGATCCCTGTGTCTGGACCCGGAGTTAAAAGATTGTTCTTTAGAACCATTTGACCTTTACGAATAGGTACAGCGGCCACGTTTCCGATGATTTCATCAGGAATTGTGATGGCGTCTGGTTGGATAAAGTCAGCAGGAAGTTCTTTAGTCTCAACCATTGTGTCATAGATCGTTTGCATTTCTGCGATGTCTTCTTTGGCAACAACGACACGTTTTGTAGAACCGAAACGTTTGTCGTATTCAGCTTTCTTTTCTTGGGAATAGCTGTACAGCAAGAAAGTCGCAAAGACCCCTGCTGCGATGGAAAGCCATAGATTTCTTGTATCGTTCGATCCCATAAAGTCCTACTTCTTTCTAGGTTCCACAAGTTGAGTTCAGGCAAATGCCGTAAGTTGTCTTAATCCAAATGGGATTCACTCCCTGATGAACAGCTTCGCTGATACGACCACCTGGAAGTGATCTGGTTCTGTTGTGAGATCCAGCATCTCCCCCGATAGGGTCGGCAGCTCTTTTTTCAAAGCTCATAAAGTCAATCATGCGGGTTGAGGCCATCCAGCTTTGATCGCTTGAACCTGTCCCGGCCATTTTCTCCGTCAAAGTTCCATGCACTCTCATTTTTTCTTTTGTAAAATGAAGTGGATCACCGTCATTACTTCTGAAGTAAGTCAGGTCGGCACGATTACGGAAAGTTTCAAAAGCATAATTGCGTGATGCAATGGAGTTCAGAATACCAGTGTGAATGGCGCCGAAAAATCCAATAGAGAAGTTTAAGAACATCACGATAACGACAATGATCGGTATCATTTCAAATACCGCCATGCCTTTTTCATTCTTAATGAGGGAGGATTTGCGACGTTTTAACATCCGTTATCCTCCATCGGTACGTACTTGTTAGCTCCGCTGGATCCAAGTTTTTTATATCTGTCATCCAAGCTGAGGATCGCTTCGTAGCGCTTTTTCACCTGCAAATCGAAACATTCTTTCGAAGTCGGTTCGCGAATAAGAAGCCCTGAGATCTTGGCAGAGAATCCAGCATCTGGATCTTCAGCCGTTGAGCCGAGGAACGGAATTTTCAAATTCAGAAGACGAGGTTGAAAGTCGAAACGGACACCGACCTGAGGTACGCGATCAGGTGTGGTATTTGTTCCATAGTCTTCAAAGGAGTTTCTTTGTCCTCCACCGCGAATTTCTGGTTCCCCAGAGAATTTAAACCAACCACCGTCAGGATTGTTGAAAAGAGGTTTAAGTGCAGCGGTATTGAGAAGCTCTTTGTATTTGTCTTTGGCAAGTTGTTCTTGCTTGTCTTGATCAATATGGCCAGCGGCATGAGCGCGCGCTGTTGAGAAGGCGATGTACTGAGCCACTTCGGCCATGGACAGAGTGAAATTCAAAGAGAATAAAACGATGCACATTCCCGCACATAGCACGAGCGAAAATATAAACTCCGCAGTTAAAAAACCGCGGGAATTTTGCAATGGTTTAAAAATTCTCCGACTCTCTCTTCTCATTGACCTTCCGGTTTCACCGTGTTGGATCGACTGATTTGGTTCGGATGCTGTTTTCGTGCTTTGTCAGGTGCTTCCCAAACCCCGGATTCGATCATTCCGGATATCTTTTCCCAAGGACCAGAAATCAACTTGGCGAGAATTTTTTCCTCGCGCAGATAATTTGTGGCCCACAGAAAAGCACCGACCGTAACAACCAAAAGCAGGACGCCTTCAATGACAAATTGTCCTTTACGATTGCGCAAAGGATTTTTCATTTGTCACCGACCCATCCAATATTGTTGCCACGTTCCGGTTTGAATCCATCTCCCGTTGTTAATTGTTGTTCGATTCGAGCACCTAAACGCGGACCGGATTCTTTAAATGCGGTCGCTGGGGCTGAGATAAAAGCTTTCAGCCCGATGCTAAAAATCACAATCAGCAACAAAACGTATTCAACTGTCATTTAGCCTCCTTGTGTGAAGTCGGCTAGAATTATTAGTTATTAATAACGTTATCCATACTTCCGCTGAGCGCACCCATCGTTTCTTCTAATTTAGCCGTAATTTTTCCTTTGAACATAAGCACTAATGCAACAACCACAACCAGCAATAGGATGTACTCAGTCGCACCTTGGCCTGATTCTTTTTTTAATAGATTCTTAGAAAAGTTCTTAAACTTCTTCATAGATGTTCCCCCTTAAACACAATATCGGCTAATTTTGGGATTCTCTTTAGAGTACGGATTACAAAAGTGACCTCATTCCACATATCATTTTGAGATTGGAAAAAAAGGGCAGCGAAGAAGGTTCTGGGAAAATGTTGATCTTCTAAACAGCGAAGTCCGGATTGAATTTTAGAGGACTTTTAGGTGATTTCGACAAGTCTTTGGTCAGGGATTTTTGAATCGGGGGACTTTAAAAAAAGAAAACTCAAAGCGATCATCGCCAATGAAAATGGCCAGATATCTGAAAGAAAAAGTGAAAATCCCCCATGAACGAGAACCACACCTGCAATTCCCAGTCGAGGTCGAGTTAGAAGTAAAAGAGGCAAAGCAAGTTCAACCAAAATCACAAGCCATGCTCCCACCGAGTAAATTTCGCGACTGCCAATGTCCTGTAATAACAGTTGCTCAGACATTATTCGCAATGTTTCGCCAGATTGAAACTGATCAAATATCTTACTCACGGCGGAAATGAGATAAATAAGAAGAATCTGCCACTTCAGAAAGTTCGCGGTGTCATTCTTTTTAAAGAGTGCATTTTCATTTAAGCGCGGACCTACCGTTAATGCAAACGCCACCAAGGTGAGAAGAACTTTTTGATTCTGAAACATTTGCGAAAGACTCATGACAAGTCCCACTAAAGCAAACGCAGATCCCCAGCGATTTTTCCCTCTGAAAATAAGCAGGGCGCCGATCAGCAAAAGCCCCCATTCCACAACTAAAAGGGAAGTAGAGTATAAAGGGATGAACTCAAAAAGATGACGGTAGGGAAAAATCTCTCCTAGATGAATCGACCAGCGATGAACTTCAAAAATATCACTCACTACGCGAGCGACCAAAGCCAAGCCAAAAAAATGATAAAAGAGTTTAAGCGGTGAAACTCTATTTAGGATCACAAGCAGGTGGCGTGAAACCATAAACCTTTGGATCCTTTGTGGTGGTGTGAAGAGTGATACTAATGCCGTCTTTTTTACAGACAAAGTGCGCGAGTTTTATCAGAGTAGGCTCTGTCAAAGAATAGTAAGTCGGTGGCAAATACTTGGACAGTGGAATTTCCTGGCTATTTTCCGTGTTGAGAGCGCGATAAGATACGCGCTCAAAGGAAGAAAACATCTTCCATCCCGGTAAAACAGGAATGAGAGTTGCAATGCAAAGATAGATGATCTCAACCGTTAAAATCACGGGCAAGAGGCGCAGCTTTTTTGTCATTAAGGATTATTTAAGCAAAAGACGAAGGAAGAAGTCACACGATTAGTGTGAAACAGGGCTCTTTAGAAAGAGCCCTGAGGATCAAAAACTAGATTATTTGCATTCAGCTTTGTCAGCGAAAGTCTTACCAAGATCTTTGCCATCAAATTTTGCTGAAACTATCTTTTCGGTCAAAGTGCCTTTGCGAACGATTTTTGAGCTTTTCTCTGCCCATTTGCCGCAAGCTTCTTCGTTATCCAGCTTCTTAGTTTCTTCAGTTGGATTTTTGCCGTTGTAAGGCTTCATGGCCTCTGTTTCTTTACCGGCGCAAGCTTTGCGATCAATTGAGATCACACAGTCGCCTGCGAAAGCCATTTGACCCATAAGTAGCATGGATACGATCAATGTTGTTTTTTTCATGGAATTCTCCTTTAAGCTGCAGAAGTGGCGTCGCCACTTTCTGAATTTAGTTGTTGTTCATTTCCCATTTCTTTTGATTTTTTTCCGACTAAAATGTGCAAAGAGCACATCATTTTATAAAGTTCTTCGGACTGTGTCTGCATGTCTTCTGACGAGTTCGTGACCGCTCCCATGGACGACGCCACACCTTGAAGACTTTGATCAATCTGAGTCAGAGCCTTATTTACCTGTTCAATACCTTGAGATTGTTCATGAGACCCTTGAGCCACGGTTTGAATGAGTTCAGAAACACGATGAGTATTGTCGACAATGGCATTCAAAGACTTTTCGCTTTCGGCAGCTAAAGTAACACCTGTTTTACTTTTGTTTGTGGCTTCGTGAATAAGACCACTGATTTCTTTTGCGGCTTCCGCACTTTTTTGTGCCAAGGCGCGAACGGCATCAGCGACAACGGCAAAGCCTTTTCCTTGTTCACCGGCGCGGGCCGCTTCGACAGCGGCATTTAATGCCAGCAAATTTGTTTGAAATGCGATGTCGTCAATCAAACCTAGAATCTCTTCAATTTTTTGCGAACTTTTCGAAATTTCGCCAATAACGGTGATAAGCTCATTGATCTTCTTTTGCCCGTTGTGAACGGTGTCCTGTCCTTCTTTGGAAATATCTGCGGCTTGATTTGAATTCAAAGAATTTTGGCGTACGGTGGCTGTGAGTTCTTCCATCGAAGCGACAATTTCCTCTAAGGAGGCCGCTGTTGAGGTTGAGCTGGAAGAAATACGGTCACTGGATTCCACCAATTCGTGTGCCCGAGAACGAATCGTTTGGGAACTCGTATCAAGCCCGTCGGCGACTGAAGTCAAAGCTTGTTGAACTTTGCGAATATTCCAAATACTTGCAAAAAGCCCTAATAAAATAAAGACGCTGACAATGCTAATTAAAAAATACATCGTCATTTTGAAGTTCTTAGCAACCTCTTCCGTCTTTTGAACTCCAGCCATATAGCTTTCGTCCGTCAGTTTTTTTAAAGAGTCGTAGGCTTCGTTAAAACTCTTTGCAGAGCTTCCCTGCAGAATCTCTTCAGCCAATTGATGATTCTCTTTGTCGACGGCTTCGCGAAATTTTTCACTTTCAACTTGGTACTGATCCCAAGCAGCCAAAAAAGCATCGTAAGACTTACGCAAGTTATCGTTAACCAAAAGAGGGTCGATAACTTTGGAGTAGATGGTGATGTTGCCAAGAAGACTGTCCATCTCTTCGAGAACCAACTTTCTTTCATCTGTGCTCTGAGTTGCCAAAAGGTTGAATTCCAACTTGCGGTAGTTGGAAAGATTAATGTTCAGATCTGCAGCCTTACTGACGGCTGGAAGCCATGTTTCGCCAATTTCGCTGGTCACTTTGTTTTGAAAACGCAGACGATCCAGAGACAAAAGATTAGTAATCAGAGCAATGGCAATCAAAAGCCCTGTGACGAACAAGAATCGGCCTTTGAGGGATAGCTTAGACATAGGTGGTTCCTCCGCACCTTGTTTCGGAGTCCTTAAAAAAGAAAATAGGTCTAGGAGGCGAGATTTCATCGTTAAACCCCGAAAGCGAGGTGGGCTGAAATTTAATATAAGTGGATTTTGTTTAGATTTCTTAGACCTTCGTTCAGGGCGCTATTGACGAAGGTCTTAAGACTGCTTAGATTGGGCTCAGGAGATTCTCAGCATGCCGAAACAACTTGTGTTCCTCTATGCCTTTTGCGTCGTGATTCTATTTCTTGTGAACGTCGCTGTTTCTTAGTTCTTCAAAGTATAGATATCTGGATAGTTTCTTCCGACTTCTTCGGAATCCATTCCGTATCCAACAACATAACGGTCATCAATAGTTTTACCAATGTAGTCTGCTTTGATTGGCAATTCGCGACGAGCGGGTTTATCGAGCAAAGTGACGATTTTCAATGAAGCAGGGGCAGACGCAAAAAGACGGCTTCTTAAGAAGCTCAATGTGCGGCCTGTATCGATGATTTCTTCTACGATCAAAACGTGTTTGCCGGCGATATTCACAGAAATATCTTTGACGATTTTGATCGCGCCACCGCGCTCAACCGCTTGCACGTGTACGAAATCCACTTGCTGTGGCAATTCCACTTTGCGCATCAAATCCGCTGTGAAGTGAATGGAGCCGCGCAAAGGACAGATGAAAACAACTTCTTTTCCTTCGTAATCATGTTCGATTTGTTCAGCGAGATTTTCGATAAGCTCTTTGATTTCGTCGCTAGTGAGGAAGGGAACCATTTGTTCTTTAAGTTGTGCCATGTTGTGCCTCTATTACAAGTCGATGGAAGTGATGCCAGCTGCTTGAGCCATTTTTAAATAGCGCAAAGCTTCGGGGTGTTGTGGGTCCCGAATGAGAATATTCTCCCATTGTTCAGTGGCTTCAGCAATATTGTTTGAGTTGTAGTAAATAGCCCCAAGCTTTAGGCGAGCTGGAATAAGGTGGGGATATTCACGGATCAAAGCTTTCAAGTCTTTAATGGCGCGATCACCTTGTCCCAATTGAACGTAAACTTCAGCAATTCGCAAAGTAACTTCGGCTTTTCGGCTAGAAAGTTTTTGCGCTTTCAAAAGTTGTTCAAGAGCTTCGTTGTAGCGTTTGTATTGGTAGTAAAGGTCCGCCAGCTCTTCGTGCTTGGAAGCCAATTTTTCGTCGACGAAAGGATCTTGTTTGCCGGATTTCTTTTCAAGTTGGACTTGGGCATCCAAGAACACTTGTTTTCCTTCGTCGTATTTTCCAAGGTCGTTCAAGATAATGGAAAGACCGACGCTCGCATCCGTGTATGTTGGATCAATTTCCAGAGCGCGTTTGAATGTCTTAATAGCTTTGCTGAATTGACCTTTGTCGTAAAAGATCGTCGCGAGCATCTGATAAACTTCAGGATTGCGCGTATTCTGTAGCAACATCTGATTCAAGATAGGTTCAGCCATCTTGTAGTTGCCGTTGATAAAATATCCACGAGCTTCGGAAAGCATATCGTCATGAAGAGCATTCATTATTCGATCTCCTTCTGAGCATCTTTCAACTCACTGCTGCCGGGAAATTCACGAGCCAAAACTTCAGTGTATTTTTTAGCTTTGGGAGTATCGCCCGTTTTCTGAGCGCAAATCGCTGCACGTGAAAGAGCTTTGGCGTCAAGGCCAAGACCGCGGTAGTTGTTATAAAGGCCTTCGTAGCGAGACAAAGCGCTGTCGAAGATTTTACGTTTGAAGTAGAAGTCAGCGATGTATTCTTCTTTTTCAGCCAACATTTTAATCGCAGCACTGCGCTTTTCTTTGGCTTCACCAACGTGCACAGAGTTTGGATATTTCTTAATAACTTCAGATAGATTCAAGATGGCATCGTTAGCTTGAGTTAAGTCGCGATCAATTGTTGTAGGCAACTGATTGAAGTAACTCATGCCGATACGGAACTGAACGTAATCTGCATTTGGAACTGTCGGGTGAAGCTCTTTGAACATTTGGTAAGAGACCTGAGCTTCAGCGTAAGATTCTTGTTTGTAGTAAACGTCAGCAATCGCAAGTTCCGCTTTGGTTGCGAAGTTGCTGTACGGGAATTTATTTTTCACTTCCGTATAACGACGAATAGCTTCTTCGTAACGCTCACCTTGGTCGTACTCTTCCGCGATAGCGAAAGCGCCTTCCGGTGTGTTGGAGTTCTTTTCAGTTGTTGAACAGCCAGAGAGCAAAAGTCCCATAGCTGCAGCGATTGTTATGACTCGGAGCGTTTTTAACATAGAAGTAAATCATATTAAGGTCCAGGACCAGCTGTCAACGCGTCATCAACACAGAGGATTTTTTAATCCATCCCGTAAGAGAACCAGGGTAGGTGACTTGCACCCAATCGCCCTGAGTTTCGCGAGTGATCACTTCCATTCCGCCGAAAAGCTCAAGGATTGCGACCTGATTGTCCCCAGGAGCGGTCTGCAGAGAGACTTTTTCTTCAATGATAGTTCCTCGCAAAATCGTGGAATCATAGACTTTCAGAGCCAAAAGCCCTGTAAATATCACAAAAGCGAGGCTTAAAAGACTTCCAATTAACGGAAACGCCGGGAGGGATTTTTCCTCTTCCAGCGCTTTTCTTCGACGCCCGCCATAAGAAATCAAAATCCAACCCGCAGCGAAAAGAGAAAGAGCAGAAAGAATCAAGTACGCAGAGAGAGGAACGGGTTGAAGCAGTTTTGAGCGCAAAGACTCGTAAGTTTCAATTTGATGAGGAACTTCCTTCACTTGCATTTGTGAGAGAATGAATTTGAGACCCGCTTGCGCTGTTGGAAGTTCGGGGTCCGAGGCCAAAGCTTTGCGCAGAAGGCCAATGGCGAGAGGCTTTTTTCCCAATTGAAACTCTGCGAGAGCGAGATTCGTCAAGGTCGTTGCGTTATAAGGATCTTTGTCTAGGGCTTGAGTGAAAACTTCCTGAGCCTTCGTATAATCCTTTGCAAGATAAAGCTGTGTGCCTTGTTTAAAAAGCTCCGCAGAAGATCCAGTTTGTGCCGCAACGAGAGTGGGCAAAACGAGTGACAGAAAGAACACAGAGAGAGATTTCAATTTCGACATAGCTCTACAAGTTTACAGATAAAAGTCTTTCCGTGTCTACCACGTGTCTTGTCTTAGTCCTGGGGCGGGAGTAAACTGGACGGGCATTTCATATAACAATGGGTCCATGGAAAATAGGCGAAGGATCCGCGAAAGGTATTATGAGTTCTCTTGTAGGTCATCAGATACAGCAATCCGAAAAAGTAAAAACATTGGTTCAAGATCTTGTGGGTGAAGTGACGAAACTGAATTCACAAATTTCGGGAATACGTGCTCCTCTTGATGAATTTAAAGAAGCTGGAAAACAAAAAGTAGATCTTGCGGGTCAATTCCGTGGTCGTCCGCTGCACTATCCTTACATGGGCACAGGTGCTGGTCGTGGTCCTTATGTGGAGCTTGAAGACGGCAGCGTGAAATTGGATTTGATCAACGGCATCGGTATTCACTTGATGGGTCACGCACATCCTCGCGTGATTGCAGCAGCGGTTCGTGGATCTTTGTCGGATATTTTGACTCAAGGTAATCTGCAACCAAACAACGAATACCGTTTGTTCACAGAAAAAATGGTGAAGATCGCGAGCAAAAAAAGCCGCATGAAGTATGCATGGATTGCTACGTGCGGAACTATGGCCAATGAAAATGCCTTGAAACTTTCTCGTCAAAAAAATTCTCCGGCGCGTTTTGTGATGGGCTTTAAAGATGCTTTTGCCGGCCGTTCAACGATGATGGCGGAAGTGACTGACAACCCGGCTTACAAACAAGGCTTGCCTGAATATCACGAAGTTTTGCGTGTTCCATTCTTTGATAAACGTGATCCTCGCTCTGGCGAAAAAGCTTTGACGGTGATGAAAGAGCACGTAGCAAAACACGAAGGCAATATTTCTGTTTTCGGTTTTGAGCCGATGTTGGGTGAAGGTGGTTATCAAGCGGCTCCTCGTGAGTTCTTCATCCCACTTCTTGATTTCTGTAAATCTAAAAACATCGCCATCTGGGCGGATGAAGTGCAAACTTTCACACGCACAGGTGAATACTTCGCCTTTGAAACTTTGGATATCGGTCAATACATCGACATCTGCACAATCGCGAAGACAGCGCAAATCGGTGCGACTCTTTACACAGAAGAATACAATCCAAAACCAGGTTTGATCGCGGGAACATTCTCGGGTTCAACACCTTCATTGTGTGCTGGTATGGAAATGATCGACATGCTTTCTGAAGGTTTCTTGGGACCAAACGGTCGTATCATGCAAATCCACAAGCGTTTCATCGACGGTATCAACCGTTTGAACGACACGACTTGCAAAGGCATTGCGCAAGATGCTGGCGGTATGGGTTTGATGATCGCTTTCACTCCTCATGACGGGAAAAAAGAAAGTGTGAATGCGTTCTTGAATAAACTATTCCAAAACGGCGTGATTGCTTTCCCTTGTGGTAAAGATCCAGTGCGCGCGCGTTTCTTGGTTCCTGCAATTATTCAAGATGAAGACATCGACATCGCGTTGAAAGCGATCGAAAAAACTTTGCTCGAAGGAGTATAGTTGGATTTTATTGAGGCCTGCAGGCAGCTTATCTCCATCGACAGTACACCCACTCACGGCAATAGAGATCTTGCACGGTGGGTGGCGGCGTTTTGCCGTCAAAAAGGTTTGTACGTTGAAGAGCAGGAAGAAGTCGTTGGCGATTTAGTTCAAGTGAACGTGATCGCGCGACCGACGGAAGAAAGACCCAGTGCGGAGCTTTTATTGCAAACACACTTGGACACCGTCGATCCGGGGCCTTTTCCACTTTGGACGGAAACGGGAGCCAATCCCTTTGATGCGCATATCATTGATGGAAAAATCTATGGTTTGGGCGCGGCCGATGTGAAACTTGATTTTTTATGTAAGCTTGAAGCCATGGCTTCATTTGGAAAAGATCGCGCTTGGCGCTTGCCTCCAGTTCTTGTTGGAACTTTTGGTGAAGAGTCAGGGATGCAAGGAGCCCTAAAGCTCATTCGTAAAAACAAAGTCTCTGCGAAGATGGCTTTGATCGGGGAGCCCAGCGACTTGCAAGTGATCAATGCAGCAAAAGGTTTTGCGAGCGTAGAAATTCGCGTGCCTTTTTCTGAAGAGGAAACGCGCTATCGCCAGGAACATAACTTGCGCGAAAGTACGTCGACACAATCAAAACTTTTCCGAGGCAAGGCGGCGCATTCTTCGACGCCGCATCTTGGAGAGAGCGCGATTGTGAAAATGCTTGAATATCTTATGATGCTTCCCGATTCAGTGAACATCATGGAGATGGACGGCGGAATTAATTTTAATACGGTTCCAAGTAACGCATTTTTAGAGATCGACATGGTTTCGATGATTCAAAACCCGATTTCTAAAAAGATCGCCAACATCTATCGTGCGGTGAAAACTTTGGAGCTGGAGTTTTTGGATTATACGGATGTGGACTTCCACCCCAGCACTCCGACTCTGAATATTGGTTTGGCAAGGACGAACGAAGATGACATCCAGCTTTCTGGCACATGTCGTATTCCACCGGTCATCACGCACGAGATTTACGAGCGTTGGATGGATCGACTTCGTCAGGTTTGTGAAGAAAACGGCGCAAGCTTCCGTGTGAATGATTATAAAAAGCCTTTCCGCACGGAGGTGAATTCAATTTTGGTGAAAGGCTGCTTGGATGAATTGCGCACGATGGGACTGAGTGACCGTCCTATCACGCAAGCATCCACAAACGAGGCGAGTATCTTTTCTCGCATCGGAGTCGACTGTGTATGTTTTGGTCCCGGCAAACGGGAAGGAAACGTGCACACACCGCAAGAGCACGTGGCTTTGGCGGATTTGGAAAAAGCGACTCAGTTTTATAAAAAGATCATCGAAAGGTTTTGTTTATGAGTTTTATTATTCGCTCAGTACAGCACGATGATTTGACTCAGTTGGTGGATTTGGCAAAGCAGTTTAATTTGCTTAATCTTCCAGGTGATAAGAAAGTCATCGGCGAAAAGATTGAACGCAGTGAGCACTCGTTTGCGGGAAAGCTTCCCAAACATCAGTCTGAATATCTTTTTGTCGTCGAGGACGTGGAAGAAAAATGTGTGGTGGGAAGCTCTTTGGTTCTGGCAAAGCACGGAACAGATGAAGTTCCTCACAGCTTCTTTAAGATTTTTAAAAGGGATCACTTCTCTCAAGATCTTGGTATCGGATTTATTCATCAAGTTTTGCGCTTTCAGTTGGATTTTGATGGGCCAACAGAAATCGGAGGACTTCTTGTTGATAAAGCTTACAGACGTCGTCCTGAAAAATTGGGAAAACAAATCAGTCTGTCGCGTTTCCTGTACATGGGCCTTTACCCAGAGAAATTTGAAAATCGCGTTCTGTGTGAATTAACTCCTCCCTTGACGGATGAAGGTCGCAGTGAATTCTGGGAGGCCTTGGGAAGAAGATTTACAGGTCTTCCCTATCAAGAGGCCGACCTTCTGAGTCAGTCACACAAAGAATTTATCGAAAGTCTTTTTCCGCAAGATGACATCTATCTTTGCTTGCTGGATTCCAAAGCACGCTTGGTTTTGGGAAGAGTGGGCGAGGCGACAAAGCCTGCGCAACATCTTTTGGAAAGCATTGGATTTAGTTATCTTGATGAGGTGGATCCCTTTGATGGCGGACCTCACTATGGCGCAGACACTGCGGAAATTTTGCCAATCAAGTACGGCAAAAGATTGAAGGTCGCAGAGTTTAAGGATGCCTCTTACAAAGAGCAGGGACTTGTCGCGACAACAAGCGAAGAGTTCAAAGTGGCTTTGGCATCCGTCGACGTGCGCGGCGGCGAAGTGGCAATCGCTCCAAAGTTCAGACAACTTTTGGGCGTTGATGTTGGCGAAGAAGTTTATATGTCTCCATTCAATTACAACAGAGGAAAATAGACATGAGCACCACCATGTTTGATGTGAAATACAAAGGCGATTTTATCAACGGACGTTTTGTGCCTGTGACAAAAGGTGATGGCGAATTTAAAGACATCAGCCCTTCTGATCTGAATGACACAGTCATGACAGTGCCATTTAAGCACGATCATGTCGATGAAGCCTGCGTGGCCGCGAAGAAAGCGTACCCGGCATGGGCGACTCTTTCGATGAACGAGAGAAAAAATTATTTGATGCGTTTGAAAGAACTCTTTGATGCCAACGCAGAGCAAATGGCGCAGATCATCTCTCGCGATACAGGAAAACCTTCTTGGGAAGCGATGACAGAGGCCAAAGCGTTGGGTGCCAAGATTGATATCACTTTGAATCATTCATTGAACTTGGTGGCTGAAGAAAGAATCACGAACGCACTTCCGCAAGTAGACGGTGTGATTCGTCATCGTTCACGCGGTGTGATGGCGGTGGTGGGACCTTTTAATTTTCCAGCGCATCTTCCAAACGGTCATATCATTCCGGCTTTGATTGCTGGAAACACAGTGGTCTTTAAACCTTCGGAGCAAACTCCGGCTGTGGGTCAGTTTATGGCTGAACTTTTTGAAAGAGCGCAATTCCCACAAGGTGTTTTCAATCTTATCCAAGGCGATGGCGCTGCGGGTGGACGTTTGGTTGCTAACGAACACGTCGATGGGATCCTTTTCACGGGTTCTTACGAAGTGGGACTTAAAATCAAGCAAGAGACTTTAACTCACTACTGGAAAATCTTAGCTCTTGAAATGGGTGGTAAGAACGCCACTGTGGTTTGGGAAGATGCTGACATGGACAAAGCGGTCTATGAAAGTTTGGTGGGTGCTTACATGACAGCGGGACAACGCTGCTCTTGCACTAGCCGTATCATCCTTCATCCAAAAATTGCAGAAGAGTTTACTGAAAGATTCTATCAAGCCGCGAAAAAACTGACGATCGGTCACTGGAAAGAAAATACGTTCATGGGGACTTTGATCAATGCGGCGGCTGTTGAAAAATACATCCGTTTCCAAGAGATCGCGAACCGTGAAAACTGTGAAAGCTTGATGCGTGGTAAAGCCTTGGATCTAAAACACAAAGGTTACTATGTGACTCCAAGTATTCACATCGTAAATAAATTTGATCCAAACAGCGTTTATCAAAAATCCGAAATCTTTGGTCCAAACGTAGCGATCTATCAAACAGACAACTGGGATCATGCGATGGAAATCGTGAACTCCACAGGTTATGGTTTGGTGATGGCGCTGTTCTCTAAAGATAAAGCTCTTTACGAAGATGCTTTGTTCAAGGCGCGCGTAGGTCTTTTGAACTGGAACCGCACAACAAACGGCGCAAGTTCTCGTTTGCCATTTGGTGGGTTCGGTAAATCAGGTAATGACCGTCCGTCGGCGCACTTTGCAATTCAATATTGCACAATGCCTGTGGCAAGCCTTGAAGACCCAACTCCTTTTGACCCGACTAAAATTTTACCGGGTATGAATTTGGATATGAAATAATGAAGAAAACGCTTCTTGTTCTGACAGTCGCAGTAGTAGCCCTCCTTGTCGCCATTGGCGGGGGAGTGGCGTATTTAGGATATTCATTCTTAAACACGCGTCCTAGTGACGTTGCTCAGGACGTTGTCTACGAAGTGACTCCGGGAAAAGGTTTTAATTCCATTGCGTCGGAGTTAGAAGAAAAAGGTCTGTTGAAAAACGCTTTCTTTTTCTCGATGTATGCGCGTGTAAAAGGAGATCGTTCGAAATTAAAAGTCGGCGAATATCTTTTGCGCACGAATATGACTCCCAAAGAAGTGTTAGAAACAATCACGTCAGGAAAAAGTGTCGCACGCAGCTTTACTGTGAGCGAAGGTCTTAGCATTTACGAGATCGCGGATCTTTATCAGAAACAGGGCTTTGGCACTTCGGTGGAATTCCTGGCGCTGGCACGTGATCCTCAGTTTGTAAGAAGTCTTTTGGGGGAATCGCAAGAGAGTCTTGAGGGATATCTTTTTCCAGAAACTTACATGCTCACGAAGTACACGGATACAAGAACGCTGATCTCAAACATGGTGAAAAGATTTTTGTATGTGTATAGCGAAGTTCTTCCTCTGGCCGCCATTCAAGGTTGGAATCGCCACCAGGTTGTGACTCTTGCAAGTATCATTGAAAAAGAAACGGGTGCGCCGGAAGAGCGTCCTTTGATCTCTTCGGTGTTTCACAATCGCTTGCTTAAAAAGATGCGTTTGCAAACAGATCCAACGGTCATCTATGGCAAGGCAGAGAAGACTGGCCGTATTGAGATCAACATCACTCGCGCGGATCTGACAACACCTACAAGATACAATACTTATGTGATCTTTGGTTTGCCTCCGGGTCCGATTGCCAACCCTGGCAGAGAGGCTCTGCTCGCGGCTTTGAAGCCAGAGAACAGTCAGTACTTATTCTTTGTAAGTCAAAACGATGGGACTCATGTATTTTCCGAGGACTATCAAGGACACGAAAGAGCCGTAAAAAAATTCCAAATTGATCGTAAGGCTCGTGAAGGAAAATCTTGGCGAGATTTGCAAAAACGCGAGACGTCTCCAGCTAAAAACTAAGGGGAGAATCCCTCTGGAGCCGTCATTCGATCAAAAGACTTCGTTGTCGGATTGTACTTAAAAATATTTAAGCGTGGCACCATTTGGTCGTCGTAAGTGGGAGCCACGATTTCAAGAAGGCCGTCTTTATCCACATCAGTGATAGCCAGGTTCGTTGCATTTCCTTGTAACAGGAAGTATCCATCACGATTTTCAAAAAGAGGAAGCTTTGTGATTAAAGAAAGCTCTCCTGTCGCCTCTTGATTGTAGACTTCAAGGCTCAGGGCATTTTTGCTTTTGATTTTCAAAACAGTCACCCGTGGTCCAGAAGGCGAAAGACTGCTGCTGACTTTGGCGATGATTTCGCGGTCTCCGTTGAGGAACGCATCTTTGATCTTAGTACGCAGGGATGGAACAACGGCAACAGTGACTAGAGTCATTGCTACTAGGGCCAAAAGCGCCATGAGTGCCAGTTCCTTCTTTTTGAATGTCGAGTCAGATGTGGTCATGTTCAAAGTCTGCCATAAAATTCATTGAATAAAAAAGCAGAAAAGGAATAAGATGCCGAGAACCCATCTCATAAACCCAATTCCTGCGTTGCTTCGTCGTCGCAGTACGATGTACAGCTTCCTCCTCGCGCCTTGGCCTTGGGTTTATGAGATGGGTTCTCAGGAGTCAGGCCTTTGACCGAGGAGTTTTTGTGGCACAACTGGTAGTTTCTAAGTTTGGCGGAACTTCAATGGGAGACGCGGAGTGCATGCTTCGCAGTGCGGAAGTCAGTTTTCGTCAGGGATCAAGTTTGATTGCGGTTTCTGCAACGTCAGGAACAACCAATGATCTTATAGCTCTAGGTAAGACGGCCGAGTCTCAACCATGGCCTGAGGCAGAGAAAATCATCACCAAGATCCAAGACAAACACGTCAAGATTGCAAAAGATCTGGCAGTGTCAGCACATTCTCAAGAACGTCTGGAAGTTCTTTTTGAAGAAATGAGCTCTTTGGCAAAAGGGGTTCACCTTCTCAGAGATTGTTCCGTGAAAGCCATGGACACTTTGATGAGCTTAGGCGAAAGAATGTCTTCTGTTCTTTTCACGGAAGCGATGGTTAAAGTTCTTGAAAAGCATAACTCCAAAAAAACAGCCGAGCTTTTCGATGTGCGCACGGTGCTTCGCACTGACGATTCTTTTGGAAAAGCCAAACCTCTCACGGCTGAAGTGGCAAAACTATGTTCTGAAAATCTGGGCTTCTTGCGCGATTATAAAAAAGTGATCGTCACGCAAGGCTATATCGGCATGACTGACGAAGGCATGACGACAACTTTGGGTCGCGGGGGCAGTGACTATTCCGCCGCTATTTTAGCAGAAGGTGTTGCAGCCGATGTCCTTGAGATCTGGACAGATGTTGCTGGGATTGCGACGACAGATCCTCGTTTGTGTCCTAAAGCTAAACCAATTCGCGAAATTTCTTTTAAGGAAGCTTCAGAGCTTGCGACTTTCGGAGCAAAAGTTTTGCATCCAGCGACTTTGCTTCCTGCAATTCGTAAAAACATTCCCGTGTTCGTAGGCTCCAGCTTTGATCCAGAAGCCAAAGGAACCTGGGTTCGCAAAGATGTTGAGGATCATCCTCTGATTCGCGCGATGGCTTTAAGAAAAAAACAAGTGCTTGTGACATTGTCGACGCCAGAAATGTTGCATGCCCATGGTTTCCTATTCCAACTTTTCAAAGTCTTCAATGACCACAAAGTCAGTATCGACGCGATCACGACATCTGAAATTTCAGTGAGTGTGACGTTGGATGATTCAACATTGGTAAATAAGAAATTGATCTCGGATCTTTCTCAATTTGCGGATGTTCAAGTGGAAGACAACTTGGCTTTGATTTCCTTGATCGGAAATAACATCAATCACACACCGGGACTTGGAAAGCACATCTTTGAAGCTATTTCCGACATCAACGTGCGTATGATTTGTCTGGGTGCAAGTAAGCACAACTTCTGCTTCCTGGTCAGTGAAGAACAAGGCCCTGAAGCCATTCGCCGACTGCATGAAACCTTCATCGAAGCTGGCACCGAAGAAATGGGCTAGTCGGTTTATGAATAAAGAAGAATTTTACCAGTTATTAGAGTCACGAAAATCTATTCGTAAATATAAACCGGATGCGGTTCCCAAAGAAATCATCGAAAAAATTCTGATGGCGGGAATGCATGCACCTTCGGGAAAGAATCGTCAAAACTGGCGCTTCTTTGTGGTGACGGGTGCAAAGCGTGATGAGTACCTGAAGTATTCGCAGAAATCATGGTTGGGTATCAAAGATATTCTTTCGCAAAGACTCAAACCGTCCCTGTATCAATTTACTGAGCGCTTTTTTTATACGTTAGGTGACGCACCAGTTATTATTTTTGCGTACTCCCACAACGACAATGAAGAGCGCTACCACACGAGCATCGGCTCTGTGTATATGGCTGTGGAAAACATGAACCTTGCGTGTTTAGTTGAGGGACTTGGCTCTTGCACGATGGGAGCGCCGCTTGAAATTAAAGAGGACGTGGATAAGTTTTTAGGCGTGGATCAGTTGCCAGAATATCAAAAAGGAGAGTTAGAACTTCTCTGTGCGATGGTGTGCGGATATCCCGATCACAATCCTCCGAAAGCACCTCGGCAGCTTGAAGGCCGAGTGACTTGGCTCTAGACAGTTATCCATTTTTTTCCATTACAAAAATGAAGGAGGAGAAAGCGGCTCGCATAGTTTATCTTCGGTGGTCTAACTAAAAAAACTCATAGGAGACTATTATGAAGAAGATCGTTTTTATCGCGCTTTCTCTATTCGTAGGGGCTACAGCTTCCGCAACTAGCATCATTCCTACCCCCACATTTAAAAAAGCCACTATCAATGTTTGTCCTAAAGGTGCGCTAGGTTGTGCTCACACAATCAATCTTAATGGCAAAAAATTTGCGATGGCCGTGGATGAAGATTCTCAAGAGACTGAGCGCACGGTCAATGCGCTCATTGGGAACAACCAATTCCACAATATTCGTAAAACTCAACCGTTCACAGTCAGAGGTTACTTTGTTGAAAGAGGTGTTTTCCCAAATCCAACAGTGAAAAGAACTGTGTTCGTGATTCTTGAAGTTGCAGGGACTGTAAGCCCAAGATAAGTTTAGCAACGAAATTTTAGAAAAGAAAAAGGCCTCTGAACGAGGCCTTTTTTATTTTTGCAATTCGATTTTCAGAAGTTTCTATTAAGTGCCGTGGAAACCGATTGTCACCATCAAAACTTGGCTTGTCTTAGTATCAATGATGTAAAGAATTTGCCAGCTTCCGTCTTCGTCAGCATGTCCGCTGCCATAGATTTTCAAAGTTGGATCTGCTTTGATTGCTGTTAAAGCTTTCGTCAAATTTTCACGAGCAGATTTGAACTCAGCTTCGTAGTCTTGGTCTTGAATTTCAACGGCATAAAGAGCGAACTCAACGATTTTGCTAACGCTTGTATTTTGAAAGTCACGTTGATCGTCGTCAGTGTTGGCGCCGCCTTTTGCGAAGCTCATTTGCTTTACGGTCTTAGCGTCCGTTTCAGTCGCTTTCCTAGAGAAAACATAGGCAGAAACATTACCTGCATCACCGAAAGCTTGTTCATTTTGGTTGATGACCTGAACCACAGCCGCAAGCTTTTGGGCGGGAACGGAGTTTACATTGGCAATCGGCGCAAACTTTGCGGCAAGTGTCGGAACAGAAATAGCGATAGTCGCAATAAATCCTAAAAGTTTCATAAGGCTCTCCTATTTAATTTGGAAGGCCGGATCATAGACGAATTTGAGAATTTGTTTTGTTAGGATTCTGGAAACGGGTAAATTTGGAAGAGCCGTCAAAAAGTTAATCAAGACAGTTGATAGTGATGTTCAGCCAGATCGAATACATTCGTTATGAATACCTAAACCTATGAAATAAGGTCAGTTTTTAAAAACAGAAGTACCTTTTTCATTACGTTTTTGTTATACCCTTTCGCCTATGAATCCAGTTGAAGCCCTAAAGACAAATCCTTTTGTCCTTGCTCCTATGGCAGGGATTACGGACCACGCTTTTCGCACGTTCATGAAAAAACTAGATACCAGTGTTGTCGTCACAGAACTTGTGAGCGCCAGCGGTATTGAATACAAATCAGAACGCACGATGAAGCTCATGAGCTTTGATGAGTCTCAACGTCCTATCGGGATTCAACTTTTTGGCGAAGAACCAGAAATCGTCGCGCGTGCAGCTCAAGTAGCAGAGGCCGACGGTTGTGATTTCGTCGACCTCAATTTTGGTTGCCCAGTTCCAAAAGTCGTAAAAAAGGGGGCGGGCTCTGCGATTCTAAAAGATCCAGCGGCTGTACAAAAAATGGTTTCCACAGTGAAAGCGGCGATCAAAGTTCCTTTGACGATCAAGATCCGCACGGGTTGGGATGCGAACACTCGCAACGCCGTTGAAATTTGTAACATCGCTTACAACGAGGGTGTTGAGTGGGTGGCGATTCATGGTCGTACGCGCGCTCAGGGTTACACGGGTCTAGCTGACTGGGATTTTATCGCGGACGTGAAATCTAAAACCAAGATTCCTCTTTTAGGAAATGGAGACATTCTCACACCTCGCCAAGCCAACCTTCGACTAGAGCAGTCCGGTTGTGATGGGGTGATGATTGGTCGTGGTTGCCTTAAAAATCCATTTATTTTCATGGATGCTCTGTCTTTGTGGAGGGGAGAACCTCAAAAAGACGTTAAACGGGATTATGTGAGCCTATTCAATAACCTGAAAAGTGAGATTGTTGCGCATTGTGATGAGCACATCACGGGAATCCAACTCAGAAAGTTTGCAGCATGGTTCTCTACAGGTTATGCTGGAGCAGCACAGTTCAGAAAGAATCTTTTCCAATCCAAAAGCAACGAAGAGATCATGGCTTTGGCTAACGAATTTTTCGCTAGCATCGGTAGTGTTGAGCAAGAAGACACGAGCCAAGAAGAGTTCCTAATGGGAGGGCACGGTTAATCGTGATCCTAACAATAATCTGGTGTGCGAAAATTTAAATTTAGTTTTAGTGTTTTAAAGTTTTAGTTTTAAGAGAAATAACGAAGGGTAAATATGGTTCAAGATCCAAAGAAAATTAGAAATATTGCTATCATCGCGCACGTCGACCACGGGAAGACGACGCTCGTTGACCACTTGATCAAACAAGCAGGTACTTTCCGTGACAACGAACACGTTGAAGAACGTCTTATGGACTCCATGGATCTTGAGAAAGAGCGCGGTATCACTATCGCGGCGAAGAATGCTTCGTTCATGTACAAAGACATCAAAGTTAATATCGTAGATACACCGGGACATAGTGACTTCGGTGGTGAAGTTGAACGTATCTTGAACATGGTGGATGGGTGTATCCTTCTTTGCGACGCTTCTGAAGGTCCACTTCCACAAACTCGTTTCGTATTGAAAAAAGCTCTTGAGGGCGGCAAAAAAGTTATCGTTTGTATCAATAAAATTGACCGTGCCGATGCTCGTATTCAAGAAGTTCATAACGAACTTTTCGATTTGTTCATCGATTTAGATGCAACAGAAGAGCAATGTGATTTCCACACAGTTTACGCTATCGCCCGTGAAGGTATGGCAACTCTAGATCCAAAAGTGAACACAGGTTCTTTGGAAGTTCTTTACGATGCTATCGTAAATCTAGTTCCTCCTCCAAAAATTGAAGAGAATGCTCCACTTCAAGTTATGGTTTCTAACATTTCGTACAATGATTACGTAGGTCGTTTGGCTATCGGTCGTATGAAAGCCGGAACTATCAAAGTGGGTGACGAAGTTCTTTGCGTTCAGGCGAACGTACAAAAGAAAGTTAAAGTCTCTGCTTTGTTCCAGTACAAAGTGAACTCGCAAGTTCCAGCTCAAGAAGTTGGTGCTGGTGACATCGTTGTTATCGCGGGTATGGAAGACTTCACTATCGGTGACACGATCACTTCAGTTCTTGATCCTCGTCCTCTTGAGCGTATTCGCGTAGAAGAGCCGACAGTGGGCATGGTGTTCTCGGTCAATAATGGTCCTTTCGCGGGTCTTGATGGTAAGAACGTAACTTCACGTAAAATCATCGAGCGTCTTGAGAGAGAACTTTTGTACAACGTTGCGATCCGCGTAGAAAAAACAGACAACACGGATGCATTCAAAGTTGTCGGTCGTGGTGAGTTGCAATTGGGTGTCTTGATCGAACAAATGCGCCGTGAAAACTTCGAACTTTTGGTTTCCAAACCGACAGTTGTCTTCAAAGAAGAAGGCGGCAAAAAGATGGAGCCAATGGAGATCGCGGTTATCGATATCGAAGACCAATTCGTTGGTGCGGTGACAGAGAAACTTGGAAAACGTAAAGGTGTGATGACGAACATGGTTCAAAAAGGATCTGGTCGTACACGTCTTGAGTTCCGTATCCCTTCTCGTGGTTTGATCGGTTACCGTTCAGACTTCTTGACTGACACTCGTGGTACAGGTCTTTTGAATACACAATTTGACGGTTGGGATCTTTATAAAGGCGAAATCGAACATCGTATGAACGGTGCGATGATTTCTGACCGTAAAGGTTCGGCAACTGCCTACGCGATCTGGAATCTTCAAGAGCGCGGTATCATGATGGTTGAACACGGTGACGATGTGTACGAAGGCATGATCGTTGGTGAACACGCCAAGGAGAATGATCTAGAAGTAAACATCACTCGTGAGAAAAAATTGACGAACGTACGTGCTTCAGGTTCAGATGAAGCTATCCGTCTAGTTCCAGTGAAGAAGTTCACTTTGGAAAGAGCGATGGAATGGATCAAAGATTCTGAGTTGATCGAGGTCACTCCGAAAAACATCCGTCTTCGTTTGAAAGAACTGGACCCACATAAACGTGCAAAAGCAGCGAAGGAATAATGAGTACGAACGTCGCCATTGAGATTAAAGACCTGACAAAGAAATACGACGATAAAGTCGCTGTGGATGGAATCAGTCTGGAAATTTACAAAGGCGAATGTTTTGGTCTCTTAGGTCCAAACGGGGCGGGCAAATCAACGACGATGAAGATGATGTATTGCTCAGCCCTCGTTACAAGCGGGGAGCTTTACGTTCTCGGCCTTAATGTTAAGAAAAATTATCGTGAGATCAAATCTCGCATAGGGGTCGTCCCTCAAGAGGACGGCCTTGATCCTGACTTCACAGTTTTAGAAAATCTCTTAGTCTACGCAAGTTTCCATAAAATCCCAAAGGCAGAGGCCGATCTTCGCGCTCAGGCTTTGTTGCGTTTGATGAAACTGGAAGAGTACCAAGATCGTTCCGTGGAGACACTGAGTGGCGGTATGAAGCGCCGTTTGGCCATTGCTCGCGGTTTGATTAATTCTCCTGAAGTTATTTTCCTCGATGAACCGACGACGGGTCTTGATCCGCAAGCGCGTATCTGGATTTGGGATTTCTTTAAGCATCTCAAATCTGAAAAAAGCACTTTGGTTTTGACCACTCACTACATGGAAGAAGCTGAACAGATGTGTGATCGTGTAGCGATTATCGACGGCGGCCGTATTCTGACAGTGGGAAAACCTCGCGACTTAATTCGTGAGTTGATTGGTAAAGAGGTCGTGGAGTTCGATACAAATCCTGTGGATCTAAACTACTACCTTGGCCGTTTGCGTGCCGAAGGTTTTGCTTATCAGGTGATTAAAGATACGGTGTCTGTTTTGGTGAAAGAGAATCAAGAAGGCCGTCGCGTTGTGGATTTGATTGCAAGTGATAAGATCTTTATTCGTAAGCCGACGTTGAACGACGTCTTCTTAAAGCTTGCGGGCCACCAATTGAGGGATGAGTAAAATGAAGTTTAAAGATTACTTCTCTCGTCCTAAAGTGAATAGCGGAGCCTTCCAAGTATGGTCCCGCAACTTTTTGTATTTTAAAAAGACATGGCTTGTGTCTTTGTTCTGGATTGTTCTTGAGCCTGTGATTTACCTGGGTGCCATCGGTTTTGGACTGGGCGCCTTTGTTAATAACATGGGTGGAATGTCTTATATTGAATTTTTCTTTCCGGCCCTTCTTTCGACGACGGCGATGATGGTTGCTTTCTTTGAAGGGACTTACGGAAACTACACGAAACTCACGCACCAAAAAACTTACGCGACAATCATGCTGACACGTGTAGGACCTGAAGAGATCGTGGCTGGCGAGCTTTTATGGGCGGCAAGCAAAGGTTTCTTTGGTGTGATGGGTGTGACAGTTGTGGCTTTGTTTTTCGGACTGATTGATTCCTACAGAATTCTTTTGGCACTTCCGATTCTGTTTTTATTGTCAGCGCTCTTTTCATGTATCGGAATGATCTTCACTTCGTTTGCGCGTAACTACGATTCGTTCATTTATTCGACATCGGGTCTTATTGTGCCGATGAGTTTATTGAGTGGAACGTATTTCCCATTAGAACAACTGCCAAGCGGTCTTCGTTATTTGGCTTATCTATTCCCATTAACACATGCTGTGGCGGCCGTTCGCGGTATCCTTCATCAAGGACCGACAATTTGGATCGGAGTTCACATCCTTGTTTTGCTTGTTGCAACTTGGATTTGCATGAACGTTTCATTCAACCGCATTCGCGGAAAACTTTTGAAATAGATTAATCTACGACTGTAATTTTGATGCCGTGCTTTTTTAAAAGTTCGGCAAAAACACCGTCGCCCTCCTTTAGATTTCCAGTAAAAGAACCGTCATAGATTTTTCCATGGCCACACATCGGGGACTTGGATTTTAACAGAGCTTCCGTGGCTCCACAGAGTTTTGCGATTTGCAAAGCTTCTAAGGCGCCTTGTTCATACTGAGCCGTGACGTCTTCTCCGGATTTCGTAAGAACTTTATCACCGATGCGTTCTGCCGGAGCACGAGGAGTGGGAAGGCCGCCCATTTGTTCGGGACATACGGGAATGGCTTCGCCATTTTTCACCATCTCTTCTATGGCCGAGCGCGCTTGGGCTTTGCAGTCGTAACGACAGTGAACTCCAGAAAGACAGGCAGAAACTATTTTCATCCTTCAACCTCTTCTTCCATTTCGGCGTTTTCTAAATCTTCCAATGTCGGAATCTCTTCAGCAGGAACGTTGATTTCTTCCGGAGGAGGTTCCGGTTGGAAGAAATACGAAACTTGATTGATGGCTACGTCATACTCTTCTTGAGAAATGCGGTGATAGCGATACATGTCTTCCACAATGCGGCTTAAACGTTTTCTCGCAAAAGGTGTCAGTTCTTTGCGATAGTACGATTTAGAATACTTCACAGGATTGGGAAGAACCATGGCTAGGAAAGCGCTTTCCACGACGGAAAGTTCCGCTGGGGATTTTTGGAAATAGTATTTCGCAGCGGCTTTAACGCCGTAAATATCTTTTCCAAACTCGACGACATTCAAATAGCGCTCAAGAATTTCTTTTTTCGTCAGAGTCTTCTCGATACGATCCGTGATAATAGCCTCAAGACCTTTACGTACGAAAGTGCGATCCTTGGTCAGGAACATGTTCTTAGCAAGCTGCTGAGTGATCGTGGAGCCGCCTCTTTTAAAAACACCGGACTCCCAACCGTCTCGGGCATTCTTCTCGATCGCATCCCAATCAAAACCGCTGTGATTATAGAAATTAGAATCTTCCGTAAGGATGATGGTTTTTTGTAAGGTGGAAGAAATTTGTTTTAAAGGAACATAGCTTTTAGAGCCTGGACAAAGCTCCACTTGATACATGCGAGTCGTGAGGCAACCTTTGATGTCTTTTTCCGTGGGAAGCCACATCCAGAGGCACGCCAAGGCTCCGGCCATTAAAGTAAACACACCCAAAAAAAAGAAGACGACTTTTTTCATTCAGACCTTACGAAAGCAATCCTTGATCTTTCATCCACTGCACGCTGTTGTGGATGGCCTCTCTTGCGGGACGAGGTTTAAAATTCAACTCACGCTGCGCTTTGCTTGAATCAAACCAGTGATACATCGTTGCTGTGTAAGCATTTTCCCGGCTCAAAGGTCCCTTAAGACCGATTTTTTCCATCATATCGCCAATAGCACCGACCGCATGAAGCACGTTGTCCGGCATTAAGCGCGACGGAGCTTTGACTCCGGCCTCTGCCGCGATCATAGCAAAAAGGTCTTTAATAAGAATATTCTCACCCGCAAGAATGTATCTCTCGCCTTTGCGACCATTCTTCCAGGCACTGAGAATTCCTTGAACGACATCTTCTACGGCAACGACGTTTACACCACCGGAAGTGTAGAAGCTCAGTTTTCCCTGCGCGACTTTGAGCTGCATTTTACGACTGCCTTTTTTAGCGTCACCAGCTCCATAGATCGTTGAAGGATTTAGCATTACAGCATTGATGTCACCTTTATCGCATGCGGCTTTCACAATTTTTTCGGCCTGATGCTTGGTTTCAAAGTAACCGAGATTCAGATCCGCAATATTGTAAGGGGAGTCTTCATTCATGATGTCATTGGGAGTGTATCCAGCGCCAATCGCCACAACGGAAGAAAGATAAACCAAGCGACGAACTTTGTGTTCACGGCAGACTTCGACCACGTTGGCCGTGCCTTGCACGTTTACCTTATCCATTAAAGGACGCTCGGATTTTTTATAGGCGATTACTCCGGCAAGATGAAAAACAGTATCGACACCTTTAAAGGCTTCAAGAAGAGAGTGAACATCTGTCACATCTCCGTGAACGTATTTGCAGTTTACGCCTTCAAGTTCTGAAATATCACTTTTAGGACGGACCAAGGCATAGACGTGATGTCCTTCATTAACGAGGGCCTTGGTAACCCAGCTCCCTAAAAAACCATTGGCGCCTGTGACTAGAATCTTCATGATGTAACGGTCCCTTCTGAATCTATTCTCACCAGAACTTTTTGGCAGAGTCGTGCAAACAGAAGTCCGAAGATGAGACCTAAAAGCCCACCGCAGATAACATCTGTAGGAAAATGAACACCGTTGTAAACGCGACTATAGGCGACTATCGTCGCCAACGAATACAGCGGAACTGCCGCAGGAGGAAAGATGGCGCCGGTAAAGCTTGCGAAGGTGAACATATTTGTCGCGTGATTAGAGACAAAGCTATAACCGCCGAAAGGGGAGCGAACTTGAACTTCAAGGTTCTGTGTCTCCGCAGGCCTCGGTCTTTGCACTGTTTTCTTTAAAGCCCAATTTCCGAACCCATCCGATGCGCCAACAGAAAGAGCGCAGAAGAAAAAGATCACGAGACCTTTTTTTAAACCGCGACGCCAAACAAAAATCGTGAGGATAAGAGGAACCAACACCGTTTTAAAAAAAGGCGTCTTATGAAGATCCGTGACGAAGGGGAAAAACTGATCAGCCCAAGCCGCCGTCCACTGGGAATTTACCAATATAAAGAGGCTCTTATCGAGGCCTAAGATAAAATCGAGCATCATGAGAACTGTAGCCTAATTTTTCGCTCGCAGAAAGTCTAGGTCTTCAAGAGGTCCAAGTGTCATGCGTGATCCCCTGTGGCATCATTTTGATTATGGACAAAGCAACATGGTTAGGCCTCCTCGTGGGCTTCGGTGGGATATTGCTCGGCAACCTTCTAGAAGGTGGTCACATGAGCTCTCTCATGCAACTGACAGCCTTTATTATCGTACTCGCCGGAACAATCGGAGCCGTGATGGTTTCGAGTTCTGAAAAAGATCTGAAGACAGGTCTGCAGCTTGCCAAAAAAGCATTTCACGCAGAAGAAAGCGACGCAAAGAAACGCATCCAAGAGATCGTTGATTGCGCCCGCATCGCCAAGAAAGAATCTCTTCTTTCTTTGGAAACGCGAATCAATCGAATCGAAGATCCTTTATTTAAAGGCGTTCTCAGAAATGTCGTCGATGGTGTCGAAGCAGAAACCATTCGTGATATTTTTGAAACCAGAATCGAAACGGAAGAAGAAGAGTTGCTGGCGGGGGCGAAGATTTGGACGGATGCCGGTGGGTTTGCTCCAACAATCGGTATTATCGGTGCGGTTCTGGGTTTGATCCATGTCATGGGAAATTTGACGGACACAAGTAAACTTGGAGCCGGAATCGCCGTGGCCTTCGTCGCAACGGTGTATGGTGTTAGCTCAGCCAACTTATTATTCCTTCCTCTGGGCAATAAACTTAAAAGAAAAGTGCAGGCCCTCTCTCGCGAAAAACAAATGGTTCTTGAAGGCGGTCTTCTGATTGCCAGTGGAATGAATCCGGTTGTGCTGGAGCAAAAGCTTTACGCCTTTCTTCACACGGATCATAAATAGGTTTCCAGAGCATGGCTAAAAAACATAAAAAACATGAAGAGCATGAAAATCACGAAAGATGGTTGGTGTCCTATGCCGATTTCATCACGTTGCTCTTCGCTTTTTTTGTGGTGATGTATGCGACCTCAACGGCCAATGAAGAAAAACAAAAAGAGTTCGAAGACTCTATCAAGCTGAATCTTCGTCTGGCTGGAAACGGCTCCAATAATCCCAATGGCAACACTATTGAAGACGCGATTGCTGAACTTGTCATGCCCGTGGGTAATTATCCTAAAAAAGGTGGACCTCAGGAAGTGGAAGACTTTGTGGAAAGGTCTCTGGATAAGTCGATGGATGGTCAGCAAAAAAAGCAAGCGATCCAGGATATATATCATGATTCCGTCGGCGTGCGCATTGCCTTAGCAGCCTCCACCTTTTTCCCGGAAGGTTCCGCAAAGTTAAAAATGTCGGCGTTAACATCGCTAGATAAAGTTGCTGACGTTCTTAAAACCAATAAAAAAAGAATTATAATTGAAGGTCATACAGACGACGTTCCCATTTCTGGTCAGTTTTTCCCTAGCAACTGGGAGCTGGCTGGTGGCAGAGCAACGGCGGTGGTCAGGTATTTTGTAAAGTATCACAACCTAGATCCGAAACGTTTTGTCGCGCTTTCTTACGGAGATCAAAAACCCATCGTTCCGAATGACAACGACGAACACAGATCCATGAACCGTCGTATTGAGATCTTTATTATCACCGACGATAAGAAGGTCGAAATATAAAAAAGCCGAGACCCTGAGGCCCCGGCTTTTTCGGCAATAAGAAGAAATTCTAAGTTAGAGAAACTACACGCACTCTTTAAGTTTTTTTGCAACTTCAAGAGCTTTTGCACGGTCTACTTTTTTCACTTCCATGATAGCTTCGATGAAAGCGTCTTCAGAAGAAGATTTTTTACCTGACTCAACGATTTGGTCATGACGCTCGATGATTTGTGTATAAGAATCGCGCTCTGCTTTAGAGAAGCGAGTCAAGATTGTCTCAGGCAAAGACTCAAGTTTTGTCAAAGCCGCTGTTACTTCTGCCATTTCAGCCGTGTTCAATTCTTTTGAAGAAGTGCGAGCACCTGTCAAAGAAGAGTTAGCGATCAATTTTGCCGTTGCAGTTGCAGCCGCACTGATAGATTGGCCTTCCGCTGCATCTGTTTTTGCAATTTCAGTCGCCATCTTTTTCGCAGCTACGATTGTCGCCAAGTTATCAAGACGTTGAGCTGATTTAGAAGAGTCGGCTTTAAGAGCCATTGAAAGAGCATTGTTTTTACCAGAAGAAAGTTGAAGTTCATTGATGATCTTGTCTTGAGCGATTTTCACTTGTTGTCCGCTCAAACCTTTTGCTGTCATTCCTTTACCGAATGCAGATTCTTTGATTTGTTTAGTGTATTCAACCAACGCTTCACGCGCTGTTTTTGCTCCACCTACTGGGGCTGCGTGGGCTGGTGAAAATGCCATTGCCAATGTTAAAGCCGCCATTCCGATCATCAATTTCTTTTTCATAACTCTCTCCTTTATTACCTGTTTATTTTTTATACGAGGCACTCCAATTTTTGGGACTCTCCAATCCCGGAAGTGCCTAGTTTCATTTAAAAGTTTCAAATATCTTAAGTATCAAATCCCGTACCAAGTTTAGTATTTACCAGGCATTGTCATGCCTCTCATTGCTGCAAGTTTCGCTTGGATCTCATTGTTAAACTTCTGTTGATCCATATTGAGACGTTTCACATTGCGAATCTTTTCCCAGCTCACCGCATTTGCCATCGAGCCATACATCATCACTTCTGAAGCCAGAGCTTGAAGATTCTCGAGAGCCGTCACTGCAAGGTCGCGTTGTTGTTTGTTCAGAGTCACAACAGCACCTTCTTGAGCATCACCGACGCCAAGGATCGCAGACAGTTTCGTCAAAGCGCCTTGGATGTTTGTTAATTGCTCTTCTAGTTGGTAGTTCTCAAGATCTGATTGAATCACTTCGCGACCTTCGACTTTTCCAACTTTGATTTTCTTAATAAGTCCATTCATAAGAGCGAACTGAGTTTCTACTTCTTTAAGAGCTGGGTGAGTGATCTCTTTTTCAAGGATATGGGCGATATCCATTTTAAATTCTTTTGAAGGCGCCAGAAGTTCATTGATAAGAGACAAGTACACGCGCTCTTCTTGGAAAGCAGAGTTCATTCCACCGTTATAGATCGGGCCACCTTCGTAGTAACGTTTCTGTGCTTCGCGATTGAAGTACAATTTGATCGTTTTCCAAGGCGTATTCACGATAGGTCTGCCATTGAAGAAACTGCGACCTGGGTAGTAAACGGCTTTCACCAATTTAACTACGATGTCGTCATAGCTCTTGCCATATTCTTCAAAAGCTTTTTGCATTTGGCTTTCTGTCTTTTCTGTCCACCATTGTGGGAAGGCTGATTCGTTCTGACCACCTACTACAGAAGGGCGGGCTTCATTGATAAGGTAGTTGATTGCGCCTTTGTATTGAACTTTAGAAGCTGTTGCAAAAGGGAACTTATAAATATTTTCTGCTCTCAACTCCGCCATTCCGAAATGCTGGCAGTTTACGAATGAGTCACCTGCGGCCTTGATTTGTGGAGGCAGGAATACAGAAGGGAAACCTGCAGAGTTTTTTACGACTCTTTCGTTTTTCTCAACGTCAGGACCACACATCATTTGCATTGTGAGATAGTCTGTTACTTTTGGAGTCATGAAGGCGCCTACTTGACGGTAGTAGTTTGCTCCTTTTACAGAATCCGCTGACGACGGTGCCTTTTCGTAAGCCGCAAGGTATCCACGACCTGGTTCCATCATCGGAATCGGTGCACCCATAGAACCATAGATGCTTCTTAAGATTTCTCTGTAATTCATAGAGAGAGAAATATTTTGTGAAGAGTAAATGACTTCTTTATAAAGCTCTCCCAGGCCTTCACCGACCTTCACGCGATCGCCCGTACGAAGTTTCACTAGGAATGACTCAATCTTTTTCTTTTCTTGTGGATATAAATATTGAGCATCTTCACTCTTAAGAAGTTCGTCGGCCGCGACAACAGCGTCTGCCACTGTCTCAAGTTGCATATTTTCCACCATCAAAGGATTTGTGAAGTACATGTCTTCTCTGCCTTCAGCCAAATCTTTCGCTTTTACACCGTTCAGTGGGTAGATCAGCTCAAGAGGTTTTACTTGAGACTCATTGAAGCGTGAGTTGCGAACTTCATTTACAAAAGTGTTGTAGAAGGCGTAGCTCGTGTTGAACATGGATGTCAGTTGGTGAAGAGCTTCTGACCAGTTTTGGTGAGCTTCATACACCTCGGACATGTTCATCATACGCCAGTCGAGCATCTTTTTTCTGAAGTCTTTGATTTCAGCTTGAAGATCTTTGTCAGAGGTTTTCCACTGACCTTTTTTCATTAGGTTCATCTGCTCATTGAGCCTATCATTTACTTCATAAAACTCGGCTCCATCATACATATTCTTCCAGGCATAAACGACTTTGCGGTTCAGCCAAGCGTCGATTGCCACGAAGAATGTGATTTGCAGACCTTTTACAAGAAGAAGACGGATGCCTTTAAGTTGCATAGTTCCAGGAACCAACCACAAAGCGATATCAACGCCCGTTACGCGAAGAACCGTTTTTGTGATAACTGATTGAACAACCCCAGCAAGACCTGAAGAGATCAACATAGATACGATACCAGGAGCGAACTCCCAGATTTTCTTTTGAATCACAAGGTACTCGTAAGCTTTAGAACAAGGATCTGCATCAATACCGGCTTCTTGATCTTTAGCTGTCACTTGTTTGCCCATCATAACTTTCGCGCAAGCCATCACATTTGGATCAGAAGCCACTTGAGAAAGGTAAGTTTGCAAGAAAGCACCAACAGTCATTCCCAGATATGGAATCATGTGGTGGAAGCGTGGGTTTTTCATGTACATCGCAAGAACGTTAGAAGTAACACCTTGAGAATACATAAATGTGAAGAAGCCAAAAACTCCAATTGGAGAAAGAGAATGGTCGATGTGTTGTTTCATCGCCAAAGGATTTTGCGAATAGTTTGTAATAAGTTGGCCTGCGACAACGGCACCCATCGCAACAAAGAAGATAGCAGATTCAGTTGGAAGATTTCTTACAGAGTGTGACCAAGAAGCTTTGGACGCCGCTTTCACGCGAACCATTTCGTCCATCATCATTTGATTTAAAGATTTTGGAGAAAATTTGCGAAGTTGCGCTTCTTGAGCGAAAGGGATTTCCATCGCCAATTTATTTGTATTCTTATCGTAAACCAAAGCCTTTTTAGAATTTGGATCTAAAGTTAAACGGTAACCGAGTGGTTCCAAGTAGTCGCGGTAAGAAGCAAGCTGAGCCTTGTCTTTTTCCGACCATTCAGGAGCAGCAGCGAGAACTGGCGAAATCACCATATTGATTGTGGCAATTGCAGTTAAGATCTTTTGGAACCATTTCATGGCTTACTCCCTTTGAGACAATTCGTCTCACAGTGAATAGAAGCAAGCTTTGGGCCCCTCAGCTGAATTTTACGGGGAGTTGGCACGTCTCAGAGCGAGACAAGGCCGTAACAGGTCACCACCCTGTCTAAAAGACGACAGAGATCATCCATTCCGGGATATCGTCGCGCATGCGACTTTCCAAGCGAATTTCACTTTGAGAAACGTCTATCGAAAGACCTATTCCATACTCTGAAAATCCGCGTCCGTCGGACGTGCCATGGAGGTATTTCGCGGAAAGAAGAGTTCTTACAAACGAACCCTTCGACATCAGTAAACTTTCCACTCCCACATGAGGTTTTGCTGTGTCGACAAGGTCGTAGTTTTCACTCACAGTTAAGAGACTCAAACGGGTCGCTTTGAATAGAGGGAAATCAAAACTTAAACCTGCACCGAAATTCACAAAAGGAGATAAGCGAGGTTCTGTTCCGACCTCCAGCTTCCAAGTCATCGGGGTTTCTAGTTCCGTTACCGGGGCGGTTGAAAGAATTTTGACTAAGAGGGCGCGATAGAGATCCAGGTTCTGGGATTCCGAATAATAGCGGAAGTCTGCACTTAAAACTTCCAAATGAGAAAATGGGGAAAGTCCGCTGTCATCCGAAAGAAGATCGTGAAAAGTTCTGCGAAACTTAAAGCGATAGAATTCGTTTTCATCCCATTTGCCATATCCGAAATAGAAGGCGCTTGAGCCGTGACTCAAAAGGGGGGAACGAGGTGGAGGTACTTGCAAAGGTTCTGTCTGTGCTCCCAACTGGGCTCGTGACACTAAAAGTGGATACTTTTCTTCTTTTAATTCTTTTTGCTCGCGGTACTCTTTTATAGCGAGGTAACTCAGAGTGGCTTCGAGTGTCTTGGCTTTCTCTTTAACGGAAAGTTTTTGCAGTTCGTTCGTATTTTTCTTGTGAATAATCTCTTTCAGAGCTTCTTTTTCGGAAAAATTTAAATTGGTGAACCGCGTTTGCCACTCTGACTGTAAAGAAAGGCGAAGCTTTTCACCGATCAGCATATTTTCTTTTTTCAACGCCTTCACGGTGTCGAGCGGGATTGTCATATCGTGAAACGACGAAGAAATATTTAATTCGGGCTTTGCAACCTCGATAAGTTCCAAGATCTGTTGTGAACAATTGTCGTCAGCAAAATAATAAGGAGCATAACTGCCTTCAAGCTCCAAAAGATGATCAATCAAGAATGTGACTTGTTCAGGGGAAAGATCTAAACGGTATTCCCACAGGTTGCGACCTTCGAGGTTCGTGTATTCACGAATCTTTTGATAATATGGAAGCATTGAATAGGCTCCCGGATAAAATCCGAAAAGGCCTTTGAGGGCGTAAATAGCTCCACTGTCTTTTCCAGTCACTGCGGCGTAGTTTATTCCATAGTCTAAAAGTTCAAGTTCCCGTGTGTTCTTAGGATTGTGCACGCGCAAGAAGGTATGACCGAAGCTAGAGCCGGCGCTGGAGAGATCACTGGCCGCAAAGATAATATAAACTTCCTGAGCGCCCAGTTGCGTCTTCCACTGATCTCGCTCAGGGCAGGCGATAAGGTCTGCGGGATCAAGAGCCAAAACTTTCTTAAGCCAGGAAGTTCTCGCTAAGTATCGACACTGATATTTAGGAGCGATTTCTTTATTGTAAAATAAGAGTTCAATGGTTTTAAGAAGTTCTTCTTGAGGATCGGTGGCGCCATTTTCAGAAACAAAAAAGTTTCCCAGCATCGGTGAATGATAGCCGTCAAAAAGATTCTTGCGATAATGGCCCAGCTTCAGCCATTGGGGATTTTGGGAAAGATTTTTTTCTAAAGCCTGTTTTTGATATTTTTGAACGCTCTCTGAAGAAAAGCCCCACGTAGTCAGTGGGGCTAAGAGCAAAATACTAAGTACTAAACTAAGAACCATGGCACATTTGTGCAAGATCGCTTTGAGTTGCCAACTCTTTATTTAAGTTTTGAACCATTTCAACGGCAGATGTATTCGCCGCAGGAAGAATTTTTGCATAAGAATTTTGCGCAAAAGTACCGAATGCTTTTTGCGAAATTTCGTTACGGCAACCTTTCATTTGTGCCAAAGTCGCTAGTTTTTCGCCATGACCTTGCGCCATTTCACGAGAAAGTTCCTCTTGATTCACTTCGACAAAATATTGGACTTCTTTATCTGCCATAACAAGACCGCTTGAAGAACAACCAGAAGTACCTGAAGTGATGCCCAAGGGCTGAGTGAAAAGGAATGAGTTCGTTGTCATCGCCAAAAGTTGCAAACCTTTGGAGTTTTTTGAAATGATAACGCTACCTAGACCACAACCTGCGTCACCGGCATAAGCTTGGAAACCTGTTAAAAGCAAAATAGAAACGATCAGTTTTTTCATAGAGATCCTCCTATGGATTATTTGTATTAAATCGTTGCCTATTTATGAAAGAACATCAAAGCTTTTAGGGAAGGGATCGTGTTCATAGACCTACGCCAAGGAGAAAACAATGGCCGTGATGGAATTGACAAAAGAAAACATCAAAGACACCGTCGAAAAAAATCAACTTGTTATCATTGATTTCTGGGCTGCGTGGTGCGGACCTTGTCGTCGTTTTGCTCCGATTTTTGAGTCTGTGGCGTTGAAACATCCAGATGTGATTTTTGCCAAATTGGACACGGAAGCGCAACCAGAGTTGGCCGCAAATTTTGAAATCAAATCCATTCCCACGATCGCCGTTATCAAAGAAGGCGATATCATCTTTATGCAACCTGGAGCTTTGCCCGAAAACGTTTTCGAGCAAGTCGTCGAGAAGGCCAAAGAAGTCGACATGGCCGAAGTTCGCAAACAGAACTCTTAAATTTTCTAAAATGAGTCACTTTGTTCTGTACTTAATCTGGGCCGCTCGATAAGACGTGCCCATGAAAAAGATCGTTTTTGTCCTTACTTCCATTCTCGCTCTAAAATCCCATGCAGTTTCTTGGCAAATCTATGGCCCTTGCGATGAAAAACCCATCGCTCAAGGAGAAGTCACGGCGGACATGACAAAATCCGTAGGCACAATCAGTGTCGAGATTTTCGATCAAAATAAAATTCCCTACATCGGGGCCGCAGAAGGATTTAACTCTATCGTCAACACTCCTGTGGGATTAGACTCGGTGGAGGTTGTTTCAGATACGGAACTGAGAGCCTATGGTTGGTGTTACTCCGTGAACGGCAAAACACCTGCTGAGATGCCTCACAAAATTAATTTCAAATCTCAGACGGATACATTGATTTGGTTTTACGCTTATTCTACAAACAAGAATAACGAGTGGATGGACGACTACTGCTCGCCAGCGTACTGGATCAAAGCAAAACAATTCTGCGGAAAGTAAATTCACTTTATTTGTGGGCGACTCTCCGCTTATAGTCAGCCCATGGCTAAAAATCAGAATCTTCATCCAGCTGAACGCTTAGTGCTTCTAAGGCAAACTCTGGGCTTGTCCCAAAGAGAACTCGCTAAAGAGTTTCAAGTTTCTAGTGGGGCCATCGCCTGTTGGGAAACCGGTACGCGAGTGATCCCAGGTCCTGTTTTAAAGCTGATTGATCTCTATGAGGACTCATTGCCCAGTGTGAATAAAGCACGTCCTCAAGGTAAAGTCGAAAATGTCCTGGATGGGCTTAAAGAGTCTTTGAGTTTAAAAGACGGCGAAGAAGATCTTCAAGAAATCCGCTCCTTAAAAAACGGAGTGGCGACATATTTTGAAGATACGGCCTCTGTAAATAGTTTGAATGGAAAGCTCAAAAGAATTCTTATTGAACGTCTTCTAAAATCTCTGAAAAATCGCAAAGGTGTCTCTGCCAAAGTGGCGCAGTTGGCAAGTTTCTTAGAAATGGGTCTGCCATTTGAAGTAAGAAATGCGCTGGGAACTTTGCAGTCCCGAGCAGAGCCGGAAAAGCCGAAAGTCATTCAAAGAGTCGTTGAAGAAGAGTACGGAAAACCTCTGAAAGAAATTTTTTCTTACTGGCAAGAAAAGCCTCTTGCTGTCACCAGCTTGGGTCAAGTTCACTACGCCAAACTGGCTAACGGAAAAGAAGTCGCCGTTAAAGTGCAGCATCCGAATATTAAGGAGATTTTGCAGAATCAAATCAGCAAAATGGAATTGGCTCAATCGTTGGCGTCTTTCTTGGGAAAAGGTGACAGCGATATTTTTGCGGAAATTAAGCGAGCCTTGCTGCAGGAATGTGACTATAGACAAGAGGCATTGAACCAAGAAAAATTCCGCAATATTTTATCGGATGATCCTCGCGTGATTGTTCCTTACATCTATCGGGACTTGGTTCGTGAGAGAGTCATGGTTTCGGAATTTATCAAAGCCGAAAGTTTTCAAAATTTCACGGCGCGGGCTAATCAGAATCAGAAAAATGCAGCCGCTGAAATTTTGATGGAAGCGATTCTAAAAGCCAGCTTCGGTTATTGTCTGGTTCATACGGACTTGCACCCAGGAAATTTTTTATTCACTGATGGGAAAGTTGTTCTGTTGGATTTCGGAAGAGTTTTTGATTATCCGGTAGAAAGAATGAAGCTCGAAGGTCAGTTCTATTATTCCATGCTTCATCGTGAGTACGATAAATGCCAAACTTTGGCGAAAGTTCTTTTTGCAAAAGAAGGCGAAGAATTTGATTTCGACGCCTTCTGGACATTCCTGCAACATGCTCATGCACACTTGTTGGTGGATAATAAATTTAAGTTCACTCGCGACTATGCGAAAGTTATTGCTCGCGAAGGCCGGGTTTTTAGCAAAAAGCATCAATTGCAGATGATTAAGGAAGCCTTCTGGGCCTTTGTATTCACTTCAAGTACATGGGGAATCTTGGCGGACCTTGAAGCTGATATCAATATGAGAAAAATCTCAATGAAATCGGCTCGTCTCTCAGAGCGCCTGTGAGCGCTTGCAGAGTGAGCAAAATTCTTCAAAATCATCTGCACCCCTCCGTTTTTTATCAGAAAAAGATCTGATTTGAGGCATCTTTTCGCTTTCTTTTATGTCACCCCGGCCACGTGATTTAGCATGAACTTTGGTGGAGGTGTTCATGAAGAAGTGGCTCGGCATTTCAATTCAGATTTGGATTGCTGCGACCATTTCCATTCATGGAAATATCGCGAAAGCGGATCTTAGCGAGATGAATGAAACACTGCCGGCAGATATCGAGACCATGAGACTTTTGCCACAGAATCAAAGAGTGTTTGAAGCTATTGAAAAAAGACTCAAAGAGGCTGCCGTTGTTAAAGCAACCCTTGCGGAAATCAAGATCAACAAAGACCAATCACTCAACGTAAGTCATATTGATCAGCGAACACAACGTCTCAATCTTCGTCTGCGAGTTCTTAACTCGGAAATTGAAAATTTAATCCATAAACTAAAATTAAATAAATAGATGACCCTGTATAAGGGGTCAAACGCCCAGCGCTTGCATTGCAAGCATGTTTGCAAAGTCAGAGCGCATCAACCCGATATTTTGAAACGAAAAGGTCTGGTTTGAGCCATGGTTTTTCGATTTAACGAGGACTCTCTCTTACGTCACTTAGCATAAGTACAAGAACACGTACGGCACAAAGAAAATAAAAATGTACGTAAGGAGAAAGAATGAAAAAGGTAATAGTAGTGGTATTAGCCCTGACTTTGGGTCTTGTTTATTTGAACGGATGCAGTGGTGGCGGCGGCAGTGGCAGCTCCAACGGTAGTGGAAAGATCAACTTCTCAATCAAAAATATTTAAGGGAGGTTGTTGTGAAAAATATGAAATACATTTTAGCGGCACTATTTTCTGTTCTCTCAACAAAGGCTATGGCCGGTGATGAGATTAGTTTTACTCCGACAAGTATTTTGTTTCCTGTGACCAGAATGGCGTTAATTGCATCCGAGGGCGACAAGACCGTAGAAATCTACAGCTGCGCTGGAACTGCAGCGGAATGCTCGATTGATCTCATGGATGCGGCTGCGATCCAGGCAAAATTCGCTACAGCCCTGAGTGTTGAAGAAGGCACCTATAAAGGTCTCATGCTTGAAACCTGCACTTCTGGAAATAACTATGATGTGAAGGTCAAAGGCGAAGTGAATATTGGCGGTACGCTTTACAAGACTCATGCGACAAATATTTTGGACAGTGCCGTGGCAACTGCGGATTATGTCACGATTTCCTTTATGTTTTGCGGTGGCAAGACGACTAATTTCCCGACGCCATTAACAGTCTCCTCAGGCAGCACTTTGGATCTGACATTGTTTGTATCCACGGAGTTTGCTGCTTTTGGAAATGTGGCTTCTGGTCAAGCCAACCAAGACTGTGTGAATGATGGCGGAACTAAAACGGTTTGTTTGAATTATCCTGATGTGATCGCATATTTAGGTAGCGGCACACCTACTGTGGAAAAATATAAAATTGCCGATAGCAATGGAGCTGAGAATACGTCTAATGCTCTTTTGACGGTTTTGAAAGATCCTAGTGCTAGTGTCATCGGAGCTCTTCAAAAAAAGCTCATGACGGCGACTTCAGTTGGTTATGCTTGTTCGGCTCCGCGCCCCTTGCACCGAGTGACATCCGTTGGTGCCAATACGTATAATCTGGCTCAGGTGGATACAAATAATTCTCCCTACCTTGAGTATCCCAATTTTCAACTAGCGAACCACACGGGAACAGCGGATTTTTGGCAAGTTCCGGGCGGTGCTCCTACAGTGAGTTGTAATTACACGGCTTATAAACAGCCCTAAGAAAAATAAAAAAAGCCCGATGGAAACATCGGGCTTTCTTCAATTCAAATTTGAATTTAAAAACTACTTCACGATTTTCACGTGTTTGATCACGATAGGCTCAGCCGGACGATCCATCGGACCTGTTTTAGAGTTCTCGATAGAGTGAACTACGTCGATGCCTTCAACAACTTCGCCGAACACAGTGTGGCGGCCATCCAACCAAGGAGTTGGAACAGTTGTTACGAAGAACTGAGATCCGTTAGTGTTAGGACCCGCATTCGCCATAGAAAGGATGCCTGGTTTGTCGTGCTTTTGTTGGCCAGGAGTAAATTCGTCTTCGAAACGGTAACCTGGGCCGCCAGTTCCAGTTCCAAGTGGGCAACCACCTTGAATCATGAAATCTTTGATCACGCGGTGGAAAGTCAAACCGTCATAGAATGGCTTTTTAACTTTGTTTCCAGTTTTAGGATCCGTCCACTCTTTAGTGCCTTCAGCCAAACCTACGAAGTTCTCAACAGTCTTTGGAGCTTTGTCGCTCAAAAGTTTAACTTTAAAATTACCTTTGGATGTTTCAAATAGTGCGAACATTTCGCCGTTTCCCTTCTTTGTCTCTTTTGCTTTTGTTTTTGCATCTGCGCGGAAGCTGAAAGCCGCTAATAAAAATGCAAAAAGGTAAATCCAAAATACCTTTTTAATATCGATATTTTTCGACATTGTGTCTCCCTGACTTTTGTCCAACCCTTTCACTATTAGTGAGGCTGTCGACGAGGGTCAAGTTCCTTCAAAATGGCAATGTTGCTTGCTAACAACTCAGAAACTTCATTCTGAAGATTTGCAGGTGCGGTAGGAAGCGCTATGGCAAGAGCTTGAAAGGACTCATGATTTGGTTGCAGTTCCACGAGGGATTCTGACGCAACAAGCTGAAGCGTCTGCTCTATTTGACGCAGCCGTTCATAATTTTGTCGAAGTGCAGAGGATTTACCACCTAATTCAGAGAGAAAATCCATCGTATTCCCCGAAGCGGGTTTGATTTTACGGAACAAAAGACACGTTTGCGCAGCCAGTTCCACGTCCACAAGTCCGCCCTCACTGAACTTTAAATTAATCACCGCAGAGGTCGGAAGCAGTTGCTGACGAATGCGATCCAGTTCCTGCAACTCTTCTGTCGTTAATCCGCGACCGATAAAATGCGAAAGGGGAGGTTCACCGCCGCCAATCACGCGAGCTTTTAAGTATGCCTGTCGCTCCCACGCGGAAGCTTCGTTAGCAAGATAGGAATTTAAATCCGCTTGCGGAATCACCAGAGGTCCCGCTTTTCCCGAAGGACGTAAGCGCATATCAATGGAATAAATATTTCCACCGCGATGAGGTTCAGTGAGACGCGTGATAAAACGTTTTGCGACTTTAAAATCATTTTCAGTAGGCTCATCAGGAACAACGAAAATAAAATCCAGATCTGAACGGAAGCCTAATTCTTTTCCGCCCCATTTTCCTAAAGCGAGAACCTGCATCTGTGAAGGATATTCCTTCTTCAGTGCCACCAAAAGATTCTCAACGATAGTATCCGCTGTAGAACTTAAATTCTGAAGAAGTGTCGGAAGATTTTTATCTTCGAGAAACTCACTTCCATTAATAACTTCTGAAAGAAGTCTTTTTTCCGCTAACTCTTCAAGCAAAGTTCCCAAGTCCTCAGAGGGCTTGTCTTGCGCCCGGTAGACAAAGCTATCAAGCAACTCCGGTCGGTTGCACAGAATGCGTGACAGATAAGGGGAGTGGCCAAAGAGCCACGCCAGTTCTTGCAAGAGTTCCTTTTCCCGTAAAAGCATCGCAAAGAAACTCGCTTTCGCGCGCGTGCCATGAATAAAATCTTTTAAAAGCAAAAGCCCACGGCGAATATCACCTTTTTGTTCCTGCAAAGTTTCTAAGAACGCCGCTAAAAAAGCTTTTCGTGCAAGTTCATCGCGACCTTTATTTCTGGATAAAACCTCTTGCCCGAGAATCTCTTGCCATAAATCTTCAAGATCGGATTCCGGTAAGCCCACTTTCTCTAGTTCCTCTTTTAAAGAAACCTCCTGCGGAGCTTCACCCAAAAGGGATTTTACAATCTGATCACAGCGTTTCATTTCAGAGCGCAAACTTTGCACTGCTGTCGCAATAAATGGGGGATGAGTTTCCGTTATTGTTAAAAGATGGGTCTGCTCATCGTTTAAAGCTTGAACGTAATTTTCGAGGCCTCGTAAGTTCCAATAGTGCTTGCACAGAAAACGCGCTTCTTCAGAAGGCAGAAGCTGTTTTCTCTCGATAAGTTCCAAAGCTTCCGTAGTCCCGCGCACCTGAAGGCTTGTGTCGCGTCCGCCGTGAATGACTTGAAGGGCATGAGCAAAGAGTTCAACGTCGCGAATCCCGCCAATGCCAAGTTTAAGATCAATCACATCATCCTGCGTACGAGCCCAATAGTGACCTTGGATTTTAGAGCGCAACGTCTTTAAGTCTTCAAGCAAAGTGAAATCCAGATGCTTGCGAAACGAAAACTTTTTCGCAAAAGCCATCACTTCATTTTGCACTTTCATATCGCCACAAATCGGGCGCAGACGAACAAAGGCCAGGCGCTCCCACGTCTCGCCGTAATTTCCATAATAGTCTTTAAACTGATCTATCGTAGGAATTAAAGGGCCTTGCTTGCCACCGGGACGTAAATCAAAATCCACGCGAAAAACAAATCCTTGAAAAGTTCTTTCCGTCAGAATTTTTTGAAACTTGCGCAGATGGGAAAGAGAGATGGCTTCTTCATTTTCTGCGACCAATAAAATATCGACGTCCGAACTGAGATTGAGTTCCTGAGAACCCAATTTCCCCAAAGAGAACAGCGCCACTTTTTCCTGGGCAAAACAGTAATCGAAAGCTTTTTTAAGAAGTTCGTCGGAGGCCAAGCTCCATTCAAGACAGATTTTGTCGGCGGGCTCAGAGTTGGTCTTTACAGAATGAGCTAAGCGAGACCAAATCTCGCTCCTCTCTTTCCTTAATTGTTCCTCGAAGGGAAGATTAGTCAATGTTGTTAGACCATTTAGGCTTATAGTAGTTGTAGTTGTCGTTTGTTACACGACGCTCTTCCGTTCCATCTACAGTGGAAATGTAAATCTGATTTTTTCCCGTGCGATTGCTTGTGTACATCACAAAGCGACCGTCCGGAGAGAAGGAAGGGTCTTCGTTACTTGCCATGCGGCCGTTGGATTTTTTTGCTGAAGTCAGACGAATCATTCCTGTGCCGTCAGCATTCATCACAAAGATATCAAAGTTGTTATCGCTCTGACCCGAGAACGCGATCTTCTTTCCATCTGGAGACCAAGAAGGAGAAGAGTTAAACACACCCGCAAATGTGATACGTTTTATATTCGATCCGTCGGCATTCGCCGTGTAAATCATCGGACGACCTGCGCGGTCTGAAGAAAACGCAAGTTTACCGTCATTGGACATGCTAGGCTCTACGTTCAAAGCTCCAGAAGGGCCATTCGTGATTTTTCCAACCAGGCTGCCATCCAAAGTCATTTTATAGATATCGGGGCTATTACCTTGAGAGATCGTCAGATAAATATTGCGACCATCGGGAGAGAATGTCGCGCCTGAGTTGATCCCTTGACGGTAAGAAACCAAAGAGCGTTTTCCCGTTGAAAGATCAAACAAAAGCATATCGGCATTTCTGAACTTTGCTCCCACTCTTTTTACATAAGAAGTGTAAGCCACTTTTTTTCCATCCGGAGACCACGCGGGAGAAATAGAGATACTGCGATGACTGGAGATTTGATCGATATTCGCGCTATCCCAATCCATCACAAAGATTTCTTTTGTTTGCGAGCCGGCACGGTCACTGGAAACGACAACGCGAGAAAGGAAAGGACCTTCTTTACCAGTCAAGGCTTTCAAAACGTCGTTAGCAAAAGTGTGGGCGATACGACGAGCGCTGCTCACAGGGCCTTTATACTTTTTGCCAAGAACCAAATTCGCGCGAGGTACGTGGTAAGTGTAAGTTTCAAGAGTCACTTCGTTACCCACAATCGAGAATCCTGCACGGATCAAAAAGTCAGCTCCAATCGCAGACCAGCTTTGGAACTTAAATCCATTGGCTTGCCCTGGCGCTGGCATCAACCCTGTTTTGCTTGTGTCTTCAAGGTAAGCACTTTGATTGATGAATTGAAAATAAGAAGAGACAGAAAGATCGTTGGTGATCGTATTAAATAGCTCTACACCGACAGATTGATATTTAGAAGCACTGGAAGGAGCACCAAAGTATTGGAACGCGGGCATCGCCATCAAACTTTTTTTAGTGCGCGCTTCACCCAATTTAATATAGATACCGTTTTCTTGCGCTTGTGCAAAAAGAGGGAAAAAACTAAACACAAGGAGCAAAGCTAAAAGCTGTTTCATCATTGAGGCCTCCTAAATTATTCTGGGAATCCAATCAGGATTCCGTCTACGGATACGATCGCTAAGAATTTCTCTGGCGGAGCCGGGAACGGAGCGGATCGATCAATAGTTGCTAACACTTCTTCATCGTAACTGGGATTTCCGCTGGATTTAACAATTTTTCGTCCCAAAATATTTCCGCGAGAGTCGATAAACACGCGGGCTTGGGCTTTGAAATCACGTTTTGCTAACCATTCAGGCAATGACCAATTCTGTTTAATATGACCATCTAAATCCGAAGCATAAGTATCATGTTGCAGCTTCGTGAGTCCCGTTAGAGAACTGCCAGGTGACAACACATTGCCTTTGATTTTCTGTGCTCCGGTATCTGATTTTCCGGCACCTGGAGGATTTTTGGTTTTTTCAGCAGCGACGTCTTCTTTAATTTTTTCTAGAGCGGCCATTGCTTTCAGTTTATCCAAAGCATTTTGCTGCTGGGATTTCACTTTTTCTAAATTCACACCGTCGTCTTTTTTTGCAGGAGCTTTCACGGGTTCAGGCTTTGGAGGAGTCAGCGGTTTTTTCTCTGCGACTTTTTCCGGTGGTTTTTCCGCAACAGGATTCTTATCCGGCAGGGAAGGCCTTGCTTCTTCTTTCGCAGGAGGAGGCAAAGTTTTCGGTTCAACTTTGTCAGGAAGTCCGACCATGTCGACACGAACTGCTTGAGTGAAATCAATTTGTTCCGGCGTAAAGAAGACCGTTTTCAGAGTGAAAAAAGAAATGATCAATGCGTGAAGGGCAAAGGAAACCCCTATGCCGCGCGAAAGTTTTTCTTCTTGAGGTGATTCTTGCTCTAAATAATTCACTGGTCTTTAGGAAGTGTGATCAATCCAATGTTAAAGATCCCAGCGGCACGTACTTCTGCCATAGCTTCCGCGACGAAGCCATAATCCACTTTGCGATCCGCTTGGATGTACAACTGTTTGTTCTTTTTATTCTCAAAAATCGCTTTGAGTTTCGGACGAAGCTCATTCATTGCGATTTTTGTTTTAGCGACCGTCATCTTTTGATCGGGACCGATCACCAAAACAAAAGGTTCATCATTAAGTTCAACTCCGGAAGAAGATGTCTTAGGAAGATCGACTTCGATCCCCTGTTGCATCAAAGGAGTTGTCACCATGAACATAATGAGAAGTACCAACATAACGTCCACAAGTGGCGTCACATTGATTTCGCTTAATGTTGCGCGGCTTTTAGATTTGCCGCCTCCATTACCCATTCCCACGATTAGTTTCCTTGAAAGAAGTTTCTCTTCACGATGTTAAGGAAATCCGCGCTGAAGTTATTCAAAGCAATTTCTTGCTTGCGGATGCGAGAAACGAAGTTGTTATACAAAACAACCGCAGGAATAGCGGCTGCAAGACCGATCGCTGTCGCAATCAGGGCTTCAGAGATACCAGGAGCAACTACGGCAAGGCTTGCAGTTCCCGTTTGACCGATCTTATGGAACGAACCCATGATCCCCCAAACAGTTCCGAAAAGACCAATGAAAGGACCGGTACTTCCCGTTGTTGCTAGAACAGTCAGGCGAGATTCCAATCTGGCGATTTCATTTTCCGAAGCCTTGTTCAGCATGCGCTCTAGGTTGTCGAGACCGGACAAGATCGGTTTATCTCCATCTGTTTTTGCAAGAAGGGGAGACTCCGAAATCTTTTTCATTTCAAGGTAAGCTGCTTTAAAAACGCGAGCGATGGAAGAGTCATTATATTGATCAATGTCTTCATAAAGCGTGTCTAAAGAATTTACTTTCCAGAATTTATTAAGGAAAAGTTCGTCGGACTGTCTCATCTTAATGAAGGTTTGATATTTGGACCAACCAATTGCCCAGCAGAAAACAGACAAAACGATCAGGATCATCAACGTAAGTTGAACGATGGGGCTGGCCTGAAAAATAGCATCAATGGAGCTAGTGTTCACTGATACAGAGGGCGCGGCCTGAGCCACGTTGACAAATAAAGCGGACATATCTTGACCTCCGACGTGGGACGCAATTCATCCCTAGAGTAAAAAGATATGCCCAAATGCAGTTGAGTTCAACCTATTGAGCAGGACCTTGGCCGAGAAGACGAAGTAATTCTGGCAAATTCTCCGTGATATATCCATCGGCCTTATGGCGACTCGCCTCGGCAAATTGAGCTTCGCTCTGAATGGGGCCAAGGAAAATTCTTTTATTTCGTCGACGCATTTCTTCGATGATGTCGTCATTGAATGCGGGACGTTTCAAAATTGTGAACGGAGAAACAAAGACGTCACCTTTAAATTGTGTCGTAGGCAAAACATAAAGTGAATCAAACGTCATCAAGCGCATCAAATCCGGAGTGCTTGTTCCGTAAACCCACTCGGGCTTTAATTCTTTAATCGAAGTCATGATGATAAGTGCTTCACTCTGAATAAACGTGCGCTCATTCGGCTTCAAACCCTGGATGGTATTGACAAGCGTTGTGTGTGCGTCAGCGACATTATCCACGATATTTAGAACAAAACGCGTTTGTGGAAACTGCTCGTAGTATTCTTTTAGAGCGGGTGTCGTTTTGTAAAACTCGTTGATCTGTTCCCACGGATATTCCGACAACCTTGCTCCAATCATAATCGGAGTCGTCGGATTTTTTTCCTGCTCTTGGCGTTTCATATCCAAAAATTCTTTGTCGCGAGATGCTGGCAAAATGAAAGGAACTTTTTCGCGGGAAAAACGCACATCAAGCCAGATCACGGCGTCGGGACGCAGTTTCAGAGCTTCTTTTGTCGCATCCAGGGTGTCTGCTTTGACAATAATCAAAGGAGTGGGGCCAGAAAAGAAGGCATGTTCATATAAAGGGTAGTTCTGACCCAAACCCCAAATACGGGCCATCAAGATAAGAACGCCAAGGACAATGAAGCTAGCTACGGTAATGAAAAAGATTCTCATAGGACCTTCGTATAGCACCCTAAGATCTTGAAATCAGCAAATTTTTTCAAAACTTACCTAAAGTTTTCTGTCACAGTCTTAAATACGTTAAAATAAGGCGTATATTACCTTGTTTTTCATTTCGCTTTCGTTTAGAACCGGGCGGTAGCCCGCAGTGTGCAGGGACGCAGTCCCGAAACTGGAGCAGAGAATAATATGAACAAAATCAATCGCAAACTCGAATACGCACTCATGGCTTTAAAGCACATGAGCAAAAAGATTCCTGGAGAACTGACTTCTGCAAAAGAAGTTTCAGATTCTTTCCATACACCTTTTGATGCGACAGCGCGTGTGATGCAACAGATGGCTCAAAAAGGCGGGATTTTGCGTGCCGAATACGGAGCCAACGGCGGATATCAAATCACCAAAGATCTTGCGAAAGTTTCTATTCACGATCTTGTGGAGATTATTGAAGGTCCAACAGCTCTTGTGAAGTGCCTTCATAAAGAGGCTCCTTGTGAAATTCAAGGAACTTGCAACATCGTTTCTCCTATTACGCAACTTAACAACCGTCTCACGGAATTCTATAAAAGCCTGAGCTTAAAAGATCTTCTTGTGGATAAATCATCATTGGCTGGCAAAAAGTCAGCGGAGGCTGAGGCTCATGGATAACAATAAGCCTTCAAACCCACTGGACAGTTACGAATACAAATACGGATTCACGACGGACATTGAAACCGATGCCGTGCAAGTTGGTTTGAACGAAGACATCATTCGTTTGATTTCTTCTAAGAAAAACGAACCTGAATGGATGTTGGAGTATCGCCTGAAAGCTTTCCGTCATTGGGAAACAATGACAGAGCCGACATGGGCGCACGTTTCTTATCCAAAAATCGATTTCCAAGGAATCCGCTACTATTCAGCGCCGAAGAAAAAATCGGACGCGGATAAACCAAAATCTTTGGACGATCTTGATCCTGAGTTGATCAAGACATTTGAAAAGTTGGGAATTCCTCTCTCTGAGCAAAAACGTATTTCTGGTATCGCAGTCGACGTGGTGTTTGACTCCGTTTCTGTGGGAACAACTCACACTGAAGTTTTAGATAAAGCAGGCGTTATCTTCTGTTCTATTTCTGAAGCGGTTCAAAAACATCCAGAGCTTGTAAAAAAATATTTGGGTTCTGTGGTTCCATACACAGACAATTACTACGCGGCTTTGAATGCAGCCGTCTTCACGGATGGATCTTTCTGTTACATCCCTAAAGGCGTGCGTTGCCCGATTGATCTTTCGACTTACTTCCGTATCAACGCGAAAGACACCGGACAATTTGAAAGAACACTTCTGGTTTGTGATGAAGGCGGTTACGTGAATTATCTTGAGGGCTGTACGGCTCCTCAACGTGATGAAAACCAACTTCATGCGGCTGTCGTCGAACTGATTGCTCATGACGATGCAGAAATTAAATATTCCACGGTGCAAAACTGGTACACGGGCGACAAAGAAGGTCGTGGCGGTATCTATAACTTTGTAACTAAGCGTGGAAAAGCCGCTGGAAAACGCTCTAAGATTTCTTGGACACAGGTGGAGTCAGGATCTGCGATCACTTGGAAATATCCTTCGTGTATTTTGCAAGGGGACTATTCTGAAGGTGCTTTCTATTCTGTGGCTTTGACTCACGATCTTATGCAAGCCGATACAGGCACTAAGATGATTCATATCGGTAAGAACACAAAGAGCACGATCATCTCTAAGGGGATTTCCACGGATAAGTCTTCAAACACTTATCGTGGCCAAGTAAAAATCATGCCTTCGGCAGAGAACGCACGTAACTATTCTCAGTGTGACTCTATGCTTGTGGGTGATAAGTGCAGTGCAAGCACATTCCCTTATATTGAAGTAAAAAATAAAACAGCGACCTTGGAACACGAAGCGACGACTTCACGAATCAGTGAAGATCAAATCTTCTATTTGCAATCTCGCGGTCTTGATATGGAAAAAACAATTTCGATGCTGGTGAATGGATTCTGTAAAGAGGTCTTTAAAGAATTGCCTCTCGAATTTGCCGTTGAAGCTGTGAAATTAATCGAAATGAAACTTGAGAATTCAGTAGGATAGAACATGTTAGAAATCAAAAACCTCCATGCACGTGTTGAAGAAAAAGAAATCTTGAAAGGCCTAAGCCTTAAAATCAATGCGGGTGAAGTTCACGCCATCATGGGACCTAACGGTTCCGGTAAATCCACTTTGTCTAAAGTTCTTGCCGGACATCCTGCGTATGAAGTGACTGATGGCGAAGTGAAGTTCGATATCAACTTCCAAATGAAAAACCTTTTGGATCTTGAGCCCGATGAAAGAGCGAAAGAAGGCATCTTCTTGGCTTTCCAATATCCCGTAGAAGTTCCAGGTGTATCTAACTTCACATTCTTGCACACGGCTTTCAACTCGGTTTTACAACACCAAGGTTCTGAACCCATGCCTGAAGGGGAGTTCCGTGAATTCCTCGTGCAAAAACTAAAACTTGTCGGAATGAAACCGGAATACTTGGATCGTCCTGTGAATACGGGTTTCTCTGGTGGCGAGAAAAAGAAAAACGAAATCCTGCAAATGGCCGTTTTGTCCCCGCGCTTGGCTTTGCTTGATGAAACAGATTCCGGTCTTGATATTGACGCTCTTCGTATCGTCTCTGACGGCGTGAACAAGCTTCGTCGTAAAGACAATGCCATTGTTCTTGTGACTCACTATCAAAGACTTTTGGATTATATCAAACCTGACTTCGTCCACGTATTGTACAACGGGAAGATCATTGAAACTGGTGACAGCTCATTGGCGTTGAAACTCGAAGAAAAAGGTTACGACTGGTTGATTAAATAACCGTCGGGAGCAGACATGAATTTACTTTCCACATACGACAGATTTAGTCAAACGAACCCGGCCGAAGGAGCTTTGGCATCTTTCCGCCAGGCGGGTTATGACTATGCTCAGAACAAAGGGCTTCCGACTCGTAAAGATGAAGAATGGCACTACACGAGCGTGAAGGTTTTGAACGATGTGAACTTCATGCCGTCGGCTTTCAACCCTGTTGAGCCAAGCCATGAAACCATCGTCGAGATCAAAAAATATATCAATCCAGCGTTCACCAACGTGGTGTTCTTTAATGGTGTTTTAAATAAAACATTATCTGAGGAATTGCCTGCGGGTTTTACTTTGCGTGAGCTTTCCGAGTATCCCAATCATTTCGATGATACATTTGATGCTTTGAACGGCGCTTATCTTGCAAAACCCTTCGTTCTTTCTTTAGCGAAAGAAACGTCTGTGGAAAAACCTGTGAATTTCCTTTTCTTCACATCCATGGAAGGTGGACCGGCTTTGATGGTTCACCCGCGCATTCGTGTCGAAGTGGGCGCGCGCGCTTCTGTGAAGCTTCTTGAAAGCTATCATGGTAAGACGGGTGTTTCTTATTTCGTAAACTCTGTTTTGGATTTGTCTATCGCCGAAAATGCCAAAGTGTCTTACGTTCGCATTCAAGGTGAATCTCAAAATGCGATCAATATTGGTCGCACGCGCATCTCTTTAGAGAAATTCGCAAACTTGGAAAGTTTGGCTTTTGCCGTGGGTGCAGGCCTTTCTCGTCACACTTTAGAAGTGTCGTTAAAAGGCCCTGGCGCTGATGCCCAAATTTTGGGTGTGTATGCGGTTCAAGGTTCTCAGCACGTCGACAATACCACCTTGATTGATCATCAAGTCGGAGAGTGCAATACGAATCAGCTTTATAAAGGAATCTTGGACGGGGAATCTCGTGCGGTTTTCTGTGGAAAAGTTTTGATTCAAAAAGACGCGCAGAAGGCGAATTCCGCGCAGCTCAATAACAATCTTCTTTTAAGCTCGAAGGCCGAGGCCGACAGCAAGCCAAGCCTCGAGATTTACGCTGATGACGTGAAAGCGGCGCACGGATCGACTGTAGGTCAGTTGAATCGTGAAGAGCTTTTCTATCTTCAGTCTCGTGCAATTCCTAAATCGAAAGCAATCCCAATGCTGAGCTACGGATTTCTTTCGGAAGTGACTTATAAAATTTCCGACGAGAGCATCCAGAAATGGTTGTCTCGCCACTTAGATGAAGCGTTCAGCCACCTTCATCTGAATCGGTAAGAAAGTATGAACAACTTAGATAAAATATTTGCATCAGTTCGTAACGAATTTCCGGCTTTGACCCAAAAAGTTCATGGCAAGAAGCTGACATATTTAGACAGTGCTGCAACGACCTTGAAACCAAAATCGGTGATTGATCGTATTACGCAGTTTTATTCATTTGAAACTTCCAACGTGCATCGCGGCGCCCATTACCTGGGTGATGTTGCAACACAAGCCTTTGAATCGGCTCGTCACAAAGTGGCGGACTTCTTGGGGGCTCGTCAGGTGGAAGAAATTGTTTTCGTGCGTGGAACAACGGAAGGTGTGAATCTCGTGGCAAACTCTTGGGGTGGAACTCACCTTAAAGAAGGCGACGAGATCCTCATCACCGAAATGGAACATCACGGGAACATCGTACCTTGGCAAATGGTTGCAGAGCGCGTGGGTGCGAAAGTCCTTGCGGCAAAAGTTTTAGATAACGGCGAACTCGATTTAGAAGATTTCAAATCGAAGCTTTCTAAAAAAACAAAAATGGTGGCGTTCACGGCGTGTTCCAATACGCTTGGAACGAATACCGACATGGCTCTTCTGACAAAACTGGCTCACGAAGCAGGGGCGAAGGTTTTGATTGACGGAGCTCAAATTGTTTCTCAATCCAAAGTGGATATGAAAGCAATTGATTGTGATTTCTTTGTATTCTCTGCCCACAAAATTTTTGGTCCTTTCGGCTTCGGTGTTGTGTACGGAAAAAAAGAAATTCTGGATGGCATGTCTCCTTACCAAGGGGGCGGCAGCATGATCGCGAAAGTGACTGTGGAAAAAACCACGTACAACGACGTGCCTTTCCGTTTTGAAGCGGGAACTCCGCACGTTGAAGGTGCCGTGGGTTTGCATGCCGCGATTGATTTTGTCGAGCGCATTGGTTTTGAGAATATCCATGCGTATGAAGTGGAGCTTCTTAAGGAAGCCACGGCGAAACTTCAGACCATTCCAGATTTGAGAATATTCGGAACTGCGGAGAATAAGGGCCCCATCCTTTCATTTAATTTGAAAGGGGCTCACCACTCGGACGTGGGGCAGATCTTGGATCAGGAGGGCGTTGCTGTGCGTGCAGGACACCATTGCACTCAACCTCTGATGGCAAGATTTGGCGTGCCGGGAACTGTGCGCGCTTCGTTTTCAGTGTATAATAATCATGAAGATATTGATGCTTTAGTAAAGGCCGTGGCGAAAGCCCGGGAGATGTTGTTATGAGCACCCAAGATGTACTAATTAGAATTCAAGCAACTCCAAATCCCAATGCATGGAAATTTGTATTGGACCGTCCGGTATTGAATGAAGGTAAAGCGACTTACGCTGACGCCAAAGAAGCCGATCAAAGTCTTTTGGCTTCGGCACTTTTTCAAGTGGAAGGTGTTCGTCAGGTTCACTTTTTCCAAAACGTGATCACGATCACACACAACTTCGATGCGGACCCGGAAGAGATTCAAAAAAATGTTTGCTCCGTGATTCAAACTCGTATGCCTGCGCACAACCCGAATCAAACGCAATTCGACGAAAAGAAAATGCGTCGAGCAGGTCTGCCTCCGGAAGTACAACAAATCGAAGAGATCTTGGACCACACCGTTCGTCCGGGCCTTCAAGGCGATGGTGGCGACTTGGATGTTGTGAAGTACGAAGACAATAAACTCTACGTATTCTATCAAGGGGCCTGTGGAACTTGTCCAAGTGCTACATCAGGAACGTTGATGGCGATCGAGGGAATCTTGAGAGATCAATTCAATCCAACGATCGAAGTTATTCCGGTTTAAAAGGTACGGACTTACTTTTGGTAGCAGCAAAGCGTTAAAGTGGCTGAGTCGTTCGAGTCAGCCTTTATCCCAATCTCAATATTTTAGTCTAGGTGGCTTGAGCTTAAGCATCCTTTTTCCGATAAGATCGGTAATGGTCAAAGATCAAATTTTTTCAGCTAAAAATGAATTTGAACTTTATGAAGCGCTAAGAAAAAACGTTTCAGTCGATGATTTTATCGATGGCCAAATAATCGTCGGACATATCCGTCGCGCCTCCGAATCTACATTTATTTTGGATGAAGTTTTTATCCACAATCAAGTGGAAAGAGTCTTTGAGTTTCAGGCAAAATTTCCTGACGAAGATTACTTTTATGTGTTGGACTCCCGGGGAGACTTCGAAGAAATGTCGTTTGGTGGCACTAAGTTTACAGTCACCTTGGCAATAACGGAAGTGTCTTCGTGGGTTCTTCATTTCTCTGTGCTCGAAACAAATAAGGAATTTGATGAGCATATTGAGCGTCAGGTAAAGAGCTCTTTCTCTGCGGTTACAAAAAAGATAACTGGTTAAGTTTTGTAATCAAATAGTCTTTCAATAGCTTTCATGCATATCTCTGTGGGGCGATGAGTCTGCGTTCTAATTTGCTTTCTAAGATGGTTTTTATTGGGATTGGTTAGACCCAAAAGGTTTCTGACAGCGATATATGATTGAATTATTTCAAGGCGATTTATTTCCATGAGAGAGTACGATGGAAATATTATGCCTATGTTAACGAAGTATTAAAATGTAACTAATGAGATGGCGGATACGGCTCTCGGACTAATTATTAGCGGCGGGATTTACCTGTGCCGAGCTGTTCTTCTGCGGCTTTTTTCATTTCAGGAGCAACGGCTTCCCATGTATCTTCAGGGCGACTCGCAATGACAGCGGAGTTGCCCAGAACTTGACTCCCATGAGCACCCGATGCTTGCAGAGAGATCAGTCTTTGCTTTTCTTTGTTAAAACCACTGACAGTGATCTTCAGCTCTACGATCTGACCCATTTTTACATTGGCAAGAGTATCGCTTTTCTCACCGTCAACGATCTGAACGTCTTCTGGCAAAGACCATTCATACGAGAGATCTCCTTGCAGGCTTTGATTCACGAAAATGCGACCTGTAAGATCCACGTCGTCATTGCCTTCTTCGGGCACATGTTCTGGAGTCGCAATCTCTACCTTCAAAAGAGCTAAGTGTTTGCCGACAGGAACTGGAACCCAAGGAATTTTATTTTCTTTCACAGATGATGGAATACGTTTCTTTTCTTTTTCCTTATTCGAAAAGTAGGCGGCGCCTGAGATACCAAAGATAAGACCCAAGACTAGGGTTAAGGCTGTTCTGTTCCGCATTGCTGTGTCCCATTCTTAAATAGTTGGTAAGTGGCAGGCGTGTTTAAAGCCGCTGTCGTTTTATTGTATGCATTGATTTTTACATTCAGAACATAGTAGCCTGCAGGTAGGCCCGCAAGACTGACGGACTCCGAGGTTCCTGCAGTTCGACTTTGTTTGGCAATGTACGGAGTGCTGTAATTCGCGTACCAGTACGTATCTTCGAAATAGACGTAGCTTTGATAATAGAGAATCAAATCTAGATCTAATGATCCCGTGTATGTCATGCTTAAGGTCGTAGAAGAACCGTCGTGATAATAGAGATAAAAATCGTTATTCACTTGTTGATCCGAGCGCCCCACGGTGCTGGTGCCCATGGTTTTTTCAGTGATCCCCTTTGTGAAAGTAAAACTGCAAGCACCATTTTTTAGAAGATAACCATAATCCTGGGTGTGCTTGTTTTGCTTTTCTTCATCCAGAATGTCATCCCATTCTGTACCCGAGACACCATTCATCTCAAGAAGCCAGTTGAACAACCCGCTGTTTGGAAGTGGAAACGTGCTCGATTTTCTTAAGCTAAAAGGCAGAGGATTTGTTTTGTTGAAGCCAGCAGTGTTTTCCCCAGCAAAAGCTTTCCAAATATTTATAAAGGAAACTCCGCCTCCGGGTTTGCCGGTATCATAACTGGAAGCAGTATTACGGGTAGATTTATAGAGAGTTCTTGCAACGGAAACTTCGCGGAATGCTCCAGTGTCTCCAATAGGATCTTGTGCTACGTTATCTGGTTCGCCGAGGCTCGTGCCTACGCCAGCCAAATTAAAAGAGATTCCAATTCCATAAGAACCTCCTTTATATCCATAGGTATCAACATAATAGTGATAGCGTTTGGTATCGGGAATACGATCCTCAAGGGCGCCTTTGAACTTGGCATCCGCGCCTGTTAGGACGGCAGATTGAAGATAGTTTGCCCATCCTTCACTCCAGGCGAGACGAGCGTCAATGACGAAGTTTCCGTTGTGCGATCCACCTGGTGACTCAGAGTTAGCATAGACGTCTTCTAAGAAATGACCGTATTCGTGTAAAATGACAGAGTCATCAAAGTGGTCCGTATCTGAACTCTTCACATCTCCATTTACACCACCAAGAATATAGAGTTTTCTGTCTCCGGGTGAATAAAAAGAAAGAGGTGTTGAGGAATCAAAGTAAGTATAGGGATTAAATCCTGCTTTCCAATAGACCGTGACTTTCTCTGCCACCCACCACTTATTGCCGTCTGTGCTCGGGACTCCTGCTACGTCGCCATTTTTTCCAATGTTGCGACGGACGTATTCATTGGCGAGTAAGATATTGTAGTAGATGTTAAATGCGCCACCTTCGATTTTTGAAGAGGCACTTTCGCTAGCTTCAGCATAAACCGGAGTGCTTGTAAGATCTAGGGTTGTTCCTGCCGTGATATCCGTCGCAGAAATCGAAAAACTCTTTGCAATATTATAGGGGCTATTCGCGTAAATATCTTCAAGGATACTGGCTTTCAGATAGTCGTTGTAGGCTCGAGAAAATACTCTCAGTGTATAAGTGCCGGCGGTTTTTGGAATTTCAAAATCGGCGATCCCACTAGTCGTCGTTTCGCCTTGTTGAATGCGATTTCCTGCGGAATCATAGATATGAAATTCAGCAAATGGAATTGGAATTGCACTTCCTGTTGCGATGACGCTGCTCAATCCATTCGCTGCGCCACCGTTAGGAGTAAAATCCAATTGACGATACAAAAACTTCGCCGACATTTGCACACGCAAACCGTTAGAAATGACTGTGGGTTTTCCATAGTAAGCAGGCTCGGAGGAAGCAGGTCCCTTCGACGCAAAATCGTTGCCTTGAAAACCACCGCCGCCGCCGCAGGCAGAAAGAAGTAATGACAGGATGCTAATAGCAGCCGCTAAAATACAGCGTAAATTCATACTGAACTTATCGGCCTTTAAAATGCATCACTGAACGTGAGAACAGTGTAAAACTTGTTTAAATTTTTTCGAAAATCGACGAAGTTTTTTGCAGGACTGTCTCAACGGGGGATTGGATCTTGAGAAGAGAAAACAGAGTGTCTTAGAGTGAGAAAATAAAAAAAGGTCCGATGGCCACTCTGAAACATAAACCTGTTTTAGCTAAGGTGGGTGACCATTATAACAACTTTAGGCTTCTCAGTACGAGCTGAGCTTGCTCACCATTGTCAGGGACAGTCCCCAAAAATATGCTTGTAAGGTTTAATTTCGATGAGCTTTACGCCGTCGAACCTCTGATTTTTATTCTATCATGTCTTTCAACGCCGTCAATGAAACCGGACTCTTACTTTCTGGCAAAGCTACCGATTAATTGATTATGACGCCAGAAAAGCTAGATTTTATTTTTCCCTTCTTCGTTTTTTTCTATGGACTCCTGATGGTTCTTGTGTTGGAGAACCCTGTCCTGGTGCGTATCGGTCAAGAGCGCATGGGTGAAGCGTTTCAGAACCTTGCCCGTCACAAAACTCTAGGCTGGGTGTGTTTCTTCGTCGGTGGCCTGTGGTCCGCACAAAACGTGTGGTATTCTTCCCTCTAATTTGACTCTGAATGTATTGACTCAAACACGGGAGACCATTAGCTTGGACTCCCATGTCAGACGTACCTAATCAAGCTCTTCGCAAAACTGAAATTTCCGCTCAAGCCAGTCTGGGTGCGATGGAAACGTCGACGCGTGGAAATGAGCCCTCAGTTCTTTCTGTAGAGCAATTGAATATCTACATCAAACAGCTTCTTGAAGGTCAAGTCGGCATGGTGTGGGTGAAGGGCGAGATCTCAAACTTCAAAGCTCATACCTCGGGTCATTTTTATTTCAGCCTCAAAGATGCGAAATCACAAATTACGGCGGTGATGTTTCGTGGTCATAACTCGCGTTTAAAATTTAAACCGACTGACGGCATGGAGGTGATTGTTCGCGGTAGGATCACGGTTTACGAACCGCGCGGCAATTATCAGTTGATGTGCGAGATGATGGAGCCTGTCGGGGCGGGAGCTTTGCAGAAGGCGTTTGAGCAATTAAAAATGAAGCTCAAAGCAGAAGGCCTCTTTGAGGCTGCGAGAAAAAAACCAATTCCAACATTCCCAAGACATATTGCGATTGTGACATCTCCAACGGGAGCAGCGATTCGCGATATTTTAAATGTGCTTTCTCGTCGCGCCAGATCTATTCAAGTCACAGTGATTCCCACAATCGTACAAGGTGAAGCTGCGGCTCCGCAAATTCGTGAAGCTTTTAAAAAGGCAACGGCTTTACCCGGTGTCGATGTTGTGATTGTCGGTCGTGGTGGTGGCTCTATTGAAGACATGTGGTGCTTTAATGATGAGGCACTGGCCCGTTTGATCGCGGCAAGTTCGATTCCTGTGATCTCGGCCGTCGGGCATGAAATTGATTTCACCATTGCTGACTTTGTGGCGGATCTTCGGGCACCAACGCCGTCGGCCGCTGCGGAACTCGTTTCTAAGAGTGCTGGTGAACTTGGAACAAAAGTAAAATCGTTGGAAAGAATGCTGCATCTTTCATTTGAAAAGAAGATGAAGTTTTTAACGGAAAAAATCCGTGGTCTTTCCAAGCGTCTTGTTGATCCACAACGCCGTTTGCAAGATTTGGAATTGCGCAATGACGATCTTTTGAATCGTCTTGAGTTTGCCATGAATCGTCGTTTGTCAGAGCGCCATCATCGCGTGGAACTTTTGACAGAGAAGCTGGGAAATCCTCAAGACCTTATTGAAGAAAAGAAAAAAGATCTGGAATATTTAAAAGCCCGTTCAGAAAAGGCCCTGGTCTTTTCTTTAGAGAAAAAGAACGCGCGCATGTCCCGTCTGATGGCCATGTTGGATAGTATGAGTCCTCTCAAAGTTGTTGAGAGAGGTTATTCGATTGTGACTAAAAATAATGAAGTTATTAAATCAGCCAGCCAGGTGAAAAAAGGTGATGTCATAGATGTGCGCCTTGCCCAGGGTTCGTTGAAAGCTGTCGTCGACAGCGTGAAGGAGGATTAACATGGATTTTGAGAAAAAACTCAGCCGCCTCGAAGAGATTGTACAAAAAATGGAGAAAGGCGATTTGGCCTTGGAAGACTCTTTGAAACTTTTTGAAGAAGGCGTAAAGCTTTCTCGCGAGTGTCATCAACGTTTGAATGAAGCCGAAGCAAAAGTAAAACTTTTGATGTCTATCGGTGCTGACGGCAAACCTGTTGTTACGGATTTCACGCCAGAGGAAAACTAAATTGGACTTGGCTATTCAACTTGAACAAGAGATCGCGGCCCGAGTAAACACTGTGAATCAGTTTGTGGAAAAATACTTATCCACAATGGATCTACCCCAAGGTGATGCGATTTCCGAGTTGAGAAAGTCCATGCTATATTCTGCTACGAATGGGGGGAAACGTTTCCGCCCGGTGCTTTCGTTATTGGTCGCGGAACTCTTCGGCTGTTCTCAAGATCGCATTCTTCCTTTTGCGACGGCTGTTGAACTTATTCATACCTACTCTCTGATTCACGATGATCTGCCTTGCATGGATAACGACGATGTCCGTCGTGGAAAACCTACAAATCATAAAGTTTTCGGCGAAGACTTTGCTTTACTAGCGGGAGACGCTCTCTTGACGGAAGCTTTCTTGTTGATTGCGGAAGGTTACAGCGACACAAGTTTTCTCGTAGGGCAATTGACTCGACTGCTATCGGAAGCAGCGGGAGTTCGCGGTATGGTTGGCGGTCAAGCCATTGACTTGCGTGCAGGACAAAAGAAATTTTCAAAAGAAGAACTGACTCATTTGCATTTACTTAAAACAGGCGCCTTGATCCGTGTGGCCGTCGAAGGTGCCGCTGTGATCGCGGGAGCAAGACCCGCAGACATCGATAGCCTTCGCAAATTTGGTGAAGGCTTAGGTCTTGCGTTCCAAGTGGCTGACGACGTTTTGGATCACGGAGAAAAAGATCAAGACCAACGCAGCTTCACCGGAATTATGGGGCTTGAAGGCACAAAAACTTACCTTGAAGAAATCAGCAAACAGACACGCGCTGAACTTCACAAAGTTTCAGCCGATGCTCCGATGCTTGAATATCTCATCAGCTTTAACTTATCTCGCAACCACTAAGCAGCTTTTGTTTTAAGGGCCACTGTATATTTTAATGCAGACAGGATTTCGACAAGTTTATCAATTGTCATGTGGCCGACTTGTCCGGAATAAATTTTAGAGACACGGTCCTGAGAGAGTCCCGGAACTAGGCTTGCTAATTTTCTTTGTGAAATTTTATTCTCCACACAATGGTTCTTAATGGTGTCTATAAGCTCCATTTTGATTTTAAAAACCTGAATATCTATTCCCCAGTCTTCGGCCAAACGCTCTAAAGATTGAGGTTTCAACTTTTCGTTCTTCATAACTCTATTCTCTTTATTCTATTTCGTATCGTTTCTTTATCTTTTTGCAAAAGCTCTTGAGACTTTTTATGAAAGGCGTAGACGAAAACCAAATATCGACCTTTCAAAAGAGTGGAAACCGCTCGCCAGTTCCCCGTTGAGTCTTTCACTTTGAACTCTAAGATCTTCGTCTTCTTATCAATCTTGAAGATTTTAAAGTCATGTTGATGAAGCCTTTCTCCATTTATAAAGCGCACTACCAGGGAGAAGATGTCTTCCCTAGCGCTCAGTGGAAAGGCGGCTATTTCTTTTTTGAAGCTGGCGGTCTGCACAACCTCTATTGATTGTAAATTTACTATCATATCAACACCATGTCAAGTTGAAGTTTCGTAATAGCGAAATAGAGACCAGTGTTTTTGACTCCTGGATTGCTTTAAATTAAGCTCCAGATCCGATGAACGGAAAATCTACATCTCCAAAATTACGTCTTGATGTCTATCTTGTTGAAAAGGGATTGGCGCAGTCGCGTACTCATGCACAAGAGTTGATTGATGCGGGTCAGGTTTTTCAGTTGGAAGGCTCTCAGAAAAAACTTCTCAAAAAATCCAGCCTTGCTGTTGTCGATGGCATGCAGATCGTTGTTGAAAAAGGCCCGGCAAATCGTTTTGTTTCTCGCGGGGGATTGAAACTTGAAGGCGCTTTGGCGCATCTCAAATTTTCCGTAAAAAATCTCAAAGTTCTTGATGTTGGAATTTCTACGGGCGGATTTACTGACTGCCTTTTGCAAGGTGGGGCCGCACAAGTTTTGGGAGTGGACGTAGGTCACGGACAAGTGAATGCGGAGCTTTTAAAGAATTCGCGCTTGCAAGTTATTGAGGGCATCAATGCGCGCAATCTTTCCCAGGAAGCTGACGTGCTCGCGGCGACTCCAAAGGAAAAGTTCGATCTTATTGTGATGGACGTTTCGTTTATTTCGATCTCTTTGATTATTCCTCAGTTAAGCCAATTTCTTAAGACCGAAGGCCATCTTTTAAGTCTTGTTAAACCCCAATTCGAAGTCGGCGTTGACGGCTTGTCAAAGGGGGGTATAGTCAAAGATGCCTCGTTATATAAAGACGTTGAAGTGCGAGTGAAGGATGTTTGTTCCTCGCAAGGTCTGCATGTGATTGACTACTTTTCTTCTCCGATTCAAGGAAAGGACGGAAATAATGAGTTCTTTGTCTTTGCTAAAAAAGTCTAGTTGGATTTTGCCATTTCTTATTCTCGCAAGCTGCCAAACTTTTAAAACTCGTGACGACATTCGCAAAGCGACTCAGCCAAAATCTTCCGTTCCGCAACAAGGCCCGCACGCTCCACAACCTCCACAAGTGATCGGCCAACCGCCACCGATTGAGTCCGATGAAGAAGAAGTGACGGAAGCCCCAACACCTCCGCCGCCACCAGCTCCGGTGATTCCGTCGATGCCAAGAATTGGAATTATTCTGGGAGCAGGCGGAGCAAAGGCTTATGCCCACGTCGGTTTCTTGCATGAATTGATGCGCGCGAAAGTTCCCGTGCACTCTATTGGTGGTGTTGAGTTCGCGGCTCCTATGGCGGCCCTTTATGCCAATAAAGAACAAGCCAACGATGTTGAATGGCAAATGTTCAAATTAAAAGATGATGATGTTGTTAAGAAGTCTCTTTTAGGTTCTGTTCACAAAAACAATGAAGTGACGGTTCTTAAGGATTTCGTAGGCACGGCTTTTAATCGTGTGAAAGTAGAAGACTTCCGTATTCCTTTTGCCTGTCCTTCGTACAATTTGAAAAAGAACCAGATTTATTTGATGAACCGTGGTGCTTTGGATCAGTTGATGTATCTTTGCATGTCGTATCCGCCGTTCTTTAAGCCTTATCAAAACAGTGTTGCCGGAGTGCGCGATATAACTTCTTTGGCGAACTATCTTCGCTCTAAAGGGGCTAATTATATCGTTCTTGTGAACGTCCTTCAGGCTCCAGGAGGCGGGACACCATATACTTTGGATGCCGCGGCAACAGATAACGTACTATGGAGTGAGATTGCGGGGCTTTATAATAAGCCTTTGCCAGGAGTTGATACTGTCGTCTCGCTTGAGACGGGGAACTATGGTATTATGGATTTCGATAAACGCCGCGAGATCATGAACAAGGGCGCTGAATCAGCCGCTCGTCAACTTAAGACTCTGACTCGCAAATGGGGATTGTAGGAGAACGCATGAGAAAACCCACTTTTGATATGAACGTTTTTGCTGAAAGAAGAAAGAAAGTCGGTCAAGAGATCGCAGGTGGAGCTCTCGTTGTAGCTTCTCATCCTGAACACATTCGCAATCACGATGTGCATTATCCTTACCGCCAAGATTCAAATCTTTTCTATCTCACAGGTTGGGAAGAGCCAGAATCTATTTTGATCTATCGCCCAGGTTTAAAACCAGAAACGACAATGTTCGTGCGCAGACGCGATCCTGAAAGAGAAACTTGGGATGGTTTCCGTTATGGTCCAGAGGGCTGTGAACGCGAATTCAAAGTCGACAAAGCTTATCCAATTGATGAGTTTGAAAAAGTCGCGCCACAACTTCTTAAAGAAGTCGATCGCGTGTACTACCGTCTTTATAAAAATCAAGAGATCGACCACAAGATGCAATCCGTTCTTGAAATGGTGAAGCAAATGCAAGGTCGCACAGGCTATGGTCTTCTTTCTATTCACGATGCAGACACTCTTTTGGGTGAACATCGTCTGGTAAAAGGGGAGTTTGAACTGACGCAGCTTCGTGAAGCTTGCGAGATTTCTGCTCAAGCTCACTTGGCAGCAATGCGTTTCACTCGTCCGGGAGTGACGGAGCGCCAAGTTCAAGGTGTTTTGGCTCATCACTTCTTTATGAAGGGTTCAGCCCGTGAAGGTTACAACTACATCGTGGCTTCTGGAAATTCAGCAACGACATTGCACTACAACTTCAACGATCAAGTCTGCAAAGACGGCGATCTTTTGTTGATTGATGCCGGTGCTGAATACAATTACTACACAGGTGACATCACAAGAACATTCCCAGTTAGTGGAAAGTTCACTGATGAGCAAGCTCGTGTTTACGAAGGTGTCTTGAAAGTTCAAAAGGCTATTATCGATTTTGTAAAGCCTGGCATCGTGTTTAAAGAACTTCACGACATGGGAACTTCTTTACTTACAGATTTGATGTTGGATTTGGGACTTCTTTCAGGTCGCAAAGACGATTTGATTCAGGCATTGGCTCAGAAAAAATATTACCCCCATGGCATCGGTCACTGGTTGGGTATGGATGTGCATGATGCGGGATTGTACTTCAAAAAAGGTGAGCCTCGTCCGATTGAAGCGAATATGTGCTTCACCATCGAGCCAGGTCTTTACATCCCTGCGGAAGACACGTCAGCTCCTCAGAAGTATCGTGGTATCGGTATTCGTATTGAAGACAACATTCGTGTGACTTCAAACGGATCTGAGAACATGACATCTTCTGTTCCAAAAGAAATCGCTGACCTCGAAAAAGTTGTCGGAAAAGCGTAATTGAAAAAGGGGCCAAGATAACTTGGCCCTTTATTATTCGCGAGTAAAAGCAGTCTCTATCATCGCAATCATAAATAAAAAATGAAAGTTATCGAATTCTTGATGTGTATCAAGAGCGTTGAATCGCTAATAGAAAAATGCGTTCACTATTTGTCTATTTTTGCCTCTATCTGAGACAGCGAAGATTTAATCAAACTCCAAACGACCGATAAGTATACCAACTATTAAGGGATGGTATTGTGTACGTTCGTTTGCGTCTTTTTTTAATGTGCCTTTTCGCTTTGGGATGCACGGCCTGTTCTTTGGACGCTGAGCTCTTTAGGAAGGATGGAAGCTCCTTAGAGCCGACGAAACCCATAGGGTTTTCTTCTACAGAACTCACGGAGCTTCTAAAAAAGTTGCGAAAGCAATCTTTGAAGGTTCCCCGCTATCAGCATACAGCGACGGTGCTTGCTGACGGTCGCATTGTTTTCGCAGGGGGAAATATAAGTGATAGCTCTACCATCACAGAAATTTATTCTCCTGATACGGGTGAGTTTATAGTCGGGCCGTCATTGGCGGAAGCCCGTATCTATCATACAACCTCTCTTTTGATTACCGGAAAAGTTCTGATTGCAGGAGGTGTTTCTTCCAGTGCTCTCAACACAAGTGAAATATTTGATCCGCAGACAAACACTGTCTTTGCAGGACCTAACCTTACTACGATGAGGTGGGGGCACAGTGCCACGATACTCAATAATGGAAAAGTCTTTTTCGTCGGAGGATATGACAACAATGGACCTCTAAATTCTTCAGAAATTTATGATCCGAGTAATAATACTTTCACAGTGGGGCCAACGACCTCCATCGTAAGAGCCGGTTCCAGTGCGGCTCTTCTGCCTGACGGAAGAGTTTTGATTGTGGGGGGATATGACTCGGGTTATGTGTCCTCTTCGGAAATATACAATCCTGCGACAAACACTATTACGGCCGGTCCTTCATTGGCTGACGGACGCTCTAATTCCATCGCTCTGTCTTTAGAGAATGGAAAAGTTTTAGTTGTCGGAGGGTCAGGTCAAACAGGATTGTTAACGGCCACCGAAATATATGACCCAGCCACGAATACATTTTCAGCGGGACCCAGCCTGAGCAATGGACGTTCCAGTTTTTCGGCCGCTTCTCTTAGTGCCGGAAGGTATATGTTAGCTGGTGGCGGAGGTGATAACACTCCGTCTGTTATTTCCACGGAAATTTATGATGAAAATACGAACAGCTTCTCCGCAGGACCTAACATGGATCATGAACGACGTTTTCAATCTCTGTCATCGCTGCCCGACGGAAAGGCCTTGCTCGTTGGTGGGGCGGATGGATCTGGGCAGGGTTGGGGAACGACAGAAATTTATTACCCTGAAACAAATACTTTCTCCAAAACGACGACATATAGTGAGCAGCCGATAGGGGGAGCCACTTTCACTCAACTGAACGATCACAAAATTCTCATTACGGGAGGATATTCTTTGGGCTATACTCCCTTAACAGGGACTCTTCTTTATGATTCATCTATCAATACGTTCTCGTTGGGGCCCGATCTTCTCGTGAATCGAACACGTCATAAGGCTGTTCGCTTGAATGATGGTCGTGTATTTATCGCAGGTGGAACGTCTGATTCTACGACGGAAATATACGATCCTTTTACAAATACTATTTCTGTAGGTCCGACTTTACTTGTAACACGAACTGAGTTTTCAATTATTCTACTGCCAGACGGTCGCGTGATGATTTTTGGAGGTCAAGACTACGGTAACTCCTATAATCCTTTGAACACAACGGAGCTTTATGACCCTGTTACAAACTCGTTCTCTGTTGGACCTAACTTCAGCGTGGCCCGTTACGGCGCTACTCCCGTTACTTTATCCAACGGAAAGATTTTGTTTGTAGGAGGCATGAGTGGTTGGACAATTCTTTCCTCTACTGAGCTTTACGATCCTATATCCAACGCGTTTTCTGCGGGACCTTCTTTGAGTTCTGCACGAGAAATTATGACAGTCACCTCTCTTGAAAATGGCAAAGTTTTAATTGCTGGAGGACAGAATAATACAGGTCCTTTGAACACGACTGAAATCTATGACTCTGGCACCAATACTATGACTTCAGGACCTAATATCTCCACAGTGCGTACTTCGCACACGGCCACTCTTCTCCAAGATGGTAGAATTTTGATAGTGGGTGGCTATGGAGGAAATGCGCCTGTTACAACAGAGATTTATAATCCAGCAAGCAATAACTTTTCAGCCGGTCCCGCAGTGAATGATCCGAGGATAGGCCACTCGGCCATTCTTCTATCTAATGGTGCTGTTTTACTTTGGGGTTCATCACCTTACTTAGAAACCATTGATCCGATGTAGAATGCGTTAAGATCCACGGAGCTCTACTTGAGGCTCCTCAATCTCACGATAAATTTGATCGATCACTCGACGCTTCAGCGGAGATTCGCTGGAGGTCTCTTTATAAAGTTTCATAATTTGTGCGGCGATATGTTTTTTCGTATCGCCTGAGAATTGTTGATAAGCACTTTTTAGTACCAGCATTGAAGTCGCACCTAAAAGCTCATTCTGTTCTTTGATTCTATCGTTTGTGGGAAGAAGTTCCCCGCAAAGAGCTTCTGTCACGGAGCCTTTGCAAAAGTTCACGTACTCCACCCATTTGCCTGAAGCAAATTCGGCGATCTCGGATTTGGTCAGAAGACTTCCTGATTCAAATTGTTGATTGATAAGAGAATTAAAAATGATGTCGTAGCTGCGGGTTCTTTTAAAACCTTTGATCTCCGGTCCACCCATCAGACGCTGAATACAAGATCCCGCGACATATTTTGTGAGAAGATCGTCGTTGGTTTTGTAGGCTTCAATCAGGCAACGCAAAGGACGAGCCATATTGTTTTTAAGTTCTTGCGGGGAATGACTTTTCTTCGCAAGATCCAAAATTTGATCTTGATAGCTATAGAGATCCTCAGGTTCCTCGCGACAAGGCTCTGAAGCAAAAGAGAAACTTCCCACTAACAGACTACTTAAAATCAGAATTGTGTATTTCAATGCCATAAGGAAAGGCTATAAAGTTTTAAGGCGAATTCAAGGGGAAATCCGTGAACTCGCCTATAAGCCGCTTGGAGCATTGATTTCAGGACTATTCGCCTTGCAGCGCGCATTTCATCAGAATACCAATAGTATCGCCCATTACGTTTTGCAATGGACCAAAGTGGTTGTAGCTAACTTTGGAAGAAAAATGCAAACTCACGCAGCGCTCACCCGCAGGTTTCAGTTTTCCATTCACCAAGTTGCTAGGATGTGTGCGATAAGAGTTTGTCGTGTTCACTTGCACGCTGAAATTTTGCAACATGTAGTTCACACCACAGAACGCATTGAAAGTTTGATACGAACTTCCAAACATACGAACCATCTCTTGCCAACCTGTGTTCTTTGCAATCTGGCAAGTTGGATAAAGCTGATTCCATTGTTGAATGCAACCCTGAGGATCTCCACCAGCCACCGTGCCGAATTGGAAAAGGCCAATATTCAGTTTTGAAGCCGGATCTGATTGATAAGGATCATCATAGAACGCCACACCAGCAGGGCGACGATAATCAGAAGGAGCGAACTTCGCCGCAGTAGATTGACTCTTAGAAGAATCAGCCGTCGTCAGTGATTCTACGTGAGCCAAGCACATCATTGTTTTGCCCCAAAGTTTTTGCAACTTGATGTAGCCGTCGCGATTTCCCGACAAAGCCTCATCACGGTATTGATTGTAGCGAGCGATCCATGTTTGCGCGCGCTTGATATCTGTCGCATTTGGCATTTTTCGACCATCCAAAGTTTTGCTCAAAGTCGCCGCCGTCACGTCACACATTTTGTGACTTAAAAGGCTTGTCGGATAATATTGGGTTTGATCTTTTGGAATTTGGAAATAGCTAGAAACGTATCCCAAAGGCGATTTCATCGGGCGAGAATTCACTTCCACCATATAGCCAATGCGATCACCAAAGCTTCTTTTGTTATCTAGGTTCGTATCGCAATAATCGACTTCATGAGAGCCCGCCGTGGAGCGCTGTTTCGGAAGTTGATTGATCTTATAATAGTTTTCAACCGTTTGGATTGCGGGCTCAATGGATTCTTTCCACACATCCACTTGAAATGCATTTGTCATTTCAGCCGGTGGCAAAGCTGCCGGAGTACGAATGATTTTTGGTGGAGGAGTTGCCGTGCTTGAGCCAGAGCCCGATCCTGAGCTTGAACTTTCATTTGCCGGAAGTCGACTTCCCATTGCAAACGCTGTTGAGCTTAAGCAAGTAAGAGTGAGTAAAGTAACGCCCCATTTTTTTGCCGTCGTACCATGATGTGTATCCATGGTATTGATTTCGGCGTTCAAAAAACAAACTAGAGTCTTCGTTTTTTTGTCGACTCTTTAGACGGCGTTCCCCTGAAACCTTGTCTCAACATGGATCAGAAGGCGGCTTATTGATCTTTAATAGTGAGAAGAGCGTGAGAAGGTTTTTCATTTCCAGCTTTTGCTCCCGCCAACAAATACAATCGTTCCGCTGGAATTTTTTTATCAAGGATGGCTTTCATCACGATATTTCCGCGTGCAAGACATAAAGCTTTGAGTTCGTCCTCGGTGATTAAGATGGAGCTTGTGAGTTTCTTCTCTAACTCCGCAACAAGGCCCGCTTCATTTTTTCCATGGGCGGATTCGTAGCTGTCGACAAAGTCATTAAACTCGGATCTTTTCCAATTGGATTTGGCAAATGAACGTACGGCCGAGGCGCGATCTTTGTTCTTTTTAAGAAAAGGGTCCAATTGAATATCGAGACTTTTTTTCTGAAGTGCTTCGATATCTTGATCTTGATATTCACCGCGAATTTCTAAAGCTAAATTCGGGCGTTCATCCAGAGCCTTTACGAGCTGATCCATCTTTTCAGTTTGATTCGGGCTTAAAACGCTGGTGCCAGGTTCAAAGAAAACCATTTGCAGATCCGGGCCTCCACCAATGAGGCTTGCAAGAAAATCAAACGGAGCGGCAACGATATTGATCAACATATTTTTAAGGGCCGTCCAAATCAAATTCCCAAAAGAAAATGAAGGGGAGTTGACGTCGCCTTCCACAGGAAGTTTAAACTTAATCTGACCTTTACGATCCTTCATCAAAGCAAGGGCAAGCTTTAATGGCAGGTTTGTTGAATGTTCACTTTCAACTTTATCTCCGAGAGTGAATTGATCCAGCAGAACTTGGTTTTTGCCGCGAATGCGATTGTTCACAAGAGTGTAGTTCAAATCTAAGAACAATTTCCCTTTCTTGATTTCATATCCCATAAAGCGACCCGAGTACGGAGTGAAGGTCGTCATTTCGATATTATGGAAATCCACATCCAAATCTAAGCTAGGCCTTTTTTCTCCCGGAGTGACGTTGCCCTTGGCATTGAATTTTCCGTAGGCTTCCACAAGACCCGCTAAAGCGACATTGATCTTTTGATTCGCTTTTGGAGAAATCGGTCCGATAGTTCCATCAAGGCCATGAATATCGGCAGAGAAGTTCGGTTTGATCTGCTGATCCGCGAAAGCAACGGCTCCATTTGCGACAATAAGATTCGATACAAGGTAATCAAAAGAGTCCTTGGATGATGTCTTTTCTTCGGTGGGTGTTTGAGAAACTGGAGTGGTTGTCTTTTCATTCGTTATCGTTCTTAGAAATGTTTTGAAATTGAGAGTCCCATCTTTTCTTAAGATCACTGCCGTGCGCGGTTGGCTTAAATGGACTTCGTCAACGTGGAAACTCATGGGCACGGTTTTGAATTTGATATTCTTAAGGGCCATTTTCTCCCAAGAGAAAACGGGTTCTTCGACATTTTCCTGAGTTAGGCTCAATTCATGAATTTCAGAGGCGCCATCAAAGAGAACAACACCTTTTTGATATTTCAAATTACCAAGAAGGTCGATCGTGCCTTTTTGCAGACTGAGATAAGTTTTATCAGATAAGTAAGAGGTCAAAAAATCCAACGGCAAAGCCGCGACATCGAGATTGATATCCGCAGCAACAGGCTCAAGGCTTAAAGTCCCGCTGACTTTAACATGACCTTTTTCACCCACGGAAAAGAGCAGGCTATTTAAAGACGTCTGTGAGTTTAAAGAAGTGCTGATATTAGACGCCTTGAGATTCAAAGGACCCAGCGGCAAATCCAAAGGGCGCAGATGAGTGTTGTCGAGAATATCAAAACCACTGTTTTCAATCTGAATCTGTTCAAGAGTAAGAATCCAATCCGATTTTTCTTTGGATTCTGGCTGAGTTTTATCTTCTTTCATAACCCAGTTCGTGGCGCCGTCTTTAAAAATAATGAACTGCCCTTGAACAGCTTTCAACACCACGGAAGAAAAACGGATTTCCTTTTTGAAAAGGGGAAAGATCTCTAAGTTCAAAGAGAACTTCTCGAATTGAAGTCGGTTCTTTGAATCCGTCTTTCCATCAGCGGCGGGAAGTTTAAATCCCTCCAACGTCATTTCAAAAGTAAAGGGATTGAACGACACTTTTTGAATCTCAGCTTGGACTCCAAACTTCGCTTCAACAGTCTTACGAATTTGATCTTTTGCGATAAAAGGAACAAGAAGAAACCCCAAGATACAATAAAGTAAAAGGGCGGCGAGCACCCCAAGAGATATTTTCCTCACAAAAATTCCTCAACAATATCTGGTTACTGTTTCTGTATTAACTACACAAATCTGTGCGAGAGCCATCCAAACTTTTCGGCGTTCTGTTGAAGCTCATGCTCTGTTTTAAAAAGTTTGTCATCCCGGGACGCTGCGCTGACCGCCAAGCTAAGATGTGTGGCTGCTTGCAGCAGTTGATAGTCGCCCATCGTGTTGCCTGAAGCGAAGAACGGGAGTTTTCCTTTAGTTCTTTCCAAAAGAGCATCCACTTTTCCCTGGCGGTAAGTGATAAGGCCTTTTTGTAGATCTGTGATTTTGCCCTCTTGGATGAGTGTCTCAACTCCAATGACATTGTCTTTGCGAAGTCCGAGCATTTCAGCCCCCGGTTCCACCGCCCATTTGACCGAGGCCGTGATAATATAAATTTGCACTCCGCGAGACAGGAAGAGATCAATTATTCTTTTCTGTTCGAAAAAAACTGGAAGTGGAGCCTGTCCTTTAACGGCTTCAATGGCCCACTGGTGCACTTGCTCCAATTTGATTCCGCGACAGATTTGAGCTAGCCAAAGGTAGGCTTTTTGCGGGTTCTCTGCTTTCATCGACTCATAATGTTCCCAAGGATGTGGCGGAAGAGTCACAAGTTTGTTGTCGATTTGATAGTGGAAAAAAGTTTCCCCTAAATCAATATCCCAAAGAGTGCCGTCAGCGTCGAAAGCTGCAATGGGAGAAGAATCCTCTTTCAAAACTTGGTCTAGTGTCGTATTTAAGCGGTTCCAAATGTCGGTGGAATAGTCTTTGTATTTCATACTCTCTTAGTATGAAATAGGAACAGGAAAATGACAAGGAGACCTCAGGCCATGAGCCTTTTTTGCCGTGTGATTCAAGCGGACGATTTGCAAGATATTTTAGATCTGGAAAATAAAAAGCTCCAAGAGACGTATCCGGATGAAATGGAAAGAATGATGGCGGGCTGGAATTCAAAATTCCGCGTCGAAGCTCTGAATCATTATATCGCTCTGGGTTGGAGTTTCCTTGCCAGAGATCAAGAAAGCAACAAACTGATGGGTTACTTCATCGCGCAACCTTTGTTGTTTCTTGATGGCCACACTCAATCTTTGTGGGTGGAACATGTACAGCATTGTTCTTTACAGGCCAGGGATGAGCTCTGTGAGTTGGCTTACAAGTTGGGCCGTGAAAAACATCTTCAAAGAGTCTACTTCCCGAATGACAATGGTGTTCCAAACTCTGTGAAGTCATTTAAGCCTGAACCTTGGCAGCCAGGCACACTTTCAGTCAAGACGACGAAAGGATAAGCACATGAAAAATTTCTCTTTCGCGAACCGCATCCAGAATATCAACAAGATGAAAACTCAAGAGTTTGATCTGGTGGTCATCGGAGGAGGAATTAACGGCGCTGGGGTTGCACGCGATGCCTCCGCTCGCGGGATGAAAGTCGCTTTGATCGAGGCCCGTGATTTTGCGTCGGGCACATCTTCTAAATCCAGCAAGCTGATTCATGGTGGTATTCGCTATCTAGAAAACATGGAATTCAAACTTGTGTTCGAAGCTTTGAACGAGAGAACACGTTTGTTTGAAATGGCACCACATCTTGTTCATCCTTTGCGTTTTATGATCCCTCTGTATGAGGAAAGCCGCGTGGGCATGTTCAAGATGGGCTTAGGAATGTGGTTATACGATGCTCTTTCGTTATTCCAAGCGCCCGAAATGCATGAGCGTCTCAACGCGAAAGATTCTTTGGCAAGAATGCCAGCAATTCGCTCAACACATCTTTTGGGTTCTTACATCTATTCCGATGCATATATGGATGACGACCGCCTTGTTCACGAAACTTTGCGTTCCGCGAATGAAATGGGTGCGTTGTGCGCCAACTACGTGAAGGCAACAGGCGCTAAATTCACGGAAGGAAAAGTTTCCGAGATTCAGTGTGAAGATCAAGTCTCTAAAGAAAAGTTTTCCATTAAAACCCGTCACGTGATTAGCAGCGTGGGTCCATGGACAGACGAATTGGGACAAAATCTTTTGAAAGACTGGAAAAAGATTCTTCGTCCGACAAAAGGTATTCACTTAACTCTTCCGAAGCATCGTTTGCCACTTTCAAGTGCCGTGGTGATGGCGGCGGAAAAAAGCGATCGCATTGTTTTCGGGATTCCTCGCCACGACATGATTATCATTGGTACAACGGATACAGATTTTAAAGAGTCACCGGAAGAAGTCACAGCGACGCCGGAAGACGTTAAGTACTTGTTGTCGATCACGGACCATTATTTCCCAGGCGCTGAAATTACGGCTCACGACGTGATTGCAAGTTATGCCGGAGTAAGGCCGCTAGTTTACGATGGCTCTTCGACCGAAGGAAAAACCAGTCGTGAACACACGATTATCAAAGATCCTCGCGGCATTACCTTTGTAGCCGGAGGAAAATACACGACATATCGTTTGATGTGTGAACAAACGGTGACGAAAGCCCTCGAGGATTTCACTTTTGAAGAACGCGTGAAGTTTGCAAAAACAGATACGTCGGTTCCATTAAATTCTTACACAAGTGTTGAGGCTTTCCATCAGGCACAAGGTCTTTCCGATGCGTGGGCGCAAGAAACGGGTCGTCCTCTTGCAGACATTCGTCTTCTGACCGAACGCTACGGTTTGGAAGCAGAAGAGATTCTTAATAAGTACTCTGAAAAATACAGCTACTGGCAGTTAGAGGCCGCACAGGCCATCGACATGACAATGTGTCTGCATATGCGTGATTTCTATGCTCGTCGTGTGCCTTTGTTCCTGGCGGATCGCAATCATGGCGTGAAGTTCATGGATGAAATCGGCGAAGTCTTTCAGGAAAAGCTAGGATGGAATGAAGCTCGTCTAAAAGAAGAAAAGCACATGCTCACAGAGTACATGGCCCATGAAGTGGAATGGAAAAAACATTTCTAGGAATTATTTATTTTCCTGCTTCATCAGGTGAATGTAGTCATTTGATAAAGACATAAAGTGTTCGTACGAAGAAGACGGCTCCAATCTTTGAAGGAGCTTGTCGGCATTTGGCTGTGTTCCATGCCACCGACCCATTTGATTGGCGATATAAAGCGACATCTCGTGGGCGTCCTGCAAATCTTTTTTATCAGTGGTCTTACCGGGTTCAAGATCAAAATAAGTGGAAAGACGTTCTCTGACTAAGAAAACATCCTGACCGTTTTGAATAAATTTATAAGGTCCTTCGACCACTTCTTGAGGGCGGTAAATGCTGACTACTTGGTTGAAACGATCCAGTGGTTGAGGTTGAGTCGCATAAAGTGCAATGGCCGGAGAACTTTCAAGTTTAAACTCCCAGACGTGTTTTTCGCCGTTTTTTTCTAGAAGAAACCAAAAACGCGGCAGTCCAGCACTTCCACCGGACTCTTTCACCTTGTAACCGCGATCGAGAATCGTAAAATCGTGCATCGCATTTTCTATCACTTGAGTTGACCGCTGAAAAAGTTCTCGCACTTCTTTCGGAGCTGACTCAATAGGAGAGAGATCTGCCTTCTCCGTAAACTTGCCGTCTTGAGAAACCTTGTTCAAATACTTCTCTTGTTTTTCTCTAAATTGCGCGTCGGATTTTCCTTCAATAGCGACAAGGTAGCTTGGCTTTGTCATGGCCTTTCCATTTAAGCCATCAAGATAAGCATCGAAAAGTTGTCGCGAGTCCACCTTGAAGTCAGAGACTTGATTGCTCACAAAAAATCTTAAGAAGTCTCCCGCCAAAGGAGCGAGGACTCCCGCATCGTCAACGTCGATCAGCGCAAAATCTCGACCACCTTTTTTCAAAGGTACGTCTCCAAAATTCATGATGTGCGGATCTCCACTTACGATCCCTGTGACTTCCAATAAAGGGGATTTATTAGAGCGGAGCCAGTTCCAATAGTGAGGAGCGTTGGAGCGAAAGCCCATGAAAAGGTCACCGGGAACTTTTCGCCAAAGCCCGTCGATCACAAGAACTTGGGAATAACGAGAGTCGGTGAATAGAGAACTGCACATGGCGTTTTTGGCAATGGAAGTCCCTGGCGCCAGAAGGGCAAGCACCGTCAATAGACTCGACAAGCGAAGTCCATAAGATCGTCTTAAAATCTTTTTGAATAAAGATTTCGTCATATGTTTTTTAGGGAATCAAAAAGAAGGCCGAAGGTCACGCTCAAATACGTCACCGCTGTCAAAAAGTATGACGGCTCAGCAGTCCCGATTCGATAGTGATGGGTGATGATCTTGGTCCCATATTTGCTCATCTCGGGACGAGGAAGATTCCTCGAAAGAATAGGTTTGTCATGAATTTACGTATGCCTTTAGCGATTACTATGTTCACGTTGGCTCTTGGTGCTTGCTCAAATGGCGGTGGCGGCGGTGCGCCTCCCGTGACTCCGATCACGCCTAACAGCCCCACTCCTACACCGGTGCCGGATGTCGTCGGAGAGTTTTCTTACGAGTACATTTACAATGGTTGCTCAACGGGAAAGCATAAACTTCTTTCTAAAAAAGAATATTGCGATGCTCTTTTGAACGATGCCTTAAACAACAACTGCGCCCGCGAACTTCGTATTGAAGGTTACAACCGTCGTTGCACAAATGCTCAGCCCACAAGTCCCGGAACTTTGCCATCCGCGGGCACAGCTCGTTGTGTGGTGAATGGAATGGATCTTAAAGACAGAACTTTCTTGGACAATATCAACCCGTTCAATCCGCAACGTCGTCAAAGTTTCCGCGACATCTTTTGGGATGCAAGAAGACAGCAGTCTTATGACATTTTGTTTTCTGCAGTGGATTCTTATGGCAGAGCGAGTTTTGTGTTAACTCCGGCCGCGGCAAATCATTCAGCGATGGGTCAAATTCAACTGCAACAGCGCAAAGGTGCCGACTCCTTTTCTGTGACATCGGGGTTGGGGTCACAAATTCGAATGATTGTGACGAACTACAAGTTGGAAAAAGAAGTGGAAGCTGTTTGTCTTTCCGATAAGTCCTTCAAACGCCCGAAAGTCGCCTTGAGTGTTGTGCGTTGCTCGTATCGCCTGGGCCAGATGAGCGATAAATCTCCTCTGAAAGAAGAGTCATTTTCGTGGGATACGCGCCACTCGATTCAGAGAGAAATTTTCCGCAATCGTCATAATGAATCCATCGTTGTCCGTCTGAAACCAGCCGAGCAAGGACAAGACGAACGCGTCGAAATCGAAGCTGTCGAGCTGGATCTAGATAAAACTTTGCGAGCGGAGGGATCTTTGAATGAAGGTCTGCAAGTCCGCTATCAAGGTCGTCAGTCTAGGTCGGATCTCACGATCTCCTGTGCGCCTGCGTCAAAATAACAGAAAGATAGGTCTAAATATCTGCATTGACTCTGCTTTTCATCGCTCCTAGACTTGAGATGAAAAGTGAGAGTCAGCATGAGTTTTTTTGACAAAGTTCAAGATTATTTTTCGAATGATATTGCCATCGACCTTGGCACCGCGAACACCCTAGTTTACGTCAAAGGACGCGGGATTATTCTCGACGAACCTTCTGTCGTTGCGGTTCAAAAAAATTATCGCGGAATGCAGAATCGTGTTCTTGCTGTAGGTAAAGAAGCCAAGGACATGCTTGGTCGTACACCTGGAAGCATCGTTGCGATTCGTCCGATCAAAGACGGTGTTATCGCCGACTTCGAAGTGACTCAATCCATGCTTAAATATTTCATCGGAAAATCTTTGGGTGAGAAAAAATCTTTCATCCGTCCTCGTATCATCATCTGCGTTCCTTACGGAATCACTCAGGTGGAAAAACGTGCGGTGAAAGAAGCAGCCCAATCCGCAGGTGCTCGTGAAGTGTACTTGATCGAAGAACCAATGGCAGCCGCTATCGGCGCGGGTCTTCCGATCACAGAACCATCTGGCAACATGGTTGTCGATATGGGTGGTGGTACAACGGGTGTTGCCGTGATTTCTTTGGGTGGTATCGTTTACTGTAAATCAATCAAAGTTGCGGGCGATAAATTCGATGAAGCGATCGTGAACTACGTTCGCCGCCAATTCAACTTGTTGATCGGTGAAAGAACTGCTGAAAACATCAAAATCCAAATCGGAAATGCTTATCCATTTGAAGAAGAAAAATCTATGGAGATCAAAGGCCGTGACCTTGTAGCCGGTGCTCCTAAGACAATCGAAATCACTTCTTCGCAAGTGAACGATGCTTTGATGGATCCTTTGTCTGAAGTTGTCGACGCTGTTCGTACAGCTCTAGAAAAAACTCCGCCAGAACTTGCTTCTGATATCGTTGATAACGGTATTGTATTGACGGGTGGTGGTGCCCTTCTAGCGAACCTTGATGTTCTTTTGAGAGAGAGAACTGGACTTCCTGTATCTATCGCTGAAGATCCTTTGAGTTGTGTTGTTATGGGTTCGGGCAAAGTTCTCGACCAGCTAGACCTTCTCAGACAGCTTACAGTCGATTAGTATTAAGAAGTTGCTCCCGATTGTGGGACGACTTCTTCAGTAAAAAAGGTGTCAATGACTGAGGCCGACGTACAATCTATCGCTTTGTTTTTCTACTTTGCTTTGCTCGATGATCAAAAAGCGATAGAGGCTTCATCCCAGGCTCTGGCCCTTGGTCGAGCTCGCAAACACAGAAATCCCAATCTAAAAAATTCAGTCGCCATTGTCGCAGCTACAAAATCTGTCTGGGACAAATACAAAGCCCGCGTGGCGCGCGGTCGTCCCAACACCTCTGTAGAATCCGGATGGCTGATTCCAGAAGGTTTGGATCTAGGCCCTTGGCGCGAATTTCAAAAATCCGCTTCCGAGGACGAGCTTTTAACTGTGATCTGGTCTAAAATTTTGAAACTCGAAGACGACGATATCTCGGAAGGCTTGGGGATTACTCAAGGTACGATCCGTTATCGTTTGGGAAGAGCGCTTCGAAAACTGGGAAGTATGACCCAAGGTGTGAGTAAGTTAAAGCATGGCTCAGCAGGAAAATAAAATTCCCCTATCTAAAAAAGGCAAAAGGGAGATTTCTCCTTTTATTGGCCATGAACTTCTTTATGACTACCTTTCAGGAAGTTTGGATAAAGAGCGTCGTGCTGCCGTTGAAGATCACGTGAAGTTTTCACGGGATGCTCAATTGGATCTGACTAAAATTCAAAATGGACAAAGTTACGCAGAGAAACTCGCTGACACTGTGGTGTCTCAGCCAATCATTGCGCAAATCAGTGCTCCATCAAGTTATCTTACAGTCCTTATGCAAAAATCTAATTTCGACAAATGGCCTCAGGGTTTGAAGTGGGGATTGGAAGCTTTGGTTGTGGTGGTTGCTATCGTGACTTTGCTCACAGTGACTCCATGGCAAAAGGTCATGCAGTTGGGAGTGGGAACTGGTTCCAAAGACGTGATTTTGGCTGAAGTTTCTAAAAGCAGCGAAACAGCACCCGTGGTTGAAGAAAAACCAGAGTTCGTAGATGAAGGCGTTAGTAAGGAGCCTACTAAAGAACCAGTGGCGGAAACTGTCGCGGCTAAGACTGCGGAAACTCCAAAAGCAGTTCCCGCAGCTGCGACACCTTTGGCTGCTAAAAAAGAAGAAAAACCCGCAGCAGAAACTTCTCCGGCCGCAGCGTCTGGAGGATTTCTTTATCGTGGTGAGATTGCCGTCACAAATATTGATGTCATTGGTCCCAAGATCACTGACAAGATCGCCGAACTGGGCGGAAGAAAAGCCGGATCGGTGGAGTTAGGATGGAAGAAAACTCCGGGCTCTATGTATTACCATTTCACAATTCCTGAGGCGAAATATCAGGATCTTCTTACGTTCCTAGGAACTTACGGAAAACCCAAAGTCGGTAAAGAAAAACATCCGCGCGTTATGCCTGACGGTATCGTGCGTATGATCATCACCGTGGATGAAGCGAAGAAGTGAAAACTTTAAGGAAGAAACCTAAAAGGTCATTACGGACAATTTTGATCGTTTGGTTCGTCCTGTTTTCAGTTGTGCCACTGGCCTTCGTCACTGGTTATTCGATGGTGAAATACGAAAAGGCCATCGACCATGAGTTGTCACAACGTCTCAGTGGTAACGCCCGTGAAATTGAATTGGTTCTCAGTGACTTGCGCGCAAGCTTGCAGCAAAAGCGCGATAAGTACGTTCGTGATCCCAGTCTTATTTATCACGTCACTGTTGGTGATGGAGCGACGATTCGTTCGTTAACTTCGCAATGGCTTAAGACAGACAATATTTCGAGCCTGACCTTCTTTGATCGCGAAGGAAAAATGCTGGCGTCTGTTTTTAAAGACGATAAAGAAAATGTGCGCAGTTTTGTTCCTGTCCAAGATGCCGTTTTCCTATCGGCGAAATACATGGCCCAAGTCAAAGATCAAAAAGAAATGGCTTTGGCTGAATTTGGCGAAAACCAAAAATTGAATCTGATCTTAATTTCTAAAATCACCGGAGCGGGCGGACGCACGGTTGGATATGTTGAGCAAACAGCGGATCTAGATAAAGCGTTTGCAAACAAGATGAAGAATCGCCTGAAGCTTGAATTGATCGTCTTTAAAGAAGGTGGTCAAGTGGTGGTGGCAAGTCATCCAGATTTTTATCTCTATAAAAAGGATTTCTTTAAATCTTATTTCCGTCCCGGAGCAGAGCCTTTCTTTGATCTCAATGTCCGTGCGACACCTTACGGGTTTTTGATTTATCCAATTGATTGGGGCATCACAAAGTTCTATGTGGCATTGGGAGCTTCCAAGAGTGAGGCGAAAGCCGTCTTAAAAAATGTGAACTATGCGTTTATCACGGTCGTTGGCGCCGTGATCATACTTTTGATTCTGACGATTCTGGTAACTTCAAGTTGGGTTCTGAAACCACTGTACGATTTGGTCGAAGCACTTCAATCGTTTGAATCCCAAGAGCAAGCCGTCACAATTCCCGTTAAAAACGATACGGAGATCGGCCTGCTCACAGAGTCTTTCAACGAAATGAGTAAAAAGATCTGGCAAGCCCGTTCTGATCTCAGAAAAAAAATCACCGAGCTTGAGGCAGCTAATAAGGAACTTAAAGACACGCAAACCAAACTTGTCCATTCGGCAAAGATGGTGAGTTTAGGTCAGCTCGTTGCCGGTGTTGCCCATGAATTGAATAATCCGATTGGTTTCATTTACAGCAATATGACGCATCTTAAAGAGTATTCAGAAAAGCTGATCACTCTGGCAGAAATCGCTGAAAAAGATCCACCTAAGCTTCATTCATTGAAAGAAGAATACGAATTTGACTATATCGTGAAGGACTTGCCGAAGCTTGTGGCGTCTTGCCAAGATGGGGCCCGTCGCACACGTGATATCGTATTAGGTTTAAGAAACTTTTCACGCCTCGAAGAAGCGAAATTGCAAGAGATCGACGTTCATCAAAGTCTCGATACCACTTTGAATCTTCTGCAAGGTGAAATTAAAAACCGTATTGAGATTCACAGGCAGTATGAACCAACTCCGTTGATCCACTGTTATGCAAGTCAGATCAATCAAGTCTTTATGAATATCCTTTCCAATGCTGTTCAAGCTATCGAAGGCACGGGGCACATTTGGATTTCAACGACGGCATTGAAAGACTACAAGGGCTCTAAAGACCGCCGGGGGTGGGTGCAAGTCTCAATTCAAGACAGTGGTAAAGGTATGTCAGCAGAGACTTTGGAAAAAATCTTCGATCCATTCTTCACAACAAAAGGGGTGGGTCAGGGAACTGGTTTAGGTCTTAGTATTTCCTACGGAATCGTGCAAAACCACGGAGGGGAAATTCAGGCGCGCTCAGAAACGGGCGTGGGCACAGAATTTATTGTGATTATTCCGGTTTATCCGCCGATTCAAGAGAAGAGTCCCCAACTTCCGTCCTAAAGCTTTCGTCTAGAAAGTCCGAGAAGTTCAGTATGAGACTTCCGGGAATACTTCTTATTGCTGTCATGGCTTCTTCGACTGCTTCTGCGAAAGACAGTTTGTATTTGGCGGGCACGGTGCCGCTAAAAGCAGAAGTCAGTGTTCAAGCTACGAAAGAAGGTCCCCCAAAAATCATTTCAAAAAGTTCTCCTGAACTGAAAGTAAAAGTCCACAAGCGCGCTCCTGCATCTGTCGTGGAAGTTCTCGCTCCTTAGTCTAGATAATGTAGATTTAGTTTGTGTAACTATAGTTAAACAGATGTTTAGATTAGTCTGAAAACGTGAATCTAAACACATTTTTATCAATTTATTATTTTTTAGCAGTTCTTTTATTCGCGGGGAAAGCGCTGGCTCTCTGTTCGAATTTATCGATCTCTTCCATCCAAACTCTCGTGGATCTAAATTCTTCTGCGCAACAAACTTTGGTGATCGAGGTCAGTACAGGAGTGATTCAGTTAGGGAGTTGTTCCTTCGCCCTCACTTTTTCTTATGGAAATGGCGGTCTTTCAGCTCCACACCGGGCGCTTCAACAAAGTAGCTATCGTTGGAATTATACTCTGGCAAAAGACCTTGCAGAAACTCAGATACTTCCCTCGTCGGCGGATGCCACGTCGGCAACCGCGCTCATCGGCTCTATTCCGGCAGGACAATCTAAAGGCACAGTCACTTATCACATACTTTTAGATCAAACCAATCCTTGGCAACGATTCGGATCGTACTCAGATGTTTACTCAGTTCGGCTCTATAATGATGTTCTCGACCTATTAACCCTTCCTTCAGACACCAAATCGGTGACCGCCCAATACACTGCTCCCAAAAAAGCGGATCTTTCGCTGGTTAACAGCGGCGGCGTTTTTGATTTGAGCGATACGGCGCAAACGATCAACTTTGGTGTTTTGAATTCAGGGGCATCTTCTTCTTTCGATCTTATTCTTAAGTACAATGCGGGTTCTAGACTTTTGGCTTCCTCTGACAATGGAGGAAATATGAAACACGCAACTGCCGCAGATCTCATTCCCTATTCAATGACTTTGAACGGAGTCGCTATAAATTTGAACGGCTCCAGTACTTCACCCGCGCTCCTCATAAATACAACTGGTGTATCACCAGCATCAGGTTCTATTCATCCGGTTTCAATCACATTAGGGAATGCGGGGGGAGTCAGTGCGGGCTCTTATAACGACAAAATCACATTCACCATCGAGTCGACAGAGTAGGTCTGGTCTAGGGCCAGTTGTTAAGACTCACCCAAAATGGCGATTTTCCCCTCGGTATTATTCGCATAACCTGATTTATATGATCAAGATTCTGTTAAGAATATTACCGCTCATAATTTTCATTCCAGATATTTCAATGGCATTTCGTCTTTCTCCCATGGTCGTCAGATTTTCTCCGACGGGAACAGCGTCGACACAGGTGTTGACGTTAGAGAATACGGGAACTGATAAAGTGCCGATTCAAATCGAAGCATTCACAAGAATAGAAAATGAAAAAGGCGAAGAGGTCCGAAAGAAGACGGATGATTTTAATATCTATCCGGAACAAATTGTCCTTCTGCCGAATGAAAAGAGAAATGTTCGTGTCACTTGGTCGGGTGAAGTGGCGGAAGAAGAAAAAGCATATCGAATTATCGCTTCGCAATTGCCTGTGGAATTTCGTGATCGCAATTCAAAACCTAAAAAACCGGGCGTGAATTTGAACTTCCTACTGCAATACGTGGCTTCGGCATACGTTACTCCTGATGGAGCCATTGCAAAAATTAAAATCAAAGACGTGAAAAGCCTCGACTCCAAAAAAGTGTCCGTAGTTGTTGCCAATGAAGGAACGGCTCACAAAGTTCTTCGTGTAAAAAAATTGAAACTGCTTTCAGGCGAAAAAACGGTGGGGGAAATTGAAAACCCCAAAGAGTTTGAAAGTATCAACCTGCTGCCGGGTTCCCACAAGAATATCGTAGTAACCTCTCCGAAAGAAATCACAGGTGCTTCACTACGCGGTGAGATCGAACTTGTGGAGAGCGGTGATTGAGATTTTGCCCTAGTTTTCTTTTTGTTCTGTTAATGCCCTTTATCTTTGCGCATGCTCAAGGACCACGTCCGGCATTGGCAAAACCGTACCTCGTGGCTCCTCTTCTTCTGGATGGAAGAGTCATTGGAGAATCCTGGATTTTTCCTCGTGACGAAAGAAAAAATTTTGCCGTAGAGGCTAAGCCTCTTTTAGACGGCCTTCGTCCGACGTTGAAAGAAAACCTTTTCCTCAATCTTGAAAAACGTGTAACTCCGGAAGGAGTCCTCAGTCTTTACGACTTAGAATCGTCAGGCTTGAGTGTCTTCTTTGATGAAAGCTCCCTGGAAGTGCGTTTAGATCTGCCTTTGAAATATCGAAAAGGCAGCGAGCTTAATATGAACTACATGGAAGGCTTGGGACAATCCTTTCTCCGCCCGGAAGGCCATAGCGGTTATCTGAATTTCAGAGCACAACAATCTTATCAATATGGAAATGGTGTTGAAGATAGAAAACTTCCCGTCACCGGGCACGTGGACCTTGTTGAGAACATAAATGGTTACGTTTTGGAATCCATGGCGGATTATTTGGAACATGCGGATCATCCGTGGAAGAGACAGGACACACGCCTTCGCCATGACGATGAAGAAAACATGATTCGCTACACCTTGGGTGATTTAACTTTGGGTTCACGCGGATTTCAAATATCTCCTAACGTCGCAGGTCTTTCTGTTGTACGTGAATTTGCAATTCAACCTTACAAAACTCTTCGTCCTTTAAGTAATACCGAAATAGTTATCAAGCGGCCTTCCTTGGTTGAAATTTACGTCAACGGTTTTCTTTTCAGTCAAATCCGATTGGCACCAGGAATATTTAATGTCCGTGATTTTCCTCTGGCGTCGGGTCAGAACAACGTGAAAGTCAAAATTCGCGATGATCTTGGGCAGGAGGAGACCTTCGACTTTTCCGTGCTTTTTGAAAACACTCTTTTAGGAAAAGGCGTTCATGAATTTTCTTACGGTGTGGGTCTTCCTTGGACAGAGTCGGGTGCTGATCGCGCTTATGATAACAAAGCGGCTTTCGGAACTCTTTTTCATCGTGTGGGTTTAAGTGATCAACTGACATTCGGATTAAACTATCAAAACTACTTGTCGCAAGCACTGACTGGCCTGGAATTTTCTGGAATTGCGGAATGGGGATATCTTTCTATAGAAGGAGCTTACTCCACGCAAACTCCGCAATTGGAAGGATACGCAGAGCGCTTGCGCTACCGAACGTTGGATAGAATGTTCGGCAAAGATGTGCCAGTCATTTTAACAGTGGAGGCAGAAAACCGGGATGCCCAGTTTATGCCGGTTTCGGTGATGAACTTTGGTATTATTAATTATCTTCGCCGCTACGATGCCCAGTTGAATTTCCGCTTTGGTGGTGCTTCGGTTTTTGGAGTGGGGGCCGGGTCTTTGGAAATGCCTGCTGGCGAAGATCAGCGCGTGTATCGTGCAAACTTCATTGTCCCGATCAATCAACAAACACGCTTTGAGGTCAGTTATAATAAAACTCTAGCGGCGACAGACGAGGAAAGATGTTTTGTTTCTCTATATTGGAATGAAAGCCAAGGTAAATACAGCGCCAGTGCTTACTATGATTCCCTCCAAAAAAGTTCTAATGTTACAGTCAACCGTAACAATTTATATAAATATGACGACGTTCGTATGAGCGCTTCAGCATCCAACGCTGAAGAAAGCACGTCAGGAAACTTGTCGGCGGAATACCTGGCTCAGCCGTACGGTGTGCGATTGGATCACTACAGTCTTCATCAAGATGGTGCTGACACCAGTACAACGAGTTTGGGTTTAAACACGGGATTTGCATGGGTGGGTTCTCATGGAGCGTTCACTCAACCAATTAATGACAGCTTTGTTCTTTTGTTTTCTGAAACTTTGCCTCGCGGCCAAGAACTGGTGGTCAATCCCCGAGGCATTCGGGGGGAGGCTCATCTTGGGCCACGGCATATCACGATTCTTAGAGATCAGTCAGCTTACTACAAAAGCACCGTCAACGTCGATTCTACCTCTTTGCCTGTTGGATACCTCCTGGATAAAGAATACTACGGAATTCAACCAACATATCGAAGTGGTATCTTGATTGATTTGAATTTAAAGAAAAAAGTCATGGTGAAGGGGCGCTTGAAAAACAACAAGGGTGAAGCTCTTGGTTACTTCGCCGGAGACGTGATGAACTCCCAAGGACAGCTTGTTGATAACAACTTTTTCACAAATAAAAATGGTGGCTTCCTTATTGAAGGTTTAGAGCCTGGTGAATACAAAGTTCTGACAGATCATCCTGAATACGCCCCGGTAAGCTTTCAGGTGCTTGATGGCGCCGAGAGCTTGCAGGATTTAGGTGAACTTGTTTTGAGTGAGGGACAGAACCAATGAAGAATTTCGCATTAGTCCTTCTTTTATTTTTCATATCGAAAAATGTTTTGGCTGCTGATTGCACGAATATGCAGTTGCAAACATCACAAACGAACATTGATTTCACGAGCAGCTCAAGTGTCCAACCCACATTTACAGTGAAGGCGAATACGAATCCTGGAAGCTGCAACTTTTTTATTACCTTTGATTATGGTTCTTCAAGTTCAGCCACCAATCGAAGTTTAAAAGTCGGTTCGGATCAGTGGCCATTTCAACTATCAAAGAATGCCTCTGGAACACAGGTTCTGAAGCGCATTCCTGATGTTTCCAGTAATAGTGACGTGGTTACAGGATTTTTGGCCGCTGGAAATAATGACCAGCAAGTAAATGTTTCTTATTGGGCTCTTCTAGATACTTCAAATCCGTGGCTGCGTTTTGGAAACTACACGGAAACGATCACAGCCACTTTATACAGAGGCACGATTTCAAGTTACTCGCTCATAGATTCAAGAAGTATTAACTTTAATTACAATGCTCCAAAACGTGTGGATATCTCTGTGGTTTCCACGGGAGGATCTTTCAATATCAACGATACGACCGAGACGATGAATTTCGGAGCTCTGTCATCGGGTGTGACGCGAAGTTGTGATGTCGTTTTAAAATTCAATGCGGGCTACATGCTCTATGCTTCCTCAGCAAACAACGGGCGCTTGAAGCATCAAACTTTAAGTCAGTACATCCCGTATACGATTTCTTTCAGAGGGAGTGCGGTGAATTTAAATGGTTCTTCGTCATCACCGGTTCAGGTTCTTCGCGAACTCGGTCGGTCCCCAGCTAGTGGTTTGGTGATTCCTGTTTCAGCGACGATCGGAACAGTGGCGAGTCAGACAGGAACATATCAGGATACAATCACTCTCACAGTGCAATCGGCAGAATAAAAAAGGTCTGCTTTTAGCAGCAGACCTTTTTATTGGTGATTCTAATTTTATTTCTTAGTTAGCTACGATAGAGACTGTCAATGTATCTTGGTAAGTTCCCGCTGGTGCCGTTGCAAAAGCAGTGACTTCAGCAACAACTGCTGAAGTATCATTTGTCAAACCGGTCAAAGATGTCACGTTTTTAACCATAACACCGCCTACTGTTGGCGTCACAGCCGCTGCGCCATCGTAACCGATTTTATAAGTCGTCTTTTTAGAAGAGTCTACAGTGTGCACAAGCTCGCCACCTGTTGGTGAAGAGATATAGATTTTATAACCAGCCAAGTTGTTTGAAGTTTCGGCTACAGAAGCGACGTTTTTACCAGCTTCACCAACAACGATATTCAATGTTGTATTGTTTGTTCCGTTAGCCGTAACAGTCACATCGTTAACAGCACTTACCGTGCCTTGAAGTAAAAGTGTGCCGGTGCTTGCAGCCATAGCTGTGCTTCCCAAGGCTAGAGTAGACAATACGGCAGTTGCAAGTTTCGTGAATTTCATGGAAGGAACCTTTCAAATTTGTTAAGTACATTAATTAATTTTCACTGAATCTTTACTTCACGAGGCGTGCCACGCATTAGATCAAATAAACGTGTAACCGGGTGTAGTCCGTTGCTTAGCCCTTATACAGTCATGCAAAAAAAGCTTAACATCGCCCAAAAGGAGGGGGCTGTTGTTAAGATCGTGTCCCAAAATGATACGAGGAAGTCTCTTCTTCTTAAGAAATACTTATGGAATCCCGATAAGGCTTTTATGACATCCCAGAAGTCAAATAAGGAAAGATCTATGCTTTTGGCTTTGCTGCTTTTTATAGGAGCGGCAGGGTTGATATTTGCTTATCTGGGAACTGAAGATCCGAAGCCGAAAGTGCAAGGGCCATCGCCGACGGCGAAGTCAGAAAAGTTTGAAAAGTCGGTGAATAAACATCTCATGTTTACGAATGAAAAAATGGAATTGGAACGTCAACGCATGCAAGTTGAAAACGCGCGTTTGTTGAATTCGGATTTTAATTCCACGCAGCCACAACGCGCCTATCAGAACGAAAACAAGTTGGATCTTTCTTCAGACACCCGCGCTCAAGATCTTGCTAATGAATTGGGTCGTGGCGAGCGCGCAGAGGATTACTCGACTCCTCACGATGTTGTTCAAAAAGAACTTTTCAATGAACAGCAAGCGCGCAGTTATTCACAAGCTTACAAAGAAGAGTACGCTCGTCAGTTTATTGAAAACGCCCGTCGTGGTGGATACAAAGTTATTCTAAGTGAAGACTTGAGTCGCGTGATTTCCGTGACGCCCATTCGCAACCCAGGTCAAAGTTTTAATACCAATATGGAGCTGTTCGGCTCTGGTTCCGACGCTCTTCAATAAAGATATTTGTCAGAGCTTTTCTTCCATTTTTTGAAATATCCCTGATCGGCCATGCTGTAATACTGTGACGTTGTCATGATGATGTGATCGTTCAAAGGAATTTGAAAGAGTGTGGCGAGCTGGTGAATCTTTCGGGTTAAAACGAGGTCCTGCTCTGAGGGGAGAACCTGATCGCTCGGATGGTTGTGCGCCATGATAAATGAACTCGCATTGCATAAAATGAGTATTCTAAAAATATCCCGGGGATGAATCAGGCAATGGTCGGCGGTGCCGCGAAAAACCATATCCTTTTTAATCACTTCCATTTGTGAGTTAAGTGCGATTAACCATAACTCCTCGGCATAAGGATTGATTTGCGCACGGAGACATTCGAAAGCTTGGAGACTTGAGGACACTTCAGTCATATTTTTTTCCATATGCAAAATAAAGTGATTCAGGAACTGAAATAAAGCGTTTCTGGGAGACGGTTTGGGACTTGCGTGTCCGAAAACATCGACATAGACTTTGGGGGTATGTCCCAATTGGGTAGGAAGGTATTATGAAAAAGAATCTAACTTTGGCAGCTCTCTCTCTTTCTTTTTTAGCGGTGACTAGTTGTGGTCCGAAAGCATTTGTTAAGGGTCAGTATGACGACGTAAATCGTGAAAATCTAATGAACGATCAATGGTCTGAAACAGATATGCAAAAAGCTGTCGCGGATCTGGTTGGAAGTTTGATGACTTCTCCTTCAATCAACCAAGCTAAAAAAATGCCGGTTGTGATGGTGACGAATCTGCAAAATAAAACAAGCGAACACATCGACACTCAAAGCATCATGGATATGGTTCGTGTAGAGTTGATGAAATCTGGAAAAGTAGGTTTCATTGATAAAGAAGCTCGCCAAGATATCTCTGACGAGTACAACTATCAAAATTCGGGCATGGTGGCTGAAGACTCTAAAAAAGGCCCTGGTGGCCAAGTTGGAGCTGACTACATCATCAATGGTCGTTTGGATTCCATCGTTCAAGAAGTAGGCAAAGACAAGTCCGTGTACTACAAATTGACTTTGAATTTGACGAACCTAAAAAGCAGCATGATCACTTGGTCTGATCAAAAACAAATTCGTAAAACATTTAAGAAAAAATCTATTGGTCTTTAATTAAATGAAACGTTCTTTACAAAGACTCACGCCTGTCGTGGGTCTTTTTTTTACTCTCAATCTGCTGGGCTGCGCGACTTACCAAAACAAAGTGCAAGACGCGCGGGAAGCCCTTGTTCGTCGTGATTACACGAAAGCCCTCGCGGATCTAAAACCGTTGGCTGAAAAAGAAAACGACGATCAACTGGTCTACTTGTTGGACTATGGCGTGGCTTTGCAGTTATCCGGAAAACTCAAAGAGAGTAATGAGATTTTTTTAAAAGCCGATCGCCTGGCCGAGTTGGTGGATTACCAATCTATTTCGCGTATCGCGGGATCTTTGGCGTTGAACGAAGAAATGGTTCAATACAAGGGCGACACTTTTGAAAAGATCTTTATTAATGCTTATCTTGCGATGAACTTCTTGGAGCTTGGACAATTGGACGATGCTCTGGTGGAAGCCCGTCGTATCAATGAAAAGTATTTGAAGTATCGTGCAGATGAAAAGAAAGCCTTTGAACTCAACGCTTTCAGTAAATATCTGTCAGCCGTTGTTTGGGAAGCTAGTCGCAATTACGACGACGCTTACATCGCCTACAACGAAGCCTTTAAAATTGATCCGACCATCACAACGATTCGTGAAGACCTCATTCGCTCTGCAAAACTTGCACGTCGCATGGACACTTATCAGAGCTGGAAAAAACAATTCCCTGAGGTGAAAGAACAGCCCTCGTGGTACGAAAAAAATCTGGGTGAATTGATCGTGATTTATCAGCAGGGGTGGGGACCAAGAAAAGTGGCCAGTGCCAATGAGTACCGCTTTCCGTCTTTGATGCCCGTGTACAGTGAAACACAGCAGGCACGTTTGGATATCACTCAGAAATCTTATTTGAGCCGTGAAGTGTACGATGTTCAGAAAGCAGCGATTGAAACTTTGCGTGATGACCAGGGAATTCTTATCGCCAAACGCTTGGGTGGTATTGCGACAAAAGCTGTTTTATCTGATCAAGTTCGTCAGAAAAACGAATTGCTTGGAAGCCTGACGTGGATTGCCTTGAACGTCGCGGACCGCGCGGATGTCCGTCAGTGGTCAACACTTCCGCAAACCATTCAAATGATCCGTGTGCAACTGCCAGCGGGAAAATATAAGTTCAATATCGAGGGTTTGAATTCTTCCGGAGGGTATACCGGAGAAAGTCTTGAAACTCGGGAAGTCGAAATCAAATCAGGTCAGAAGAAATTCGTGATCTGGAGATCACTGAAATAAAAAAGGCTCCTTGCGGAGCCTTTTTTGCGTTAACGCTTTGAAACTTTCAACAATCTTAGTTGTTCAACAAAGAAGAACCAGGAAGGTTTGGAGTTTCGTCGTCTTGTTGAAGACCTGGAAGAACAGTCGCTTTTTCAGCAGCTACTTTAGCAGTAGTGTCTGTGTTGTAGCGAGTTGCTGCAGTAGCAACGCGGTTTTCCAAGTTTTGTTTTACGCTGTCAGTAGAAGCGTTTTCAACAACTGTGTTTACTTGTTGCTTAGTCATGTAGTCCTGAGGGAACGCGCCAAGCTTAGCCAAGTAACCAGAGATGCTTCCGTTACCGTTTTGGATGATTTCGCGAAGAGTGAAAAGAGGAGCGTATTGAGATGCTTTCTTTTCTGCTTCGAAAATGATCTGAGTCAAAGTAGCAGCAGTGATATCGTTTTTAGATTTATTATCGATAACCATTACTTCTTCGTTTGTACGGATCATTTTAGCGATATCGTCCAAAGTCACGTAGCAGCTTTGTTGAGTGTCGTAGAGTTTGCGGTTCTGATAGCGCTTGATGATTTTAACTTTAGAATTTGGCTTCGATGTCATTGTTTCGTTTTGGTTGATCAAAGTGCCTCCCAATTTGAAATTTCCCCAAAGTCTCAAGGAGATATAAGTGCCTTATGATTCAGCGTCCCCTTGCAGATGGGCGCAACCTATCCCTGCCGCCACCCCTTGTCAAGGGGTCCTCAAATCAAAAGAAAAGACTCCAGGCGTCATTTTTTACGCAAATAAGCATTCGTTTTCCAAACTTTTACAGACCTTTGTCTAAAGTTTTCTCGAAAAGAGGCCGAAATGTAATTAAGTGTCCTTTCTTTGCGGGAAGAAATTTAATGAAAAATGAAGAAAAACAAGAGTTTAAGTCTTCTGGCGTTCTGGCTCTGTTAGGCCTGGTCGGTTTTTCTACCGCCATCATAGCCACCCCCTGGAACCGCCAAATTCAGGATTCCCGTATAGAAACTGCACGCCAAAAAGCCGAGGTTGTTGGCTATCAAGTTGTACAAATTTACCGCGAAGCATCGAAGCCAGCTATGCCTTCCAGCAAGGGAGCCGGGCGAATTCCCGCTTCTGTTGCGGAAAGCAAGGGACTCTCGGCTGAGAACCTCCGAAGCACAGGAACGATGGGATTGGACCCGTGGGGGCAGCCTTATCATTACCGCATTCTCTCCGCCGATAGTGCCGGGAAAGTGCGAATTCTTGTTTGGTCTGCGGGCCCTAACCAAAAAATCGAAACGGCTGACTTAGGCAACGAAGAAGCCGAACTTAAAGAACAACCAGTTTATTCGGGCGACGATATGGGAGTCCTTTTGAGCATGGCTCAGAATTAGACACCCGTCTCACATCACGATCTAGGTCGCGATGAGGTCCTGCCTCGTCATTGTCTCATCAAGAAATTCTCAAAAATAACCGATCAGCCTAGTGACCAAGGAGATCTAATGTTTCCATACACTAGGGCCGCGATAATCCTGCCTCTTTTAACAACTCTCACAGCCTGTGCGACTTTCACGTCGAATGAGTCGGATAAAGCTCCTTACTACGAAGCTTCATTCGATGACAAAAATAGAGCGCCAGCTTCGTTTGCTCCTGCGGTCGTGGCTCAAGACGGAAGCGGCACTTTGGATCCTCTCTACATGCGCACTCAAGCGGATTACTACTTCGCGATGGGTGAGGCTTACAGCCTTGATGGCAATTCTGGAAAAGCGATTGAATCTTTCAAGATGACCTTGGTTTACGATCAGGATTCTCCAGCGGTGAACATGCGTTTGGCGGCAGAGTACTTGAAACAAGGTTTGGTCTCTGAATCTTTGGCGCAAGCGGAAGAGGCAGTTAAGAAAGATCCTAAAAACGTTGACGCTCGCTTGTTGTTGGGTGGTTTGTATTCGTCATTGAAACTTTATCCAAAAGCTTTGGTTGAATACAACACGGTGATGAAACTTCAGCCGACAAACACGGAAGCTCCACTTTACATTGGTGCGTTGTACTCTGAGCAAAAGCAGTCTGACACTGCGGTGAAATATTTTGAATCTTTGGCGAAGAATCCTGACTATACAACTCCGTACTTGGCTCATTACTACATCGGCCGTGTGCGCATGGAGCAGTCAGAGGCGAAATATCAAAAAGCGGCTGAGGAGTCTTTCAAAAAGTCTTTGCAGTTGAAGCCGGATTTCGCGGACGCCGTTTTGTCTTTGGGTATGCTTTATACAAAGCAAAAGAAAGAAGACAAAGCGATCGCCATGTATCGTGAATACCAAAAAGAAAATTCTCCAAGCCCAAGAATTGCAGAGATTCTTGCGCAAACTTACATTGAGCGCGGTGACTACGAAAAAGCCTACGAGCAACTTGAAGTTGTTGAAAATGATTCAGACGAACCACTCAATGTTCGTATGAAAATGGCTTTGATCTTGATCGAGCAAAAGAATTACGACTTAGCAGCGCAAAAATTGGAAGAGGTTCTTAAGGACGCTCCAGACTCTGACAAAGTTCGTTTCTACTTGGCTGCCGTTTACGAGGAAACTCGTCAGAATGAAAAAGCGGTGAAAGAATACAGTAAGATCCCTGTGTCGAGCACGTACTATGGCGAAGCTGTGGTGCATGCGGCTTACTTGCTCAAAGGTCTTAATAAATTGGACGAAGCTTTGGAAGTGGCGGCAAAGGGTTTGAAAGATCGTCAAGATCAACCGCAAATCTACGCCATGTACGCTTCACTGCTTGATGAAAAGTCTGATTATAAAGCTGCTGCAAAAATTTTGGAGCAAGGTCTTGAGAAATTCGCGGACAATGCTCAGCTTCGCTTCTACTACGGTACAATCAATGACCGTCTTGGCAACAAAGAAGTAGTTGTGACTGAAATGAAAAAAGTTTTGGAGATCGATCCCAACCACGTTCAAGGTATGAACTACTTGGCTTTCACATGGGCTGAGATGAACATGCACTTGCCAGATGCAGAAAAACTGGCTCGTCGTGCTTTGGAGTTGGAGCCTAAGGATGGCTACGTTCTAGATACTTTGGGTTGGATCTTGTTCAAACAAGCGAAGTTCACAGAGTCGATCAAGTTCTTGGAAGCAGCTCACAAGTACCAATCTACAGTGAGCATCATTGCAGAGCACTTAGGTGACGCTTACTACAAGCAGGCGATGGTGGATAAAGCTAAGAAAATGTATCGCAAAGCTGCGGACCTAGAGACTGACAAAAAGAAAGTGGAAGAAATCCGCAACAAGATCTTCGCTATTGAAAAGCAAGAGCTTTCAAATCCAAGATTGCCAGCTTCAGCGGAAGCTCCAATCGCTGAACACGCTCAGTAAGATATAAATAAATTGATTTTTTGAAACGGCTTTTCTTCGGAGGAGCCGTTTTTTTATTGGGGCTTAGAGATCTTTGCTTCAAGAAAAGAAAAGTGGCTTGAATAAAACAGCAATGGCAGCGTGACGATCAGACCGACGTTCCAGATAAAGGCTGAAATCACCACAAGAAGCCCCAGATAAAAGCTCAACACGAAATAGATTTTGAAATTCTTTAGTGAAGCGAGGCCGGCAATGTCGATGGCCTTGGCGATGCCAACTTCGCTGTCAAGGCGCAGTCGCAAGGAGTGGCTAAGAACCAAATAGAAGTAAATGGCGACAATTAAAAGTCCCATGGCGCTGGGGATCGCAGACAATAAATGTTGAGAGCTTTGTAATATCCCCATCGAAGAGCCTACGAGGACACTTGTCGGAAAAAGAACGACGCTGACAATGATAAAGGCCGGCAGTCCTTTTTTGAGTGTATTAAAATCCTTCCAATCTTTTCCCTCAATCCATCGTTCGGCAATACGTTGGCCAATTAACAAAATAAAAGAGATAAAAACGGCGCCAACAAAAGGAATGTATCGGGCTGAAATCAGGAGCAATGTTGCGATAACTCCCAGCACAAGGCTTTGCTGCCAGTGGGTTTTTAGATGATTCAAGGCTTGTTTAAAAGAATTCATTTCTCTATGCTAAGGCAATGAAAACAATGATCAATCACTTTTTCCTTGGAATTCTACTAACCCTTTTTGCTTCGGGCTGTGTCACCAAGACAGTGAAGGAAGGAGCTTATCAAAAGGCTCAATGGGAAACCAAAGCTCTTATCAAGGATCAACGAGCGAATAAAACTCAGTCACTTAATATAGATATATATGCGATTAAGAATGAACGAGCACGTTTTGAGATAACGGCGTTGTTGGGATATCAAGTTGCAAGTCTGGTGATGAGTCCCTCCGAAATTTCTTATATTGTCTATCCTCAAAAAGCGTTCTTTTATGGAAGAAATTCTGAAAGAGCGTTCAGTCGTGTTCTCGATTTACCATTGCATCCAATGAATCTGACTCATATCGCATTCGAAGAACCTGTGCGCGGCCCGGGGTGGAAATGTACTTTGGATAACTTAGGTTGGATCTCTCAATGTGAGAATTTACAGAGAGGAATTCGCGTCACATGGCTAGAGCGTAAAGAAGGCCAAAAGAAGGTCGTAATTACGGCCCCGCAATTCGAAATGCAGTGGCATTTCTCTGTTCCCCAGACTGAGGTCCAGTTCAAAAGTGAGCTTTTCACTTTGAAACAACCTGCGGGATTCAAAGCAATACAAATAAATTAAATTCCTCGTTAACCGTCTAGGATTGAGGCATAATCTAACCATTAGGTGTGTGTCACCAAACACCTGAGGGAGAGATTATGGCCTCTAAGATTGATCTTCATTCGTTGGTCACCAATTGGCAGAACTCAAGCACTCAAGCCAAAGAGCACTGGAGCGGCTCCTTCGAGGAATACCTCGATCTAGTAAAACAAAATCCAAAAATTACGCGAAACGCTTATCAGCGCATGTATGACATGATCGTTGAAGAGGGAACGGAAACGTATATCGATTTCAAAAAAGAAGTCGTTCGTTATAAGTTCTTCGACGATGTTCATAACAACGGAAAAGACGCAGTCTTCGGTCTCGATGTTCAATTGATGAAATTGGTGAACGTTTTAAAAGCCGCAGCTCTTGGCTACGGAACTGAAAAACGTGTGATCCTTCTTCACGGCCCGGTGGGGAGTGCGAAATCCACAATCTGCCGTATGTTGAAAAAAGGTCTTGAGCGCTATTCCCACTCTAAAGGTGGCGCGGTCTACACATTCGAGTGGATTGATGAAAAATTGGAACTGGATGGTCTTCTTGGGAAAGGCGTGAAGGTGTTCCCTTCCCCGATGAACGAAGAGCCTCTTCTCTTGATTCCTGAAGAATTGCGCCCGCAAGTTTTCGAATCCATCAATAAAGGCCAAGAAGGTTCTTACCGTGTGCAACTTGATGGAGAGCTAAGTCCTCCTTCTCGTTTTATCTTTAAAACTTTGATGGAAAAATACGAAGGCGATTTGATGAGAGTGTTCTCGCACGTGCGTGTGAAACGTCTCTTCATCTCTGAAGCTGACCGTATCGGTATCGGAACATTCCAACCGAAAGACGAAAAGAATCAGGACTCCACAGAGTTAACTGGTGACATCAACTACCGTAAGATCGCTGAATACGGATCTGATTCCGACCCTCGTGCGTTTAACTTTGACGGGGAGTTCAACGTTGCTAATCGCGGTATGATTGAATTCGTCGAGGTTTTGAAACTAGATGTGGCCTTCTTGTACGATTTGCTGGGTGCTTCGCAAGAACACAGAGTAAAACCTAAGAAGTTCGCACAAACGCACATTGATGAAGTGATCATCGGTCATACGAATGAGCCCGAGTACCGTCGTCTTCAAGACAACGAATTCATGGAAGCTCTTCGTGACCGTACTGTGAAAATTGATATTCCTTACATCACTCGTTGGAGAGATGAGATAAATATCTATAAGCGTGATTTCAACTCGCAGAAAGTGCGTGGCATCAGTATCGCGCCTCACACAGTTGAAATGGCGGCGATGTGGGCGATCCTCACTCGTTTGGAAAAACCTAAAAAAGCAAACCTCACTCGTTTGCAAAAACTAAAATTGTATAACGGTAAAACTTTGCCGAACTATACTGAGGACAACGTGCGTGAACTTCGTAAAGAAGCCAACCGCGAAGGTCTTGAAGGTATCTCGGCTCGTTATATCCAGGATAAACTTTCAAATGCCCTAGTGGCGGCTCAGCAGTCTAACAAAGGCTCTGTGAATCCGTTCATGGTGTTTAAAGAACTTGAATCGGGTTTAAAAAATCACTCGTTGATTTCTAATGAAGAGTTGAAGACCGAGTACAAGGAACTCTTGGGCGTTGTTATGCAGGAGTACGAAGAGATCATCAAAGCTGAAGTGCAAAGAGCCATCAGTGCTGATGAAGGTGCAATGCAACGTTTGACTGCGAATTACATTGATAACGTAAAGGCTTACACTCAACGTGAAAAGGTCCGTAACCAATTCACAGGAAATGATGAAGAGCCAGATGAGCGTTTGATGCGTTCTATCGAAGAGAAGATCGAAATTCCTGAGTCTCGCAAAGACGATTTCCGTCGCGAGATCATGAATTACATCGGGGCTTTGGCTTTGGAAGGCAAGAAGTTCAATTACAAAATGAACGAACGTCTTCATAAAGCAATTGAGCTTAAACTCTTTGAGGATCAAAAAGACAGCATCAAACTTACGACTCTCGTAAGCAATGTCGCTGATAAAGATACTCAAGAAAAAATTGATATCGTTAAAACCCGTCTCATCAAGGACTTCGGATACGATGAGATCTCGGCGACGGATGTTTTACACTATGTCGCGAGTATCTTCGCCCGAGGGGACGTAAAGAATAAATAATGTCGATACGTGAAGACCATAATAGATTTAGAGAGATCGTTAAGGGCAAGGTTAAAGAAGACCTGCGCAAGTATGTCTCTCAGGGTGAGATGATCGGGAAGCGTGAAGACGAGTTCGTAAAGATTCCGCTTCCTCGTATCGATATTCCAAATTTCCGTTACGGCCCCAAGCAACAAGGCGGGGTCGGTCAAGGTGAAGGTCAACCAGGGCAAGACGTCGGTGATCCAGGCGAAGGCGGACAGGGCCAAGCTGGAGAAGCTCCCGGTGAGCATCTTTTGGAAGTAGAACTTTCCATGGAAGAGCTTGCGGATATCTTGGGTGAAAAACTTCAACTTCCGCGCATTGAACCTAAAGGTTCTAAAAATATTGATTCCATGAAGACGAAATTCACAGGTCTTGCGCCTGTGGGACCGGAAGGTCTTCGTCATTTTAAATCGTCTTACAAAAGAGCTTTAAAACGCATGGTGGGTTCTGGAACTTACAATGCGGAAGAGCCTCTGGTGCTGCCGATCCGTCGTGATATGCAGTACAAGTCGTTTAAGAAAGTTCAACAACCGCAAACACAAGCGGTTGTGATTTATATGATGGACGTTTCCGGAAGTATGGGCGACGAGCAAAAAGAAATCGTGCGCTTAGAAAGCTTCTGGATCAACACATGGCTTAAGAAACACTATAAGGGTCTTGAGACAAGATTCATCATTCACGATGCGGCGGCAAAAGAAGTTGATGAAGAGACATTCTTCAGAACAAGTGAGTCGGGCGGAACATTGATCAGCTCAGCTTACAAACTTTGCCAAGAAATCATCGCCAAAGATTATCCCGTGAGTGAGTGGAACATTTATCCGTTCCATTTCAGTGACGGTGACAACTGGTCCGGCGAGGATACACGTCTCTGTGTTAAGATGTTGAACGAATTCTTCCTTCCAAACTGCAACGTCTTTAGTTACGGGCAGGTGGAAAGTAAATACGGAAGCGGTCAGTTCCTCAAAGATTTACAAAAAGAATTTGGCGCGGACGAAAGACTCACTCTTAGCCAAATCGAAAGCCGAGATAAAATTCTCGATTCCATCAAGGATTTTTTAGGTAAGGGCCGATAATACGGCGGATGCCGGCAGAGTGAAGGGCCAGAGGCCCGGAACTGAAGCAGCACTCGAATTGGAGTAGTATGGCTAATTTAACTCCCGAATTAGAAGCAGAAAGAAAAAGAATCTGCCAGATCGCAAAAGATGCTGGCTTGGATTTCTTTGAGACGATTTTTGAATTGATCACTTACGATCAAATCAATCAATTTGCCGCCTATGGTGGATTCCCCGTGCGCTATCCGCACTGGAAATTCGGGATGGAGTATGAACATCTCTCTAAGAGCTACGAATACGGACTTTCAAAAATTTATGAAATGGTGATCAATACCGATCCTTGTTATGCGTACCTGATGGAAGGCAACGCGATGATGGATCAAAAGCTTGTGATGGCTCACGTGTATGGTCACTGCGATTTCTTTAAGAACAATATTTGGTTCTCGAAAACAAATCGTAAGATGATGGACCAAATGGCGAATCACGCGACTCGCATTCGTCGTTACATGGATCGTTATGGTCAAGACGTCGTGGAAAACTTCATCGACGTTTGCTTAAGTTTAGAAAATTTGATCGATCGTTATAGTCCTTATGTGGAAAAGTCTGTGGCTAAGCCGGAAGAGGCTCGTCCCCAGGAGCCGAACTATCTGCTGCGTGTGGATAGATCCTACATGCGCGACTATATCAATCCGCCTTCGTTCGTTGAAGAACAACGCCGTAAAGCGGAACAAGAAGCGCAAGAAAAAGCACAACGCTTCCCTCGTGAACCAGAAAAAGACATTCTGAATTTCTTTATTCACTATGCTCCTCTCACGGATTGGCAGCAGGATGTGCTTTCGATCATTCGTGACGAGGCTTACTATTTCTCTCCTCAAGGTATGACTAAGACCATGAATGAGGGATGGGCGTCGTATTGGCATTCGAAGCTGATGACGACAAAGATTTTGAATGACTCTGAGATCATCGACTTCGCCGACCATCACAGCGGTACGATGGCGATGGCCCCTAATGGTTACAATCCCTACAAAGTGGGTATTGAACTGATGCGCGATATTGAAGATCGTTGGAACAAAGGTCAATTCGGTCGCGAGTGGGAAGAGTGTGACGACGTTCGCGAAAGAAAACATTGGGATAGGAAATTAGGTCTTGGTCGCGAGAAGATTTTTGAAGTTCGTAAAGTGTGCAACGATGTGACCTTCATCGATCAATTCCTCACAGAGGACTTCTGTGTACGTAACAAATTGTTTGTTTACAAGTTCAATAAAAAAACTGGAAAGTTTGAAGTAGATACGAAAGACTTTAAAGCAATCAAGGCGCAGTTGTTGTTCCATATGACGAACTTCGGGCAGCCGATTATTCGTATTGAGGATGCAAACTTTGAAAATCGTGGAGAGCTTCTTTTGACTCATCTTCACGAAGGTATTGATATGCAACCGGACTTCATGAGTGAGACGTTGAAGAACGTTTTCAAGATGTGGAAACGCCCGGTGAATATTGCGACTATTATGGATGAAACTCCGCAGCTTTTTAGATTCGACGGAAAGGAGTATACACAGCATAAGCTAGGTGAAGAACCTAGTCCGAATCCATCGAATCAAGAAAGCTCCGGATCATGAAAAATACTCGCTTAGTTTACAGTACCGATCCCAAAGACAATATCCAATGCCCTCAGTGCAAAGAATTGAAAGCGGAATGCCGTTGTCGCGCTGAGGACTCCGTGCAAGAAGGCCAGTTCACAGTGATCTTTCGCCTTGAAAAGGGCGGTAGAGGCGGAAAAACCGTCACTGTGATGGATGGCTTCCCGAGAAATGAAGAGTATCTGAAAACGCTCGCTAAGGAGCTCAAAGCAAAATGCGGCGTCGGAGGAACTCACACTATGTCAGAAAAAAGTGGTATCATTGAAATTCAAGGTGACAAGAGAGACCAACTCAAGAAGATACTTGAAGCAAAGCGTATCAAATATAAAGGCGTTTAAAACTGGACCCCGAGCTGCTTGTTTTTTTTACCTGAACGGGTGATGCTTCAAATATGAACATGTTTACGGCGAATCCTCTGAGAGGTGCAGACTTGGCTGCTAAAAAGATTGTAATTGTAGATGACTATGAAGAGAGCTGTAAGCTGCTTGCAGAAATTCTGAGCTCTACCTACGAGTGCTCTTACACTTCCGATAGTACATCTGCCGTCAGACTTATTAACGAAAAGAGACCTGATCTAATTCTTTTAGATTATAAAATGCCCGGCGTGATGGGTGTGGATGTGTGTCGTATGGTTCGCGAAAGTGAATCAACGAAAAACACACCGATCATTTTTGTTTCCGGGGCGGCGACGATCGACGAAAGAATCAAGGCTTTTGAAACGGGTGCTGATGATTTCATTTCTAAACCTTTCCATGTGAAAGAGTTGATCTTAAGAATCAAAGCCCGCTTGTCAGAAAAAGAACCAGAAATGGCTTCAGAGTTGGTAGCGGCAAATTTGCGTATGAACTTGTTGTCTCGCCAAGTGTTCGTTGATGGTGAAGAAGTAAACCTCACGCCAAAGCAGTTTGATATTTTGAAACTTCTGGTGGCGGGAAAAAATCATCTTGTGACTCGTGATAAATGTTTGTCCGAGATCTGGGGCGAAACTGAAGTGACTTCACGTAACGTCGATTCCCAAATCAACTATTTGAAACGCAAGATCGCTAAATTCAACGGCCGCATCGTGGCTGTTCCGTCTTTAGGGTATCGCTTGGAAGCACAAGAATAGTCCGAGGCTAGACTCTGGTCTGTTAAGCGGCGTACTGTAAATTCCGATAAGGAAACATGCAGTTACGCCGTTTTTCTTTTCTTTTTGTATTTCTGTTTTGTTTGCCTGCCGCGGCCATCAGTCCGGCGGCGTTATGCGACCAAGTAGGCATCGAAGAGTTGCGTCCCTCTGAAAAAGCGCGGATGGAAGAGGTCTGCAGTTATGCAGGTCAGTACGAAGAGTCTTTGCTGCCGGATGAAAATGCGACCTTCTCAAAAAAATTTCGTGATGGAAAATCAACGACCTATGACTACAACGATTTTTTCAAAAGTTTCACGACGTCTTTAAATTCTGTCAATAGAGCTGAAAAATGTGATCCGAAAAAAGAAGATGCTCCTCGTGTTGCCTATCCAAGTGTAAATATCGAAAAAACAGCAGCTGGAACAATTCCGGTTTCCGTTGTTCAAGAAGATGAACTCAATCAAATATTTTCTGAAGTTTCCAAAGATCCCAAATATGCTTTTGATGTTGTGGAAAATGGCTGTTGGGCCCGTGCACACATCATGGCGCGGGAATTTGAAAAACGTGGAATCCGTGCCGGAAAAATATTTGCCGAGGGCATCCTGTCTGTTGAGACAAAGAAGGCTTTGAACGGCGAGAATGTTATATGGACATATCACGTGGCTCCGGTGGTTGCTGTCCAAACGAAAAACGGTGTTGAGCTTCGTGTATTTGATCCATCCATATTTGATCGCCCCGTGCCCGTGAAGACTTGGACGGATAAAATGTTGCCAGCCAAAGAATTCAAAGAAGAAGTGAAACTTTACATGTCCGATCGCTTTGTTTTAGAGCCTTTGCGTGGCGGAAACGTCAAATCCATCAAAGAAGATCCCAGTCGGGGTCGTTGGCATATGGCTGAAACCGTGATGGCCGAGCAAGAGTTGGAGTTGCGTCGTTTGGACCTCGAAGATCACGAAATTCAGAAGGAATATTATAGAAAAATGAAACAGCAAGAGGAAGGAGTTCGTTTATGAAGTCCCTTTTAGTTGTTATTATTTTATTGTTCAGCTTTTCAGTTTTTGCGCAAAAACCTGTGATGAAAAATCAAAATTTTGTTGATCGCGTTTATGAAATCAAAAAACACAAAGAAAAATCCCTCATTACCTTTCATCGTGAACCCGTGCTCTATGAAATTAATGAAGGTGATAAATCACTTTTGCTGAAGCTGGAAGAAGGTCAGAAGACCAAGAAGCCTATCGCAGTGACGGTCGATCCTCTGACTCGTAAAATTATCGAAGTGAAAGGCCCCTAGTTGCGGGGACCTTTTTTGCCAGAAAACTTTTTGTGAGGTCCGCCACCGCCTTTAGAGTGATGACCTCCACCTCCGCCGCCTTTTCCTTTGTTGCCAAACGGTCTTTTGCGCGCGTAATTACGCTCTTTGTTTTCTTTCTTTTGTCCCTCGATAAGAGCTTTGGCCTTGCCGGGACTCATCACCGCCGCTTTTTCAATCGCTTCCGAATGGAAAGGTTGATCTTTGTCTAAAGGAATAGGCTGACGAGTGATTTTCTCAATCGCGAAGATGAAGGACTTCTCTTCCGCTGTAGCAAAAGAAATAGACTGTCCTGAAGCTCCCGCGCGCGCTGTTCTGCCGATACGATGAACGTAGCTTTCAGGAATGTGCGGAATCTCTAAGTTGATGACATGAGTGATGCCGTCGATATCAATTCCACGGGCCGCGATTTCTGTCGCGACAAGAACGCGGACTTTGCCTGTGCGGAAATCTTCAAGAGCTCTTTGGCGAGCTGATTGGGATTTATCGCCGTGAATACCGGCAGTTTCAATACCTGCTTTGACAAGTTTATCGACGACGCGGTTTGCACCGTACTTCATCTGCACAAACACAAGAACCTTATAAAGATCGTTGTCTTTAAGAAGATGAATCAGAAGATCCAATTTATCTTTCTTTTCAACGTACATCACACGCTGTTCAACTTTTTCCGCCGTCGAAGACGTCGGAGTCACTTCTACTTTTTTTGGATTCACCAAAATACTGTGCGCCAACTTTTGAATCTCTGGCGGCATTGTTGCCGAGAAAAACAAGTTGTGACGTTTCTTAGGAAGCAGAGGAAGGATCTTTTTAATGTCTTGCATGAAACCCATGTCGAGCATGCGGTCGGCTTCATCCAAAACAAAAATCTCAACGCGGTCTAAGTGCAAGAATTTCTGCTGATACAAGTCCATCAAACGACCCGGAGTTGCAATCAGAATATCCACGCCCGCTTGCAAAGCTTTGACTTGGGGACCTTGTCCGACACCACCAAAGATCACGGCGTGTTTAAGTTTTAAGTGGTTGCCATAGGCTACGATGTTTTCGTGGATCTGAATCGCCAATTCGCGCGTCGGCGTTAAAATCAAAGCGCGAGGGCGTTTGGATTCAAGGCGGGTTTGGTTTTTGGCAAGGTTCTGCAACATCGGCAAAGAAAACGCCGCTGTTTTTCCTGTTCCTGTTTGTGCAATTCCCAAAAGGTCGTGACCCTCAAGAATAACAGGAATAGCTGCCAACTGAATAGGAGTTGGAGTTTCGTAACCTGCTTCTTTTAACGAAAATTGAAGAGGAGCAATCAAAGGGAGGTCTGTAAATTTTGTCTGTGTCATGAAGGGCCACTTGTAACAGCCCCCTGAGGTTAGCGCAAGGCGGATTTCTTTTGCGCAGTTTTCAGCAATTTTTGCACGGCCCAGAGGATGTCTTTATTATATGCAAACACCGTAGGAACGTTTTTAACGTCGATCCACTCGACACCCTTGTGATAGTCGGCGTCCTCTACTTTGTGAGGGGGAGTCCATTCTTGATCAAGCACACCCACATAAAAAACAGTGCGGCACGCGTGAACATTCCCATTCCAAAGAAAGTCATATTTACGTTCAAAGGCTGTTTCTTCCAGAATACGTACTTTGTATCCCGTTTCTTCCAGACATTCGCGAGCCGCAGATTGTGCAGATGTTTCTCCAGCTTCAATGGCGCCACCAGGAACGAAAAAATACGGGGCTTGAGATGTCGGATCGATTGCATGAAATCCGAGAATTTTATTTTTGTGAACAACGATGACGGACGAGCGGTCGCGGAAAATTTTCTGCGCTTTTTCCGTTTTCTTTTCATCACGACGGTCTTGGAAAAAACCTTGTAACAAGGTTGCACACTCAGAAGCTAAAACTCCATCGGTGACTTCCACTTGATGGTTCAGACGCGAATCATTCAAGATGTGGTAAAGGCTTTCAACCGCGCCCCCTTTGGGATCAGAAGCGCCGTAAACAACACGCTTCAAGCGTGCTTGTTGAATGGCGCCAGCGCACATCACACAGGGCTCTAATGTGACATACAAAGTACAATCACTCAGACGCCAACTTTGTTTTTTTTGTGAAGCTTTATGAAGAGCAAAGAGTTCAGCATGTCCCAGAGGCGTTTGCTGTCTTTCGCGGGTATTAATCGCTGACGCAATCAACCCTTCCGGGCCGACAAGAAGAGCGGCGATAGGAACTTCTCCTTTTTCAGCCGCTTTTTGCGCAAGACTTAAAGCCTTGCGCATCCACTTGAGGTCTTCAGACGAAGAACTCACTATTTTTCCTCAGCGATTCTTTCGCGAAGTTTAACAGGCTCAGCCGGTTTTTTCTTGCGCATACGGATGTTGAGCATTTCAACACCGACGGAGAAAGCCATAGCGAAGTAAACGTATCCTTTTGGAATGTGAACTTCGAGAGATTCCACGATCAATGTGAAACCGATCATCAATAAGAAGCTCAATGCCAAGATTTTCAAAGAAGGATGGGCGTCGACAAAGTCGCTGATAGGTTTTGCAGAGAACATCATCACCAAAGTAGAAGCGATAACCGCTGCGATCATCACAGAGATCTCATTCACCATACCAACAGCAGTGATCACTGAATCTAAAGAGAACACGATGTCGAGCAAAAGAATTTGGACGATCACAGCACTGAAAGAATGAGCTACGTGTCCAGATTGGCTGCCAGCTTCGCCTTCCAGTTTGTGATTGATCTCCATCGTACTTTTTACGATCAAGAAAAGACCGCCAAGAAGAAGGATCAAGTCGCGGCCAGAAATTTCTTGGCTAAACACAGTGAACAGCGGAGCTGTCAGACCAATAATCCAAGACAAAGAAAGAAGAAGCAGGATGCGAGTTCCAACCGCAAGACCCAATCCTGTGATACGGGCTTTGTCTTGTTGTTCTTTAGGAAGTTTTCCAGCCAAGATCGAAATAAAAATAATATTGTCGATCCCAAGAACGAGTTCCAATGCGAAAAGTGTAGCGAAGGCGATCCAAATCTGCGGGTTTGTTAAAAGGTCCATCGAGGTGTTAACTCCTTAAGTATTGGATCGTTTATAAACTAATTTGAAGGCGTTGGGTATCGCAGATCGCGGTTGTAGAAGTTTTCCATCCAAGTTTTTTTACCCCAAAGCTCGCTCCACTTATGATCCAGCGAGTAAGCGGTGTTAGGAGTTTGAATTTGGTAGCTCCATTCACCTTGAAGACCCAAAACATGGAAGGTAAAGCTCTCTGCAAAATCCTCAAAAGGTGAAACAGCTGCGTAGGTCGTGACGAAGTTTGTTGGAGCCAACTCTTTATAGAACTGCTCCATGTCAGTAATGGTCAAACTTTTGCTGCAACCATAAAAACACAAGCTGTCCCAGAGGGGAAAATGGAATTCGTCTTTAGGTGCCATAGGATTTTTCCAACTCAAAGAGCCCCAAGAATTTGGCACGGGTACGAGCTTTTGAAACTCTTTTCGGTCACCTGTATCAAGCTTGCAGGTTTCTCCAGGAGGACAAACGAAGTCGTTACCCTTATTGCTGAAATCAAGAATGTGCCCGAACTCGTGAATCATCACGTATTGCAGAGCTGACAAAGAGCCTGGCAAAACAACTTCCACGCGAGGGCCTTCTGGCAAATGCACAAACGGAACCGCTTTGAGGCCGAAAGCTTTTTGCTCTTTCCAACCGAAAACGGACGTTGCATCGTAGGCTTGTTCTAAAAGAATTTTGCGAATTCCCATGAAAGAGCCAACAACTCCAGACGCGGCGTCTTCACGCACGATGCCCGCGTAGGCCAAGGCCTCCATTTCGTTTTCGACATAAATGACATCAAGTCCACAGAAGGCTTTTTGCACTTTTTCAGGTAAAATATCGTGGATTTTTTCGATGGGAGCCGCAAAGGCCTCGCTGCCCGGAAGGCATTGACGAACACCCACCGGATTCTGAGTAGAATTCACTAAACATGTGATGCGACGAATACGATCGCGGCAGTTTGTCTGAGTCAGAGGAGAGAATTGTTGGCCGGGAGTTCTTACAAACTGCAGTTGGCCGGGCTTTAAGATGTAAAAATCTTCGTTCGCGTGCGCCCCTGAAGTTAAAGATAAGCCTAATAATATCAGACAGATAAGAAATCTCATAAACACCCCTCGATGAATTTTTCCCACTCCTCGAGGGCACTGCCAATAAAAAAAGCACATGGGGAATAATAATTCATTGCGTCAGGACCCCAAGGCTTGCCCCTTTTATGCCCCTTTGTTATACACTCTGGTTCTTATTTCCACATCAGAAGGGCAGGTGATTGTCGTGGCAATGGTAAAGATCAAAGACGGTGAGTCTTTTGAATCTGCATTCAGAAAATTCAAAAAATCTTGCGAAAAAGCAGGTATCCTTTCTGAAGTAAAAAAACGTGAACACTTTGAAAAGCCTTCTGTAAGACTTAAAAAGAAATCTCTAGCGGCTCGTAAACGCGCTGTTAAGAAATCTAGAAAAGGTTGGAACGACTAATTTCCTTTGATGGACATTGGTTTTTTCTAAAGAGGCGACCTAGTGTCGCCTCTGTTCTATTCACCATGGAGGTCCTTAATGGAAATCAGAGATAAAATCGCCGCGGATGTTAAAGCCGCAATGATCGCAAAAGAATCAGCTAAGTTGGGAGCTCTTCGTATGCTCCAGGCTGCGATCAAAAATCGCGAAATCGATATGCGCCCAGATCCAATCACTTCTGACGAAGTATTGGGCGTGATCAAAAAACTTGTAAAACAAAGAAAAGAATCTATCGATCAATTTCAACAAGCCGGTCGTCAAGATCTCGTAGATCAAGAGACAGCAGAGTTGAAAGTTCTTGAAGTTTATTTGCCAGCGCAAATGAGCCGCGAACAAATCGAAGGTCTCGTCACTGAAGTCATCGCAGCATTGGGTGCTAAAACCGTGAAGGACATGGGTCCCGTGATGAAAGAAGTCATCGCGAAATCAGGTGGCGCCGCAGACAACAAAGTAGTAAGCGAAGTTATCAAATCAAAACTTGCATAGGTCGCTGAATCATTAGTTTTCTCCGCGTTGCTCGTCGTCGTAGTACAGTGTACGACTTCCTCCTCGCGCCTTGATAAAACTAATGCTACAGCGCCCTCAAAAAACATTTGTTGGAAGGTGCATGAGATTTAGCCAAGACTTTATCGAGAGAGTCTCTGAGGCGAACAACCTCGTCGACATTATCTCTCAATACACACAGCTAAAACCAAGTGGTAGCGGCCTTATGGGCCGCTGTCCGTTTCCTGATCACGTTGAAAAAACAGCGTCGTTCTCGGTTTCGGAAACCAAGCAGGTCTATCACTGCTTCGGTTGTCACAAAAGCGGAAACGTTTTTTCGTTTCTTCGCGATTATCAGGGCATGGGCTTTCCTGAGGCTGTTGAGTATCTTGCGAATCGCGCTAGCATTCCAATGCCGGCACCCGAAAAGGAAGATGAAGCTCGCGATCAAGTCGCTGACAAAAAGAAGTTGTTGTTAAAAGTAAATAAGCTCGCTGCTAGTTATTTTTCAGAGCAACTTAAGCGTGTTCCTCACGATCACCCTGTGCGCAAATACATCGCCAGTCGTGGACTTTCCGACGAGGTGATCGACACCTTCGGTATTGGTTACGCCATTGCTGAATGGGATGGTTTGGAAAAATATTTGGGCAGCAAACAAGTACCGATGATTTTGGCGGAAGAAGCCCGTCTGGTGAAAGCCCGTAACAACAAATCTGGTTTCTTTGATATTTTCCGTGATCGCCTCATGTTTCCGATCTTCTCTGCAATGGGAGAACCCATCGCATTTGGGGGTCGCTACCTTGAGAAAAAGGAAAATGAGCCGAAATATCTAAATTCCCCCGAGACTCCGGTCTTTATTAAGGGGAAAGTTCTCTACGGTTTGTCACAAACAGCCCGTTATATCCGTAGTGAAGACATGGCTTTGATTGTTGAAGGCTATATGGATTTGGTTTCTTTGTATCAAGCTGGTATTCGTAACGTGGTTGCGACCATGGGAACGGCTTTGACTCCAGATCACGGCAAAATGCTTAAGCGCATGACGAAGAACGTAGTGGCTCTGTTTGACGGAGACTCTGCGGGAATGGAGGCGGCCGAGCGCAGTCTTCCGATTCTTTTGGCGGCGGACCTGTATCCGAAGGGCTTGACTCTGCCTAATAGTATGGACCCTGATGATTATGTGAAAAAATACGGAGCTGAGGCCCTTAAAGTGGAACTCGATCGCGCTCCGGATCTTTTTGTGATGATTTTAGCCCGTTGGATGGAAGGTTATCGTGGTGAGGCTTCTGAAAAAGTGAAGCTTGCTGATAAATTGAAGCCATTATTTGAGACTATTCCAGATTTGCGATTACGGGACTTGTATTTGGCCGAAGCTGCGCAGAAGATGGGCGTAACTCTTCCCTGGCTGCGTCAAGCTGTGGGCCTGCAAAGCAGTGGACCTGTTTATTCGCAAAATCGCCCTGCAATGACTAGAACGGTGCAGCCAAATCCTTCGGCTAACCAAAAGGCCCCCGAAGTGGTGTCACAATCAGTAGAGGGAGGCAAAATCAGCCTCAAGGGAGCCTCTAAAGCAGAGATTCTGCTATTAGGATTGGTACTCAAAAGTCGTGCCAATTTCGAGCATTTTGAGAGTGAAAAATTGATTGAGAACGTTGCCCATGAAGGAGTGAAAAAGATCCTTGAAAAGGCGACGGATGTGTATAGACAAGATCTCAATAAGTTTGATAAATTGACCAGTCTTCTTGTCTCTTACGTTGATCAGCCTGAATATCTATTTCAAGTTGGGCCCACTCCTGAGGCCGAACCAGGTTTCGACGAAGAGGCAGAGATGAAGCTCTTGCGTGATTGCTTTAAACGCGTGAAAGAAAACTTCCTAAGAGAGCAAGCAAAGCAATTGGCGAGAGATCTTAAAAACGAACCTAGTTCGGAAAAGTTGGAACAGATTATGAATATTCAGAGAAATCGAATCTCTCTGAATAAAGGGTAAAAGGCGGGGTATTGATGAAACCGAACCTACCAAACAAACAAGAGAAAGAGCCCGTAAAGGTTCTTTCTTTGCAAGACCAAGAAACGTTGATTAAAGAAGAAATTCAACGGTTTCTGAAGCTTGCAAAGGAAAAAGGCGCGTTGACGATTGAAGAAATCAACGACCTTCTTCCACCAGAAATTATTGCACCATCTGTGCTTGATTCATTCATGCACGCCCTTGAGGGTGCGGGTGTAGTAATTTCAGACTTGTCTGAAACTTCGAAAGAAGAAGAGGGCGAAGGAGCATTCCTTGAAAGCCCGGATTCTGAAGACGAAGAAGTAGATGAAGAAGAAAAAGCGGAAAGCGAAGATGTTAAGGGGAACGATCCAGTTCGCCTTTATTTGCGTAAAATGGGTAGCGTGTCACTTCTTACTCGTGAGGGTGAAGTTGAGATCGCTCGTCGTATCGAAAAAGGGGAGCGTGAAATCGTTCGCGCCATCCTTTTGTCTCCACTAGGAACATACGAGATTATTCAACTTGGTAAACGTCTTGATGAAGGACGTATCAAAGTTAAATCGATCTTCCGTGGTCTTGAGGATGAAGATACTCAGTACGACGAAAAGGAATACATCGATAAGATTCATGAACTTATCGGCAAAGTAACCGAATACCAAAAAGCGGCTGAGAAACACTTCACGGTTCTTCGTAAAGAAGAAACGAACACTCCAGCTCGTCAAGCAGCTATGAAAGAACTTGTTGTGATGAACGACAAGTTGATGGCGAACTTCGAGTCTGTGAACTTCAACCGTAAGACAATCAACCGTATCGTGATCAAGTTCAAAAACTTGGTGAGCCGTATCGGAACTCTTCGTCGTCGTATTAAAGACGGTGTTGAGCGTACGTTCTCTAAAGATGTTGCTGCAATGGCAGAGCGTATGAAGTTGATCGATGCGAATGAAAAAGAACTAACAAGAATGACTCGCGATACTGGTTTGAATTACCAAAAATTCAAATCCTACGTATTGCAAGCTCAAGAGGCTGAAAAACGTATCAGCCGTCTTGATTCTGAAACAGAGATGAACCACAACTGGGTTAAGGAAACTTACACAGCGATTTGGAAAGGTGAGCGCGAAGCCGATGCAGCGAAATCAGAACTCGTTGAAGCGAACTTGCGTCTCGTTGTTTCTATCGCGAAGAAGTACACAAACCGCGGTCTTCAATTCTTGGATTTGATCCAGGAAGGTAACATCGGTTTGATGAAAGCGGTTGATAAGTTCGAATACCGTCGTGGTTATAAGTTCTCGACTTATGCGACATGGTGGATCCGTCAAGCGATCACTCGCGCGATTGCCGACCAAGCTCGTACAATCCGTATCCCTGTTCACATGATCGAGACTATCAACAAACTTGTTCGTACATCTCGTTATCTGATCCAGGAACTAGGCCGTGAGCCGACCCCTGAAGAGATCGCAGATAAAATGGACATGCCAGTTGATAAAGTTCGTAAAGTTTTGAAAATCGCGAAAGAGCCAATCTCTTTGGAAACTCCAGTGGGTGAAGAAGAAGATTCGCACTTAGGGGACTTTATCGAAGACAAAAAGGTGATCAATCCTGCAGAAGCGATTGTGAACCTGAACTTGGCAGAACAAACTCGCCGTGTTCTTTCGACACTGACTCCAAGAGAAGAAAAAGTTCTTCGTATGCGTTTCGGTATCGGTGAAGAATCGGATCATACTCTTGAAGAGGTTGGTCAGGACTTCAACGTGACTCGTGAGCGTATCCGTCAGATCGAGGCGAAAGCTTTGAGAAAGCTTCGTCATCCTTCTCGCAGCAACAAACTTAAGGCGTTTGTTGATAGCTAGTCTGTTGACGGTCGGTCCTTAAGAGGAAAACAAAAGGGCCAGCTAAGGCTTCTTCTCCGTGACACGCCCTCCGGGCTCAATCGGCCAGTAATACCGCCATCCGGGCGGGGCCGAAGGTCACTCCGAAGAATCCTTAGCTGGCCCTTTTGTTTTTTCTTAATGCTCGCAGTCTTTGCTTTCTATAGGCTTTAGTTGTTTGGGAAAATGTTTAAGTGGAAAAAATATTATTTCGGTTCCCGTTTCTCCAACGGTGGCTGTTGCTTGTAAGATCCGGAACTAAAGACTCTTGCAAAAATCAAATCTGTATTTCCTGAGTTGAAACTCGATGAGGTTATTTAGAAGGCTCTTGCGGCGTAGGGCGTCGTATCTGGCCTTTGAATGTGCAGGTCTCTTTTGGTAAGTTTATAGAGTCTCAGCGCACTTTTGGGGGGCTAGCTTAGTTGGTTAAAGCACGGTGCTCATAACACTGGGATCGGGGGTTCAAGTCCCTCGCCCCCTACCAAATTCGAAGGTATTAAACAGTGCTCCTGTAAACCGTTAAGAAAAGTAAAGAATCAAAAGTAAAATCAAACATATAAAGCAGAAAGCGGATTCTTGTTCGTTATTTGCGATATCCTGCTAAATCATAGTAAATCACCGCACTTGATATCAACTTGTAGTCACTGCCTGTAGTAAACGACCCGTATCCTACAGGCGTGCCCCTACAGTCTGTCATCCAATCACTCATTTTTCGAAGATCTATAACAATCTTAATGGCAGCCAAAACTTGTCCAATAATTCGTACATATATTCGAGTTATCAGATTCATGTTCGACAAGTTGGAACTGGCCTAAACAAGTTAACGGGAGTCCTAGATGCTTGTGTGCATGGATTTAAGAGTCGGTACGGTTCTAAAAAAATAATGCAGGAAGAGCGGCATACGCTTGTTGGAATTTCGAAAGCCACGGGTGTGCCAAAATCGACTATTTCTGAATGGCTTAACAATCGAACTCCTAACCCCACTCAGGCGGATTTATCTACACTTTTTACTGGAAGATGGCTGTTTGACCTAAATTAAAGAAGCACTATGAGAAACTCCAGACTGACCATTCCCTTTATCTGAATAAAACAAATGCGTTTGAAGGGCTACTTTTAGATTATAAAAATCATCAACTAAAGATCTTGGGCGTTTTTGAAGAACCAAAGAATAACTTTAAAAGTATCCGAAAAAAAATAGAATCAAATTTCCTCATTAAATTAGGAAAAATCGCTCAGACAACCTTTGGCAACAAAGAGTCCAAACTTCTATCAATCATTCTTTCGTTAAAAACAATGCATGTAATGAGAAAAAATATATCACAAGATTCCGCACGAAAAACTCTTCAAAGAAGTAAGGTACTTCGAAAGAAAAGGAAAATTGTTTAATCCTTACTTTCGATTTTATTCTTGAGCCAACCCATTCTTTTCTTAAGTCCTATTTCTTTGGAGGTAGACGATAAAGCGTCAATTCTTTTAGATAAAGCCTCAAGCTGAGCACTGCCATCATAATCCCTATAGTATTTCAATTTTTCTATACAAAGATTATAGTACTGATAGTGTTGTTCGGGATAACTATATAGTAGTTCATCTGCTATTTTCAAAATGTCTTCGTCCAAAATTAACGACATCAAATCATTAGGGTCACGGATTTCATGGAAATCATCATTTACATTTTTCCCTTGTTTAAGGTTTTCCATGATACTGTCCTTTTTCTTCTCAATTATAATCTCGATCCGAGCCGTTCGATAATAATCTAAATAAGGCCTCATGGCGTTCGTTTCCAACCCAGTTGAAAACGTCGACTCCAGGCGTGGATCTTCACTATTCTCTCGAATATGATCGCGAATACGATCCTTCATGGCATTATCTATATTAGGCATCTGAATACTTAAATGATCACATAGACGAGCTAGATTTCGATAAATTCTAAACAGGATATGAATATTGATATCAACGCTATAGTCTATAATATTCTTTTCAGCATCGTTTACGAGCCAATATCCATATTCATCGGGCTTGTATACCCAACTGAATTCCAACATTTGAGACAATACTCTCGAATAAGGCACTTCAATTTTGGGATTGAACTCTTCATTCATTCCAACTTTATTTAAGATACCTGTATAGACAAACTCATGTATCGCTTTTGAAAAGACAGCTTGTGAAGTATCCTTACTATAGAATCGAGCGAGAAACTCCGCGCTCTCCTTGTCTTTTCCAGTTAAATCTTCTTCTTTCTTTTTATTTATGGACATCGAAAGATAATAGTTATTTCCTCCGTATACCCAGGCATCGTCACTGATAGTTCCGCTTTCTGTTTGGTGGATTATCAACGAACAAAGATATCGAGCATATTTTGGATCAAGATTTAAATCCTTAATACTTAAAATCTCGTCCAAAGACTTTATAGATCGCTCAAGCGCTCTTAAGTTTTTACACTTGCTTATCGTAAATGCCTCAAGAACGGCTCCTTTAAAGTTTTCAATTTTCTCAAGATTTTCTAATGACACAAGATCTTTACATACACCATCAATTGTATGCGTAAAATTCGGTTCCCAACGTAAGGTCTTCCAAACCACCTTCTCCTTAAATTTGAAAAAATCGCTTTCTCGAGATGAGTCTGTTGATATACCTTTCATGCTATTCTCATTGGCAATCAAAGCTATGCGAGCCTCACACTCAAGGAGAAGTCGATCGACAAGGCCTAAAAGCTGATCATAAGGCACCTTTACCCGCTCAATATCATCCAAACAAATAACGGACCCTTTAGGAATTATCTTAAGCAGATTTAAACTAAGATCTAAAGTTTCCAATAGTTCTTCAGGATTTACGGTAGTTTTATTTTCAATAAATTTTGAAATAAATTTTAGACCTAGTTTAGGAGTTAATTGTGCGAATTTTACGACACTCTGAATGTGTTTTGAAAAATCTGTTTTTTCGTCTTTAGCTTTGGATATCGCCCCGCTGATAATTCTATTTTGAATAGAATCGATATCGGGTAGACCAAAAAGAGACACGTATATAGGGCTTTTTCCCAACATCGGCTCTACCTCCTTTTTCCAAAAGTAAGTTTTTCCGGAGCCCCATGGGCCTTCAAGTAAAATTGCCCCTGGAATTTTTTGAGAAGAAGATTCTAGTGAAGACTGGATTTGTTTTATCAACATCTCCGTTTTTGATTGGGTTAGGTCTGCCATAATATCTTTCTATAATTTAGAAACTCACGCAATGATGCGCATTTAAGCCTGAATAGTTCTGTTTACTTGAACCCACTCAATTATTGCTCTTAATAACTTCTTTAGAGTTTCAACCGCAAACTCAGATTGTTCAGGTCTGATATCAGGGACCTTTTGGTGTTTCATTGGTCCCGACATAAAATAGCTCGGATGTATAACTTTCCTATGCTCGTTAAGATCGATCAGTCGGGCTCTTAGCGGAGCATCAATGAGAGGTTTCGCACCAGTACTGGCCGCATCTATCAATACTGATAGCTTCCATTGCTTGGGGTCGTCCGGTAGTTTCTTATCCATCGTAAGACCCTGACGAATCTCACTCGCAGCAAAAAACGATAGAGCTCCTTCGCATAAAGCGGCAGACGATACTATGGTTAGATTGCAGCATCTTTTTTGATCAATACTATTGAGCTCCAGCAATTGAATTTTCCACCAAGCTAAATACTTTTCACATTCCATTGTTGTAAATAACTCTTCGAATGCAGCCAAAGGATCTGTCGCAATCGTTCTATTACTCTCTTTTCTTCGTATAATTTCGGATACATGATCCATTACTTGCGCAAATAGATCCTCATGGTTTCTGTGCAAATCTGAAGCCCCAATTTTCTGCACGAAATCTCCAGCAAACATATTCCCGGGCTTTTCGATTTGATCTTTATTGATTGTAAACTGTTTATATCGCGCCAATAAATTGAGACTTACAAGTATATCTTGTTGATTTCGAACTAACGAGTCGTCTATCTTAGTTGTTAAAAATGGAATACTAACGCTAAAGCCGTGGCGGCCTTGCGCCTTAAGCTCATCTGACAATACCGTCATAATATTATGCATAAGCTTTAAATTTCGTGGCTCCTTGGTTCGGAATCTAAACCAAGGAGACATAAAATATAGATAGTCTGGCTTGAGATAAAAAAGCTCGTCATTAAAGAACGCCTCCACGGTCCCTAATTTCATTAGCTTATCTATACCATCGTTAATTTCACCTTTTTGATAGCCAAATCTTCCACAAAGCTCATGTATCTCATTAGAAGACAATCCATTTTTGTCGGGTTTTAAATACGTAGTAGCTTCAATTCCAAATTGAATTACATCTTGTACGTTCGTCATTGGTGCTCCCTTAAATACTAAGAACCCACTTGAGGAATTTTTGCTTCATCAAGTTTATACATTTGCAAGCTCGCCAAAAAAAGAAAATGTATAGCTCTATTCTTATCAATTTTTATATTCTCATGGGCTTTGGGATTTCTAATCGCTTGAATAGAGCCCGCGAATATATGCCCATATCCCTCTTGCATGTTTCTTCCACTTTCGGATGTTAGATCTCCCACAACAATTTTTGGCGTGGCACCACCAAACACGTCTCTCATAAGAGGAACACCGTCTTTCTCGTCGCCATGCTTGAATTTTAAGAATAGCTTGATACGGTGATTAACCTCTTTAAAGGCCGATTCCGCCGAATCTGAATAATGCTTATCGAAAAACTTTTGACCAGAAACTCTTAGGATCTCGGGATGAAGAATCTTGAAAAGGTATTGATTCTCACCAAGATCATCAGAATCAATAGCTAGGATAGAGGGATCGATCAAAGTTTCTGGATGCGTTTTCAGTTCCTCCAGAAGGACATTCACTTTTCTTCGATAAAAATCAATTTTCTCCAGTACGTATTCGGCATCACTTGAAAAAATTCTTGAGTTGTTATGCTCGACAAAATTTTGAGCTTCAACATTGCTGATTGAATCGTTAATCACTTTTTTTGTCCGAGCATGCCATCGATCTACTCTTTCCGACACCTCGTCAGCATGACCTTTTTCACCCATACTCAATAGTTCAGATAGCTGAACTTCCATTTGCGAAATCGCTTGCTTGGCTTTTGTATTGCTCATTACGTCCTCACTTAACTGTAATCTAACAATCGTTTAATAGATTTATCTTATTTTATAAATCTCAAATTGGACTCCATTCGCCGGGAATCTTTAAAATCAAATAATTTCAATATCTTATCTTTTAAATTTTGTCCGACTGGGACATCTCAGCAACACACTTTTCGAGCTGTCCCATTCTCATCAACTCTATAATTGAAATAGAAGCTCCTCCATTGCCTAGAAGGGCTATGAAAGGACTCCAATGATGAACATCAGATTTTCAAGTACTCACCGAGAACAAGCTTGTAAAGCAATAGAATGCCTGAGCGGAAGCAGGTCCTCAAAAGTTACCATTCAGTTTTTGCACGATAGCGATAAGAGTATGCCCCCAAAGATTATTCATGGAACAATTAAAGAGTGCTGGAAGGAGATTAAAAACCGTAACATCAACGGCTATGGCGTTTTTTTTACAGTAAATAAGACCGATTTGAACGGCAGACGAAAAGACAACGTTCAGCGCGTGAGAGCAGTTTTTACTGACGACGACACAGGAAAAGGAAAAAAACCAAAATTGCGGCCTTCGGTTGTAATACAGTCAAAACGTGGTCTTCATAGCTACTGGCTAGTGGATGATCTAGCACTAGATAGCTTTAGCATTTGGCAAAAGCACATTGCCAAAATCCATAACACCGATCCGGCAGTCAACGATCTTCCCAGAGTCATGAGATTACCGGGCACATATCATATGAAGAATCTAAAATCGCCATTTCTTGTTGTGTTAAAAAAGGCTACAAATAGAAAGTTCTCATTGAAAGACTTCATTTTCGCATGGGGTAATCCAAAAAATAAGGAAGTCAAGCCATCAAACATCTCGAGCACGAAGGAAATCAGCCGTAAAGAAATTAGAAATATCCACCAATATTTCATTGAATGTCTTAAGAACGCTTACGATGGAAATCGAAATGATGTATGGATGAAGTTTTGTCGCGAGGCTCTTGCTCAGGAAGTATCCGAAAAGGATATGATCGAATTTAAAACTCAATTTTGCTCCCAAACTGACTTCAGCCCCGAAGAAGCAAGTATAGTTTATAAATGGCAAAAAAAATATCATGAGCAGAAAAACTTCACTTCCTCTTTACCAAAAGATGTTCGCCAAACGGCAAAGAATATTATTACTAAGTTCTATAGCGACCCAATTCAAGGGCAACAAACTTTGCTCTTCCATGAGGCAACATTTTGGAAATGGAACTTAAAAAAATATGACGAGATTTCCGTGGAGACGCTTGAAATAGATCTGTTAAATCATTTAGATGAGTTAGGAAAAACCAACATAAGTACTCACGAGGCCAAACAAGTCTGCGCTCATTTGAAAGCACTGTCTAAAACGAGAGAAGGACTTAATCGCAATAAATTTATATCAGATATGTCTAAATCAGAAGATCGATACGTCACATTCGAATCTGGAATTCTGAATATTTCACGACTAATCAGAGGAGAAATGGCAAAACAAGAGTACCATTCCCCAGATTTATTTTCGACAAATTGCCTTCCATTTAAATATGATCCCGAAGCTGCTTGTCCAATATTTCATTCAATCCTCAAACGAGCTCTGCCAAAAAAGGAAAGCAGAAGGGTGCTACTAACGTCTTGGATGGAATACAAACACACGGTGTTAATTATGGCAGTGTTCGCAGTATTAGATGATAATAAACTAAATCCTGTGGAGATATGTTATGGAAAAGATTTTAGAAATTGCTAAGGAAAGAATGAACCATCCTTTTATGGGCTCGTTCACGGTAGGTTTTATCATGTGGAATTGGCGGGCAGTGCTGTATGCAACAACTGGGAATGCTGATGCCAGTGCCAGAATTGAGAACATTATTGCAGTTACCATCGGAACAGGGGAGCAGAAATCTTGGACGTTTATTTGTGAACCTTTGATCTTCGCATTTCTAGTTGCGGTACTCATACTTCCTGTGGGTACGTTCCTCCTGGAAATTTGGAATCACCTAGCCTTGGTTCTTGAAGGTAATACGAAAGATTGGATTACAAATAAATGGAACACATCCGATGATATAAAGTTCCGACAGACACGCGATATTAACTCATACGCCAGAGCCTCTGTTGGTGAACTATGGAACCTCGCCAATAACAGCGCGAGCGTGTCATCAAGCGACGTTCACAAGCATTTGGGTAACTTAACTCAACTACTTGAACCCGTGAGAAACAACAATGCAGCTGAAATCAGTCGCACATGGCGTAACTTGCCGGAGCCCTACAAAAGCTAACCGTAGTAGATTGTAGTACATATTGAAAAAGGAGGTTGAAATTACAAGGAATTTTCTTCCTCCGCACTCCCTACCACATTCTTCTTACATTGTTTTTCTAAATCTATTCTTAAAATTAGTGCGGGGGATTGTCTTGAAGACGCATTTCCGCGCCACCTTTGTAGTTGTGATAGGCGGCGATTTCTCCTTCAAGTGCTAAGTACCAGCCCCAGCCAGCCCCTTGCTCCTTCACGGATTCCAGGAATCCTGGAACGGTCGCGCTGCGGGCCCAATCGCGTTGCAGTTCGCAGGCGACGGAATTCCATCCAACAGGTTGTGCTCCTGAGTGAACCATTCGTGTGATCGCGGCTTTGTGTCCTTCGATGGAGTTTGCACCAACGCAATCCACGACCGGAAAGACTTCGTATCCCTCTTTGAGAGCATCTAAAGTGGGGAAGAGCAAGCAGGCATCCGTCCACAAAGCTGTCATGATAAGTTTTTTGCGCTTAGTATTTTTAACAGCTTGATGGAATTCTTCGTCTTCCCAAGAATTGATTGTCGTTCGATCAATCGCCGGTACTCCTTGAAGCAACTCTTTCAACTGAGGAATTGTGTCGGGATTTCTTCCGTTCGTAGAATTCACCGTGCTTAGAATGATGGGAAGCTCAAAAGCCTTTGCCGTCTTGATTAAGGCCCGCATGTTATGAATCATCGTCTGACGATCCATCGAGAGAGTTGTGAATATTTGCGGTGGCTGATAGTCGATAATAACCAGAGCGGAATTTTTTGGAGTGAGTAAATGATCTTTCACCTGATCGCGAATGGGAGTGGTTTTCATCGTAGTTTCTCCTCGAATGAGTTTTAATAAAAGAAAACTATCGAAGAAAGAACGAAGCAATTCTCTTGAAGTCACTTTGTTAAATTTCAATTTAGTCCCATCGAAAAAGTTCGCAATAATTCTCGGCGGAACATGTTTACACGATTGTGGAATTTCAATTTGTGTTCCGCTAATTGTTCTTAGTGACTCAGTGATCGTTTTGCATTTCAGCGAAGAAATCTCTGCTTTCAAATATAAGTGATTCCTACGGAAAATTTTTGCAACCACTTTGGTACGAAAGACTAGCGAAATTGCGGAACACCTAGACTGTACCAATCAGCGACCGAAAACGCTGTTTAATTCCATACATACGCACCGATCTATATACTGATGATACGTATGAAATGGATTTTAACACTACTGCTGCTCGTTTCTGGGATGTATTTAGTTTCTTGCGCCAAGGCTGGATTGCAAGGAACCACACTTCCATCTAAATTCAACGGACTCACTACTGCGGTCGCCATTTCGCCGACAACGGTGCAATTGTCGTGGTCACTTCAAGCGCGATTTAAAGAATATCGAATCTATCGTAAGGGCTTTAATACTCCTGTAAAAACAGAAACTTTTGCAACGACGTCGGTCACAGGTTTGGCGGCTGACACATTCTATGAATTTTCTGTCACAGGTGTTGATGCGGCGACAGAGGAAGAATTTGGTTTTGATAATTTTGTTACTGTAAAAACGATGTCGAATTTTTCGGGCATTCCTTCTTCGGGATTGTCAGCTCAGGCCAACGGCGCCGTTGAAGTGAACTGGGTTAAAAATGGTGACGGAGTTACGTACAAAATCTACACGAAACGCGAAAGCGACGCGTGGGATTTAACAACGCCGACAGATATCGTGACAGACAAAGCTATCACGTCGGTGAATTCATTAGCGAGTGGTGCGAAATATTGTTTCTGGGTCATGGCAAGCTACAAAGACGATTCTTTTGAGCCAGTCAACATGAGCGAAGCCTATTTGAACTCAAAAGCACCATGCGTTTTGGTTCAGTCACAATTGACGAACTTGCCAACGGTGCGCATGAATTCAGCCTTCATCGGAAACTTCCCTTGGTTTTGGACTGAAGGGGGAGACTCTACTTACAAAACGGAGATCTTTGAGCGTTTCACTGACATTCGTTTGGCAACGGTGAATGGCAATGACTATTTCCGTTCGATCATTCCAATTTCTCCGGGCTCAAAGAATATTTACGCGAAGGTCTCTGGTTCTGGCGGCAACGTCACTATCGTCGACGTGCAATTGGAAGGTCAGGCGAGCGTAAAAAAACCGATGGTCAGAGCGTTAGAAGGCTCCGGCGCAAAAGCTCCTCTGATTCCACGTCTTGTGGGTGGTGGGCTTGGTATGCAAGAGCTGGGTGCTCGTATGCAAGTCGGAGATTTTAACTGTGATGGAATTAAGGACGTTGCGATTGCAGCTCCGCGTGCCACACCTTATGTTAGTGATCGTCATTATGAGGCAGGTGGTGCCGTTGTTATTTATTACGGATACGATGCGCCTCCGGGATTTGATGAGCAGGGAAATCCGATTGATCCACTTCCGACTTTGAAAACGGATGTTGAACCAAGTGCGGATGCATCATTCCCAGATCCACAACTTGTTTATTATACTGAGATGGCGACGAACTCACGCTTTGGTACGCGTTTGTCAGTTGGAAACGTGAATGGCGATTGCTTCAGCCGTTACACAGATCTTGCGGACCCTAAAGCCAATCGTGTGGGACTTTGTGATGACTTATTCACACCGGCTTCGCCACCAGCCAATATCAATAAAATTAAAAAGATTTTTACGTGCGATGACTTGGCGGTTCAGACCAGTGAAGGCTCTGTCTTTGTTGTGTTCGGAGATCCAGTTAAGGGACTTGTCACGGGTGCGGGCGGTAACGCTTACGGTTTGAATGAAACAACATGCGACCCGACATCATTTAAATGTCGTCCGGCGAAGTACAAGGATTCTACGACAAACCTTGTTCACGGGATTGTTTTTGGTGATTATAACAATGATGGATTTGACGATCTGGCCGTGACGATTGAAACCAATGTGGCGCCAGTAAAAAGGCAGATTCAAATTCTCCGTGGAGACCGTTTTGGTCTTTATCCAAGCACACATGCGAAGAGCCACGCTGTCATTGATGCCGAAACTCTTCCGGGAGGCAGTCTTACAGACGGAAGTTTCGCCGCTCTCAGTGTTCTACAAGACTTCGGTGGCGCTGTCGGTACAGCCTTTAATTCCCGTATCTGTGAAAACGGTGGCGGGTATGTTTATCGCACAAGCCCTGCGCCGAAAAACAAAGGATATGATTTCAATAAGTGTGACGATTTGGTGATTGGTGTTCCTGCCCGTGCGGCGGGACGTGGTTCTATCTTGGCTTGTAAAGGTCAGCAAGACACCGTGGGTACTGATTTGCAAAGAATCGTCGGATGGGACTGTATGGAGTCTTATCCAGATTTAACAAGTCCGGCGAGTCCCGAAGCCACTCATGTGACTCTTAAAGGTTATGGTTCGAGTATTTTAGGTATTCCGAATCAGAATGGTTATCCTCTGACTAACATCATTGGAACGGTGACGACAACTCCGGATATCGCTGGAGCCGTTTTCGTTGGAGCTCCAACATCGACCGTCAATGGAAATGCGAATGCCGGAGCTGTGTTTGGTTATTACATCACGCCTCGGTCGACGGATGCGACGACGGGCGGGATCATGGGAATTTTGACTCCGCTTCAAGAGATCCATGCCGTCAACGCCGTTGCATGTAATTCACGAAACTCGAATGTAAATACCGGAACTCTTTATCACTGTGATCATCAAATGATTCACACAAGCCCGGCTGAGGCAGGAGTTCAATTTGGTTATGCTTTAGGAACTTTGGATGATATTGAGTCCGTGTCTCGTGGTCTTCCTTCATTTGCGGTCTCTGCTCCTTATAGAACAGTAGCAAGCAGTGACGGTAAGAAACAGATTTCCAGCCATGGGGTTGTGTATCTTTATAAACCTGACGTTTCTTCCTTGGGTTATGAAGGTGCTACACGTATTGATTCGCCTCAGCTTTCAGATAACGTCAGTGAAGGTTGTACGTCGAGTTGTACTTGGTACAGCGGTGGCGTGAATCCATTTGGTGCCTCCATTGTATATGCCAAAGATTTGAGTGTGGGTTCTTTATTTGGATATGGCGGTTTGGCAGGTGCGGACTTCAATGGAGACGGTGCGGGGGACCTCATTATCGGAGCGCCTTATCATTCTTCTCCGGCTTATTACAATGGTGCAGCCTTTATCTTTAACTCCACGGGTTCGTTTGCGTCTTCTGTTACAACTCCGAATAAAACTCTCAATGTCAACTTCAGTAAAGAGCTGAACTATCGTTTTGAGAGAGCGAAAGTGATTGGGGATCTTAACGGCGACGGTTACGACGACGTTGTTGCTCACATCGCCGTTGCGAACACTGTTGAGCTTGTCGTGTATTACGGAAGTTCAAACGGTCTTGTTGTTTCACCTGATCCTGTGCGCATCCCGGCGACTGCTCTGGATCCTCTTAAACTTGTTGTTGATCTTGATCCAAGTTTTGGAAAAGAGTTCTACCGAATCGGTAGCGTCAACGGTGATGCCTATGACGATATTTTGATTATTGGTAGCGCTGCAACTTACATCTACTACGGATCTTCAAGTGGTGTCGTTTTCGGAAATGCGCCGTCTTTGGCTCCCGTGGGCCAAAATGCTTTGAAGTTTGCAATTCCTGGTACGGATGTTGTGACCTTCCATCAGCAGGATGCGACTATGGGGCAAAATCCTGCGTCGACATTAAAGGTCTCGAACTACAGTCCTTCCAATCGCGCGGTCGCTTATGGTGATTTCAATAAAGATGGCTACAGCGACTTTGCGATTGCGACAGATACAGCAGAAACTCCTCAAGCGGATGTGATTCCTGCGGGTATGAATTTTACGGCGGCTAATAAAGGTCGTATCTACGTATTCTATGGTTCGAACATTGGTCCACAAACCGATCGCAGCACGGGAACTGTGAAGCTCACGGGATCGGGCACGGATATTCGTGTTAAAGTTCAAGATCCATGTACAGACGCCACTCCGAAAGTATGTTCCGTGCAAATGCTCGCTTCACCGGATGTCGGTGTGCAGTTTGGTTGGAGTCTTGCGGGTTTAGGATCTATTGATAAACTTGCAGGTGACGAATACGACGAAATGGTTGTCGGAGATCCGCTCTATGCTTCAAGCAAAGGACGTATCTATCTTTATAAAGGTACTACGAAGGGACTTAACTACACTTCAACGCAGAAGATTGATCCTTCTGCTGCCGCAGAAAAATTCGGATACGACGTGGTTTCTACAGGAGACTTAAATGGCGATGGTCTTAATGACATCGTTGTTTCAGCTCCGGCAGTTTCAAAAGTCTATGCCTTCTACGCGGCCCAAGTGGGAACGACGTACGCTTTCTATGGCGGTGGAACGCTGGCTGCGACCAATCTTTTCCCGGCAGGAGCTTTGGCGGAAAATACATTACACGCGGTTTCTACAGAGCCGAAGCCTCAGCGTCTTTTGGGAGCACCTAATTACTTCACAGCGACGGATTACTTCGGTTGGGGAGTGGTTGCTTTAGGTGACATCAACAACGACGGATACAACGACATTGCGATCAATATTCCTGGTAAGGATTACGATCTCGAGGAAGTATTGGAAGACACAGGTGCCGTGGTTATTTACTACGGCGGACCTCTTGGCGTTAAGATCACATCGGCTCCATCGACAACACCACGTTGTTATGGTGGATCAGATCCAGTCTGTGAACCGATTCTGATCTATCTGCCTTCAAGATCTGCATTTGAAGGTTCGTATTTATCTAGTTCTGCGAGTGGAGATATCAACGGCGACGGAGTTGCCGACTTGCTTATGGCTTCGCCAGGTCGAGGTCATCCATCAGGAAAAGCATTTGCTACAGGAGTGGTTTATGTACTTTATTAAAAAAATATCACTCGCCGTACTTTTAGTTTCTTTGTTCTTCGTGTCTGCATGTACGGAGAAAGTTGAAACAGGAAGTCTTCTTAAAGACTTCTCGGGACTTGATGGTATCGAAGTTTTATCTCCGACAGCCGTGAGAGTCTATTGGACGAACCACGTTCGTTACCGTGAATACAAAGTCTATTACAATCTTTCACAGGATCCTTTGGAAACGACTTCGTTTGGTGAAGTTATTATTCGTAATCTTGCGCCAAACACTGCTTATACATTCAAAGTCGTGGCGACGGACGGCTCTAACACCGTCGGTGGAAATAGGGAGTTGCAAGTGACAACGATGACTCCGTTTACGGGAGTTGAAGCTGTTACGAAAGATGCCGACGACAATCTCATTTTAACTTGGAGTTATCCTAATAAAGTTACTGAGTACCAGGTTTTCTATAAAAAATATGAAGACCCTACAGCGGCAAATACAAATTCGTGGGCGGATGTGAATGTAACGGCGGTGGACACTCGTTATCTCTTTAGAGGTTTGGAAGGTTCAACACGTTATCATTTCGTCGTACAAGTAAAGTATTTGGATGGCACTTATGAACGTCCAACAAAAGTGGTGACGGCGTCGACGAAAGCTGGATTCCCTTTACCCACTTATGAGTTGAGTCCGATTTCAATTGGTTCACTTCCGTATGCCAAAGTCACTCCAGTGACAAATGCGGATTATAAAAATGAATTCTACACGAGCCGCGTTTATAAGGGCACTACTCCAGTATCGGACCCTCTGGTCGGAGCAGGAACAATCGTATTTTCTTCCTCTGCAAATTTGCCTTTGGGTAAAGTAGAAGATCTGTCAGTTCATGTGAATTACAATGATGGCGTTAAAAATGAAACACTCATTTTTGATAATTTGAGCACGTACATTAAAGGGATTCCAGGCGTTCAAGAGACTCCTCCTGTGGCGGCCTTGGATTCCGGTGTGGCTTTCTTAGGTGAAGCCATGTCTTCTGGAGATTTCAATTGTGATGGTTATCCCGATCTTGCGGTTGGTTTGCCGAGTGTCTCTATTGCAAGTTTGGGAGTGAAAGAAGAATCTGCCGGTGCGGTTTATATTTATTATTCTTATAAGCCAACAGGGGCCACGAATTTTACTTTAAAAACAAGCCCTGCGCCTTCGAGAAATCCGGTGAATCCCGGTCAAGATCCTCAAGTTATCACATTTGAAGATTTGTCAGACAGAGCCAAATTCGGAAAGTCTCTTTCGGGTCAGGGAAATCTCAACGGCGATTCTTTGTTAGGTAAAGCCTGCGAAGACTTGGTGGTGGGTGCTCCTGGGCACATTATGACGCCGAGTTACCGTCAGGGAGCGGCCTTCGTTTTCTTCGGAAGCCCTCAAGGTCTGAAAGCCCCAGATCGTATCAAAGATATGCAGCAAAACGTTGAAACATGTAACGGTCTCTCTGAGGGAGCGACTTGTTCTGCGGTGATGTTGTGGCCGAATATGGCGCTTTATCCAGGTTCTCACTTTGACAATGCAAATAGGACGCAAATTTCTGAACCACAATTTGGATTCGCGGTTTCTTTTATTGGCGACTTTAATGCTGATGGTTACGACGATCTTGCTGTGGGAGCTCCTACTGGAGACTACGATGGTGTAGTAGCCCCTGCTCTTGTCGGCGATGCCAAGTACGAGGTTCGTACTGGATATGTCGCTATGTACTTTGGATCAAAGAGTGGTCTTGGATACGAAACACCTCTGGCGTCATCGACGATCACTTCGGCTGATTTGAAATTCCGTTTCTTAAAAGTTTATGCTCCTGTTCCGCACACGGGTGCCTTGTTCGGATATTCCATTGCCGGAGGAGCTGACGTTGATGGTAAGTATCGTGTTCGTCGTTCTGACAATAAACTTGTGGGCGGCGCAGATATGATCATTGGCTCGCCAGGATTCCGTTATCCCCAAGCAAGTGCGGCAAACTATAAATCAAAGTTGAAACCAACCGGGGCTTGTACGCCTGATACTTGCGGATCTATGCCTGCGGGAAGTGGTGCTGACGATGGTGGTTGGGGAAATAGCACGACAAGTTTTCCAAGTGGAACGAATTATTACGGTTTCACGATGAACGGTTCGACGACGACTGTTGGAAGTGCGCCGGGTGCTGCCTTCTTGTATTTTGGCCGCGGCGCTACTTTGGCTGAAGCTGCTTCTGTAGAAGTACCTTCACGCAATACATTCTGGAAATGTGGCCGTCGTAATATGGACCCTCTTTATCATTTTTCTTGTATGGCCGCGCCGACAAGCATGCGTATTTTATTCCCGCGCAGTTACCATAAATTGGTTGATGGAAAAGCTCTGACAAGCCCTGGCTTCGGTACGTCTGTGGCGTTGGTGGGAGACCCATCCTATTATGACAGTACAAATACAGCGATCACATCCAAGTCGGACTCCAATGGCGACGGTTGGGCTGAAGCTGTGGTGTCAGCGAGTTATTTAACGAATGGTGATAAGTCAAGTTCCGGTGGTTTGTGGGTTTTCTACGGCAACCAATGGAGACATTATTCTTACAACTCGTTCTATCAGTTGGATGCGACAACTCCGACGGATAAATCACTTGATTGGAATGATTCAACTTCTCGTTGTGATTCCTTCAATGCGCAAACCAACGCACAAAAACAAAAATGTGCACCGACTCTTCTTCGTTCGAATTCCATCAGTTCGAATTCATTGTTGGGATATTATCCTGAAGGCATTGCCGTCGGTGATGTGACGGGCGACGGTTTGAAAGATGTCATTGTTGGTGCGATAGGAGATAAGACCCGCGCCACAAATTCAGGAGCTGTCTTTGCATTCACGAGTTTGTCAGGGACTGGTTTAACTTCCAACTTCTTGCACTTCTATAATACGAATGCGCAGGCGAATGATTACTTGGGTAGATCAGTAGCTGTTGGAAACTTTGACGGCGATTTCCTGGGTGTTTTACCTTTGAACGACGTCTTTACCGGAGCTTATCTTGATAAGTCGACGAAGCTAGGAGGAGGAGCCGCTTACGGTTTCTATAGTGGAGGGCAGCCACTGTCTTCTGTGAACTCCGTTCCTTCCGCCAAGGTCAGTGATACTTTAGCGAGTCCGCAAAACCTTGGTTATGATTCGATTCGCTTGGTGGGAGATATCAACAGAGACGGGTATGCCGATGCCGTAGGTAAAATTTCTCGTCCTTCTGCCAACAGTACAACTTATACGACGGATGCAGTGGTGTTTTACGGATCACGCATTGGTTTGATTACGACGTCGTTCTGTAAAGTAAATATGGACCGCGTCTTCAAAGCGGGTCAAGCAAGTGAACTGAAGTGCTATCCATCGACAACACCTGCGCAAGGTGTGACATTGGATGATATTGCTTTGCCTCAATTGATTTCAAAACCAACGAATATGTCGCCGGGTTGGGCGCAAAGAACATTCGGAATTGGTGATGCCAACGGCGATGGATTTGGTGACGTTGCTTTTGTTGACTATGCAACAAGTGGACAAATCGTTGCTTACTATGGTTCTCGTGGTGGATTGCAAGCAGTCAACAATCCTCAATGGTTACCAGCTTATGGTGATCCACAAATTATCTCAAAACGTTGGGCAGGAATGTCGTCAACGGATACCGATCCTTTGGATGATCTTGATCCGGTCTACAGAGAAATCGTGAATTTCGGAGACTTCAACGGTGACGGAATTTCCGACATCGTGATCTCAAATCCGACAGCAGCTTCATTCTTTACGATGAACAAGGGAGCAGGCACTGTTCAAGAGAGCAATACTCCCAATGGTGTGAATGTGGGTGCGGGAACAGGTTGGCAGTGTGAACCGGAAGCTTCGACGGACTGTACGACAGGTAAAGCTGCTGAAGATATGGGACGTGTGTGGATTTATTATGGATCTACGACGGGTATTCAAACGCCGAAAATCAAAGGTTACACCAACACGACTTATCCCGATGAACCGACTGTCTTAGCGACATTGGCTTCTTCAAGTGCGACACATATGATTGATACTTACGGAACTGAAGGTGCGGCGCCGGCGAGTCAGGCTTGCAGTGGACCGCCTTCAAATTCTTGTAAGATGGAATATCTCTACAGCCCTCTTGTTAGAAACATCAACTATGGTTACGAACGAATGAGACACTGGTTCGGAGCAAGTGTGACAACAATGGACGTGGACAAAGACGGCTTTGATGATCTTCTTGTTTCAGCTCCAGGGTGGGAAGATATCTCGTGCCTTTATGAGGACGAGGCGACAAGCCGTACAAATTACGGTCGTGTTTTCATCTATAAAGGAAGTGCAAACGGTCTCATCGCGACAACCAGAGACGGCTACTACAACAATGCAGACGCCGGAGGTTCTTGCGCGAGCGACACCCTTTTCCAATTGGATGATCAGACTTTGGATGTCGACGGTCTTGCGGGAACAGTGCGTGCGTTGATGCCGCCCATTGCTGATAGCACTCTTTATTTGAATAGAAGCCGTCGTCTTTTCGGTTGGAAACTTTCAACAGCCGGAGATCTCAACAACGATGGTTATGAAGATTTGCTTGTTTCGGCTCCTTTAGAAACGCCGAAAGTCGGTTTGGATTCTGCTGGTATTGGATATGTCTATTATGGTCCTCTTTGCGGAACTGATAATACGACAGCGATGTGGGAATACTTGGGCGACAACATGAATAAGCAGTTTGAGTTCAGCAATCCGAATTATCCTGCAACGCCAAGACCACAATGTCTTCGTGCGAATGGCACTTCGAAGCCTGCGCCAATGCCGTTCTATACATGGGACGCCCGCGCTTCTGATTACACGGGCTTTTCAATCCTGAGTGGACGTTCAGGAAAAGCAGACTTCAACGGTGACGGATTCGACGACGTTATTCTGGGAGCGCCAGGATGGGACGATCAGGTGACATCAAATACCTCAATAGGTCGTGGTATTGCCTTCTTCGGATCTGCGGGCGGTTTGCACACAGAAGATTATCCGGACTCCGTTGTTGTGACTGATGCGCAAGGAAAAGTGAAACCGTTTATTATCACTCCGACCGACACGGAAGTGTCTCCGTATTTCTTCTTTATGAATACGTCAACGGGTGACATCAACGGTGATGGCACGATGGATATCATGGTTCCTTCATTCCGACACGATGGTTATGACCCGGTGAAGGGTATCAATATGGGCACGATCTTTATGTTGTATTAGTGGGGCGTTTTTTGGGGGACACAAAGATGATGTTTAGAATACTGATTGCTATACTCTGCATAGCCTTCTTAGGAGGCTGTTTGGAGGAGAAGGGGTCGACAAGTGAAATTGTCATTCCTCCGGGCGGTCTTATTCAGCTCGATCTTTCTGTCGTCAACGTGGTTTCAGAAAAGAAGTACTCTCTTTACTTGATGCAACGTTTGGACACCAGCGTTCTAGTGGATACGAAAGTTGAACTGGACACCGATGTCAAAGCCGATTTCTTCCGTCGTATTTTGCCGAAAGCATTCGTGCCTCAAGGACCTCTCGTTACGAAAGTGACGATGGATTACCGCGGGACTCCTTGGTTTGCGATGTTATTTCCGGAGATGGTCATTAAGCCCACTCTGGAAACAACGTTGGTTTATAATCTTCTGTCGAACTATCCAGGGCGTAGTTTAGGCAGTTACACCTATGAAGAAGTGACGGCCATTCAAAATGAAATCGTGCGCATTAAAGCGGAAAGAATGGCGCTTTTTGGAATTCCTGAAAATTTCAATCCTGATCATCTCTATGTGTTTTTGCGCAATGGTCTGTCAGCGTCTGTGCAGTTCCTGACTTTCCTGAAGCAGTTCAATATTAATTTCGATTTTGATTCCAATGCAGACATTATTTCTGGGCCACTTCCATTTAACGTATTAAATCGTCCTCCGGTTATTGACGAAAAAGCGACGACCAAGCTGATTCAACAACGCGTGCAAGAGGAAAAGAGTCTTGAGGTTAAGGCCACGGCCCGCGATCCTGATTCCGATCAGGTGTTCTATGCGTGGATGCTTGAAGGTCAGTTAATTACAGCGGAAGAAGGTGTTGTTCGATGGATTCCTTCTTACGACCATGGCCGAGTCGCTCCTTATACGATCAGCGTTCTTGTTTCTGACGGAGGAAAAATCACTCGTGTCGATTGGCCAGTTCTGGTTGAGAACGTGAATCGTCGTCCCACTTTCGCTCACAATTGTGATTTGAAAGCGATAGAAGGAGTGGAATGGGTTTGTCGAGTCAGTTTCAGCGATCCTGATGGCGAGGCTGTCAACGTCAAAACGGAAGCGATTGATGGCTCAAATCCTCTCTATCTGAATGGTCAATCAGCGCCTGTGCAAATTTCCGGACAGAACTCTGTCGAAATACGCTGGACGCCCAACAATGAAGATGCGAAAAAACGCTCGGCGAGTATTATTCTGGAATTAGTCGATGCATCGTTTGGTCTGACGCTGGCAAGCCTTAATGTCACGGTTGATGATAACAACGTTTCTCCGATTATGTTGGGTGGAATAAATACGGATGCGAGTGGAGCTATTGAGTACGACTATTGTGCTCAGGCGGATCCCGATGGGCTTGCACCTTATAAGTTCTATCTGGATTTTCAAGATCCTAATAACGTAGGATCGAATCCGGCGGTTCCGGCGGATGAAATTATTGTCACGACTTCAGGAACTCTGAATTCCAATATCAAACTTCTTACGACGGAAACGTTCGTCGATCGCGTGCGATACAGTTATGAGTGGAGACCGACTCATGCTCTAAAAACGGGAACGTTTATTGTCAGCCTTAAAGACAATCACGGAGGCGTGACTCCACTTATTACACTTAATTTGACTTCTTCGGATCGTAATACGGTTCCGTGTTTGGTGGCAGCTAGCGGAGTGACAGCAGCGACAACCTCTGTGAATGATCAGAATCCGCAAACATTCTCTGTGTCGGATCGCGATAGTGATCCTCTTTTTATCGAGCTTGCTAACTTCAGCAATCTTGACCATCTGAAATTCTTGGAAGATTGCAATACGGCTCAACCGATCGCAATTAAGAGAAATATTGCGAGAACTATACCGACATACAGAAAAAATGCGTCGTCGCTCTGTATTCGCCACTATTTTTCGTCTAATGGCCCCGGCTCGGGCATTGCTGGTCACGTTTTGTTCACTCGTACGGAAGACACGGCCAATCGCACGATTCCAAAAGACCTCACGTTAACTTCAAATCTCGCAGGGTATTTGATGCAGTTTAAGACTGCGGTTGCTGTCACGGTCGAACCCGGAGATCTTGATATTTATGTTCCTGTCTATGTAGTGAATAGAACGGCGGCGGCAAATACTCTCACGGTTCTTGATTATACGACTCGTGAAGTAACGTCCGATCCTATTGATACGAACATTCAAGTTCGCAATGATAGCTCTATTACTGAAAAGGGCATGGTTACTTTTTATCGGTCAACGGCCAATGCTTCGGCGATTATATTAGGCAAAGGTTTGACCATTAAAACGGCGGGCAACCCTAGTTTTGAGTTTGAACTTCCTGACAATTTCACTTTCCCGGCAAGTGCTTCTGCAACATTGCAAACTCTCACTGTTCCTGTTTGGAAAAAAGCTCTTACAATTCCAACTGGAACTTCGTTGACAATATCGTCGCAGCCCGGTGGCCCGGTAATGACGGCTACGTCTGTCGTGGGCTTGGGTGATACGAATGATATCGAACTGCAAGTAGGAAAGTCTCAGCAAGAATTTAGAACTTATAATGTGAGAGCTATCGACGGCGCAAGACCCGCTGTAAATACAATCAATATTTTTCATAGTACAAAACCGGCTGAAGCGGCTAACCTGACGGTCACGAATCCCACAGTCTTTTATCATGAAGGTAAGTTAAAATTCACACGACCTAGTGGTGGGACTGCGTTTACTTTGCCTGCGGGTTTCGTTTTACGTACGGCAAATTACACGAAGTACGAACTTGTGGATGCACTTTCCTTTACGACGTCGGATCTTACAAAGACCGTATGGGTTCGTCGTATAAATAACATCGGCTTGACGACGACAACACCGTACGTGCAAGAACGACTTGTTCGCCACAACTTTAATGACTTAAACAATGCCTCTCGACTGGTGACTTCGTCAGTGATTCAAGCTTACGAGGGAGTTCCTTTTACCGGCGGAGTCATGGAGTTCAATGACAACGCTGAAGAGATTCCAAGTCCTTTGTATCAAGTGGATAACTATTGGTATCCGAAAGATAAGTATGATTATCACAGCTTCTCTTTTACGAATGCAGGACCGGTTCCCGCAGCTGGATTTGGAGCGTTTAAGTTTTGCCGAGAGCCGGGTGCTTTTGCTGCAACTCCTTGTACGGCATGTACGACGTCACCTCCTCCAGCGGGTTGGAAAGAGTACTACAAAAGTAGTCGCTGTTATTTAAGATACAATCCTAACGTCAATGATCTCTCGGGATCATTTACAATCAAGGCAACGTTACGTGAGCATTGGCCATACAGCACCGCAACGGCAGCAACGACAGTCAATATCACGTTCAACTATATCGAGAACAATGATGCTCCAAAAATCACAAACAGTTCGTTTGCGGTTTACGGAGGCGGCGTCGGTAGCACGCACACGAATCCGATCACGCTAGGTGATTTTAGTGAAGGTGTTGCGGGTCTATATAATATCTATGTAACGGACGAAAATAAGGGCGAAGAGCTGCGCACTGTGAACTTCGAAATGGACCCGCAAGTTTACGATTTGAAAACTTCCACATGGCGTCCGATTCCTCCAGGCTTGAGAGTCGACGTTGAAACTCGTAACCACACGGCTCTTTTCGGAAGTAAGACAACGGCGAAGATTACTTGGACGCCAACAGATGAAGAAGCGAAAAAGTTCTCTGGCACTTCGGGCTTCGTTATTAAAATGCGTGTGTACGACGCGAAAACGACACCTAATATTCAGCAACAAACTTTTGGATATTATAAAGTCACTTTGACAAATAAAAATCAGGTGCCGTCTATTGGAGCCTTGGCGCCAGACAATAAATTTAGAATTTATGCTGACACTTACTTCAGCAAAGAGTTCTATCTCTACGACGGTGACGCCTTTACTCCGGATGGTGGAACGTTTGCGACGAAGTTGACTCTTTGTCGTGATTCCAACTCCAATCCCATTCAACATCCTACTTTGGATAGCGGCTCGGCCGATCCATTTATCTGTCATGCGAAAACACCGACATGGGCGCAGGAAATCGCGACTTATGATGCGGGCTACTTAAACAATAGAACTCTGCCAAGCTGTGCTCCGGGAGGAGTATTAAATCAGGATCTGGCAATTCCAAAACTTTCGCCTGTGGGCGCGCCCGAGCTGGACGGGGCATTGAGCCGACAAAAATATATTATAGAGTGGTGTCCTCAGCGTGGACACATCGGTGAACATTCGGCAGAAATTTTTGTTAACGATAACGGTGACACAAATCGTGATGGGCTTTCGTTGGCCCGTGCGATCAGTGCGTCGCCATTGCGCTTTACGATTGTTGCTCCGGTATTTTTGGTGAGCCCACGAAATGATGTGAATGGAAATCCAGTTCATCATATGCAGCAAACCGCTGCGAATATGGCTGCAAATCCATTCCGCTATGAGATGATTGTTAATAACTCTCAAGGCAACAAGCTAGAGTATTCGTTGTTAACGTCTCCTCGTGACTGTGCTTTGCCCAATGGAATGTGCATTGATAAAGATAAAGGTATCATCACATGGAATCCTTCTTATCCAAGTGACGTGACTCCTGATGGCGGTGACGGTCATTTGGTGCGAGTGCGTGTTCGCGACACAGTGACAGGTGATGTGGATACGGCGCATTTTAATTTGAAAGTTCAGAATCCTCTTTCTCCTTACGAAGAAGCGCCAACGATCGACTCTTCTCTTCCGGCGGGAACTGACATCTTGGTGGCTGAAAAACAATCATTGACCCTTTCTGTGAGTGCTTCAGATATTAACACCAACGATCAGCTGTTCTATCGCTGGTACATCAATGGCGTTTTGAAATCTGATGAAGGATCAAGTTTTGTCTTTAAGCCGACGGACACGGACGGATCTTTGGATCCTGATGGAGCAGGTCCTTTGAAAGTCGGAGAATTTAAAATTCGCGTAGAAGTGACAGACGGAAACTATATTGTTTCGCGCGGTTGGAATGCACGTATTCGTAATACATTCCTGCTTGGGGAAACAATGTTTGATCTTACGGCTTCCCGACCAGAAAGTGCGCCGTCGCAATTACCTTATGATTTGAATTGGCTGCTAGAAGCTCCGGTCTCTTCGCAAGTCGGAAGCGATTCTATGGATCGTTTGATTATTTCCGGAACTTATAAAATCGGTGTCTTTACGAAACATTTCCTTTGGGATTTGTTGATGTTAAATGGTGCGATTAATAAACCTAATGGTTCCTTGGTAAATCCGCCTTGGAATTTCATGGAAGACTTGCCATGGCAGGGAACCACGAAGTCAGACCGCTTGGCTATCACGCAAAGTGGAACGTCATACAATATCTTAATCACTTCTAAAGCTGCCCGCGGAGGACCTTTTGGGGAAACGACGGAAGCATTGCGCATTCCTGGCGGAGATCTCACAGGGCTTTCACTGAGTACAAACAATAAGTGTATTGGGGAATGTCCTGAACAGCTTTACACGAGTGCCACATTCTCGGATGATCGTTTGACGGAATCAATGGATTCTCTCTACGTGTTCTATGCTTCAGACAATCGCGACAAACTTTTCTATGATCCATTAACCCCAGCAAGTCCTACGACGATTTACAACTTCGGTGCGAATGCGAAGATTTCGGGAATGAAGTTAAATCGTTCCATAAATCGTCTGTACGTAACAACTCAACAAACTTCGCCATCCATTTCACATACAGTGTGGGTCTTTAATGTCACGCCGGTACTTTCCGGAAGCGTTCCGACTTTGGTAGCGCAACTCGCGATTTTTGACGGCGTGGGAGGACACGAAGACTGTAAACCGACGGACGTGGTTGTGGATGCGTCAACGAATCGTGTGTTTATTCTTCTTACTGGAACAGGCGGATTGGCGACATTCCCAGACAGCAGTTCAACAACACCGACAGTGGGACAAATTCAGTTTATCGGTGTGAATGAAATCAGTAGCTCGCCGTTTGATATTCCTGGAGCTGGACGTCGCTTGATCGTCCGGGAAGAGGATCGTCTTGTTATCGGCACAATGCGAGACTCAAATCAGGTCTTCACTGTCGACATGGATAGTTTTGCTGTTTACACAAATTCGACTCAGGATCCGATTGATAGTCTTGTCTCCTATCCTTCAGGACAGCTTGTTCTCGTGAGCCGAAGCAAGGGCCGAATTTACAAAGCGAAGTAGTTTGAGATTGTTCTTTCTAATAGGGCCTCATAAAATAAAGTGGTGAGGCCTTTCCCATTTTTTCTTCTTAGTTTATTCATCAGTGTTGTCGCCTGGGGAAATCCCCTGACGGATACAAGTTTTCTTAAAAAAAGCGCCGTTCCCATTCGTAGAATGCTGGATGATATCGCCGTGATTCCCAATAATCCTCGCGTGAAAGTGGGGGAACTTGTTGTGATCGTGCGTGCCTCTGAAGATAACATCGAGGTCATAGCACGTGGAGCAGTTTCCAATATTCAGAACAACGAACTTCTCGTTGAGATAGATCCCAAATCCATCACAAAATTTCCGAAAGCCAAAGATTTCATTGTGAGTTTAGCGCGCTTAAGCGAAAAGAAATACGAAGAGAATTTTGAGCAACCTCCATCAAGTGTTGTTCCGGACGAGCCAGATCCTTATGAGCCCGGTTACATTCAGTTGGATTTCGGACCCAATCAAGGAAAACTCGACAGTCAGTCGCCAAACACTGCGAATCAATACAAATCCTATCAGTTCAATTACATGAACACGCGCCTGCTTTGGTATTTCGACTTTGTGTGGCGCTATGGAATTGAGTATGAAACTTCCGGAGGAACAGTTCCTGTCAAAGGTTACAATCGGGAAGAGAAGCCAACGAAATACACGGAAACAACGTTGTCTATTCACTATCGCATATTGCCTGTTTGGAAGGAGTTGCGTCCGACGTTGAAACTGGTTTCTAAAAGCACGTCATTCACTACGGAAAATGACGACGAATATGTTTTAAGCTCCAACACGTCGGGATTAGGTTTGGGAGTAAACTTTCATTACTTGTTTAATGAAAATCTTTTGCAGTCAGAAAAAGGCTTCGCGTGGTCTTTTAACAAAGCTTATATCGATCTTGTCTATTTTCCTTCTTATAGCGCCAAAGACAGTGGTGTCACTCGGGGAGAGAGTTCTACGGGAAATGCGCTAGAACTTAAAGTCGGTGCGACGTTTTTGTTTCATATCAATGCCATTCCTTTTTTGAAACGATACTCCTTAGATCTCAGCGCAGGCATGAGTCAAAGTCAGTTCTCTTTTAGTGGAGCGCCGACAAATCCGAGTGAAGTGTTAACGCCTGTACCTGAAGGTGGAACGTACAAAGAGAACCAGAACTTCGTAAAGATCATGATCGGCTTAAGAATGGACGATTATGTCGGAAAACTTTTGAAACCGAGATAACGATGAAAAGAATTCTTCTGTTGTCATTGATAGTAGCTTTTAGTGTCTCCTCCTTCGCGAATGAGTTGGACGACAATTGGAAACCGGAAGGTGTCACGAAGCTTAAGGCCGAGGACATGCTTGATGAGATGGATTTTGATCCGAATAAGGTCAAAGCCAACGAAGCGGCGGAGGTCGGAGCTGAAGAGTTGAAAGAAACGGTTCCTCCTTTGGTGGAGTATATCATTGATAGCTCTGGTTCCATGGGGCAAATCCTGCATGGGAAAAAAACCAAAATTTACGTACTCAAAAAAGTTCTTAGCAAATATCTCTTAGCCCAATGGTCAGAGAAAAGCGCCAGTGGTATGCGAGTTTTTGGTTCCCGTCGCAAGAGAGATTGCCGCGATAATTATTTGGCCATCGAGCCTGCTGCTTCCAAACTTGGTGCTATCGAAGGAATTGTGAAGGGGTTGGAACCCGTCGGAATGACTCCTTTAGCCTTCTCTTTAAAAGACGCTTACAACGACTTGAAAGACTATAAAGGTCCTAAACGTATTGTTCTTTTTACGGATGGTGAAGAGACCTGTGGGCAAGATCCATGTAAGATGGTCGACGAAGTTAAAAAGATGGCCGTCGATATTAAGTTCTTCGTTGTGGCCTTCGGTCTGAAGGATCAAATAGACACACTTAAAAAACTCAGTTGCATCGGTGATATGAATCAAGCAGATGATGAGCAGAAATTAGATGAGCTGTTTCAGGACCTCGACAAGAAACTCAATCCTAACAAAAATCTTTTTGTTGAAAGTCCCGAACCTCGCGCCACGGTTTTTGTATTTAAGGCCGAGTCTCCCAACGTGATCTATCGTAAGTTTCAAGCCAGTACAGGCATCGAGGTTCCTCCCGGACGTTATCTTGCTATCGTCAATATTAAACCGAAGTATAAGTTTTCAGAGTTTGTGGTGCCTCCGCATAAAAAAGTGACCTTAAAAGTTCGTGGCAATGGATACTTTAAAGCTGATTTTGTTCAAAAGCTGATGAAGATTGAACTTCTGGATAAGAACAAGAAGGTCGTTAAAAAGTTCACGAGTGACGAACGTGTGAGCTTGCCCCAAGGCCGTTGGAGTATTCGATTTTATCGCGAGCCTTTTTACGAGAAAGTTATTGATAACTATTTAATTGTTCCTAATGCGGAATATATCTACAACATCGAGGAAGCCGGAGTGGCTTATGTCGAAGATCCACAGGTCAAGGGTGTGTATGTCTATGATGGACGTTTTGCTTTGATGGGGAATCATCTGACGAATTTTCCATTGGTGTTGGGTAAAGGCGTTTACGAAATCAAAGTAGATGAAAAGTGTATTTTCAAAGACGTCATCATGGGTTCCAATAAAGAAATCGTAAAACTTAACTGTGATAAGGTGAAAAAATAATGGCTCCGCGAATTAGCAAAATACCCTTATTTATTAAAGTCCCGGTGATCCTTGCGATTCTTCTGACATTTGTTTTGATATTCACCATCGTTTTTGAAAATGTTCCTGAGGAGAAAGAAAAACTTCTTCAGTGCAAAGTCACAAAAGAAGGCGAGCTCAAAGGAAGTGAAAAACCAGGAAGTATGGTCACGCATGTGTTTCGGAATGCAGAGGGATCGTTCTTGGCCGGAACTTTGAATGCTCAAAAGGACACGTGGACTGTCAGTAAACTTCTTTTTGCTCCCGATTTCACGCCGTATCTTGAATCCATCAGTAGCAAAGAGAATTATTTAGCTGCCATCGGTGACACGGATTATGAACTGGCTGGATCGTTTGAAGATTGGGCTTTGATTCGAACAAAGCAGGGACGCCTGTTTTCTCTGCAAATCAAAGACGGAAAAATTTCGCCAAAGAGTTCCTTGGGATTGTGCGGAGCCTCTTGGGAGGACGAAGCCAAGGTGGCGCGACTGAATAATCGTGTCAGTGTCATTTGGGATTCAAAAGGCCGTCTGGGTTTTTATGATCTCACTAGAATTCCGGAATTAGTTCCTCGCGAAGTACCGCGGTCGCCGGACACTTACATGGGTGTTGAGACCGGGAATGTTCTCAATGTTGAACAGTGTGGTGCGCCGTTTTCGAACACAAAAGCCAGTGTGAGAATCGGTTCCGGAGTTTTGGCCTATTCCTCAGGTGAAAGTCGAAATATCTCTGTCTATGAAGTCGGCACCGAGCAGTTGAGTTTAACTCCTTTAAATTTGGATTTTAAGTTGGAACAGTTCTCTGACTTTTTTGTGACGCCGAATTCTTACATTGGATTTAAGACAAGCAATTGGTTGGATCGCAATGAACGTTGGAACTTGCGCCCTCTGCATCAAGACACGGCTGTGAAGGAAGTGGGCATTGGTTCGCCTCTGGGTGTGCAAAGAGATTATACAGCCTTTGACGAAAAGCCTGCGGCTTCATTCTGGATCGCTGAAAAATGGAAGAAGTGGCAATTTGCCAATCGTTATATTCTGACTCATGTAAATATTGATGGAACGAAGAAGAACTTTGAGTTGGAAGACGGCGTGGCTCAGAAAGCTTTGACGGAAAAAGGTCTTTGGAGAATCTTGCCGGGCCATCGACACCTGTTCATTTCCAACAAGGCCGATAGCGCTTCGAAATACTCCTTGGTGGAGTGTCCTTTATAAGAAATCGTGTTGAACTTCGGCAGCACCTTTGATGGATTCTCGATAAGGTGTGCTGTTGTGAGACGTTTCCCAGTAAGCAGGGGCTGTTGTCGCAGGGCTCGTGTTGTTGGATGTTTCTACTGGACTTGAATCCTTCAAACGCACGACTTTTTGCGCAAGGTAAGTAAGTTGCGTTTTTGCAATATCCAATTCGCGTCGCATTTTTTGTTCAGCTTCGATCGATTTATTCCAAAGAACATAAATGCCTTGCACTTCTTTGCGAGCAGAGTCCAAAGACTCCTCTGAAATTCTAAGTTTGCTTTTAAAGCTTTGAATTTCACTCTGTGCATTCTGCAATGCTTTCGTGAGCTTTGAATCTTCTTTAAGGCGATTGGCCTCTCGGTAGATAAGAAAAGCTTCAACCGCGCAGATCAAAACAAATACACCGGTTAGTAGGTCGATCATAGGCACATCCTTGTTCCTAAAGATCATAGTAGCAGAGTTACGGAACAGCTTTTTAACGAGAGTTGCGGAACACTCGCAAATCCCTGCCAAAGTACAGTTTAGGGATGAGACAGATCTTACGAAAACAAGATTGGTATAAAAAGCATGTTTCGGAGGAACTATGAATTTCGCCGGTTTGTTCGGTATATTGGCAGCAGTTGTTATCGCAGGCTATGCAATCATGGATTCAGCAAAGAATCCTAAGATCTTCGCAGATCCCCACGGGATTATTCTCGTTATCGGGGGTACGATCACAGTGGCGTTGTTGAGCTTTAACTTTAAGAGCCTATGGACCGCGCTAAAAATCGTGACACGCAAAATGTTAGGACGCGAAAGAGTGAATTATCTTGGCACCATTGAGACAATTGTCGAGATTTCTGAAGCCTATCGCCGCGATCCTAAAAGCGTCAATGCGGTTATCAAGTCTGACACTCATCCGTTTATTAAAGACGGCGTGCAATTGCTTGTTGAATACGGTTTTAGCTACGAAGAACTGGCGGATGTATTGACGAATTCCCTTCGTGGTAAAAAGAAACGTGATGATGAAGAAATCAAAGTTTGGCATACGATTTCACGCTTCCCACCAGCATTCGGTCTCTTGGGTGCGACATTGGGTATGATCTCATTGCTGCAAACATTGGGTGAACCTGGTGCTCAAGATCGTATCGGTCCTGCCATGGCAACCGCTCTGGTAGCGACTTTCTACGGTCTCGTTGTTGCCAACTTGTTCCTTATTCCTATCAGCGAAAAGCTACAAACGGTTTCAAAAGCGGATGTGACTTTGCGTGAAATCATCAAAGAGGGAATTTTATTGGTTCACGAGAAAAAGCATCCATTGTTCATCAAAGAATACTTGAAATCATTCTTGTCTCCGGCGCAAAGAACGGACGACGATGCGGTTCGTGGAGATGCTGTAAAGAAGGCGGCGTAATATGAGTTCCAAGGGCGCTAAACGCAGCAGAATTCATTTGCAAGAGCATGAGCATGAAATGGCTCATGACGAATCCAACTGGCTTGTCAGCTATGCGGATATGATGACTCTATTGTTCGGGTTCTTCGTTTTGATGTACTCGATGTCCCGCTTTGACAATTCGAAGTTTGACTTGGTTAGAAAAGAGATCGCGCAGTATTTCGGCGGCAACGTTAAGACCGAAAGTGCAGTGCTTTTGGCAGAACAAAAGCTTATTAACATTCTTAAGGGCTCTGGCGAGATGAACGGTGTGGAAATTTCCCGCGGTCCCGAAGAAAATCAGTTGTTATTAAAATTCGATGGCGAGGTTCTATTTGAATCCGGCGCCGTTGAGGTGAAAGAACAGGCAAAACCTATTTTGCGTAAAGCTGTGAGTGCTCTTCGTTCTGTAGGCAGTCTCTCTAAAATCAATATCGAGGGTCATACCGATAACGATCCAATTCAAAGTGGTTACGTGAAATCGAATTGGGAACTTTCTTCTTTGCGCGCGGGCTCCGTGGTTCGCTACTTTGAAGAGAGCGGTCTGGACTCGAAGCTGATGTCAGCAGTGGGTTATGGGTCTTCTCGTCCTGTGGCTCCGAATGAAGATAAGACAGGCGTGGACATTCCGGCAAATAAGGCTCTCAACCGTCGTGTCGTTGTAGCGGTGACATTGGAAGATCCGGAAGCGGCTTATAAACTGCAACAAAAACAGTTTAAGAAACAGCTGACGAAAGAAGAAATTGAGCAACAGCAAAAAGAAGCCTCTTTGCAAGAGAAGATGAAGCTAGCACAGGTGCGCTTCGACGAAGCTCAAAAGAAGTTGCGTGTTCAGCAAGAGCAAAAGAAAAGAGAGATGCAGCTTCAAAAGCTAGAGCGTCAGATTCAAAGTCTGGAGAGCAAAGCGAAACAGTATGAGTCTGAAATCAAATCTGAAACGAAGACTCAGTAGTAAGAAGTTGTAAACGATAAGAAAAGACCAACGCCAGAGTAGCGCAGTCCATGATCACCTTGGGAGGCGCTGCCTTCGCGGGAAGCAAGTTCCACCGAAAGAAGGGCGTTGGGTTTTAACGGGTACTCGTAGCCCATTCCCAACATCACTTCATAAACCAAGGCACTAAACGCAAAGTTATTGTTCGAGTTGGTTTCGTCTGTTTTATTCAAGTTGAAATTCACAGGTGTGAAGCTCGCGAATGTATAGAAGCCTGGCTTAGATTTTTGAATCAAAGTGTCGTCAGGGCTGTTTTCATAGGCTGCGGAAAGTCCACGCAGATAATAATAACCACTCACACCAATACCTGAAATCGGGGTCACACCAAAGCTGCTTCCGACGTCCACAATGTAATGGACTCCCATACGAGAATTCATAGAGGGGAAATCCCATAGTACCGAGGGCTGCAATGTCATCATTGCGCCTAAGGCTTCGTTATTAACCAACTCTCCCGCAGAGACAGTCGTACTGAACATACCAAGCTTGGTACGAATAACTGGCGCTTGGAATTCACCAAACGCAAATTGCGGAACAGTTAGGGCTAGGACTAAGGTTAGTAAGTGTTTCATAAGTATATTCTTTTGAAAGCTTTCCCGAGAAACTGTAAGAAGTCAACTAACGCAGACTCTAGGATGGAGGATTCGGAAAATGTCTTTTTCTCGGCAACTCAAGTTGTTGTCTTGTTTACTTACTCCATTTGTTTTTGCATCTTGTGCAGGTAAATACGCCATCAAATCATATCCGTCAGGCGCAAAGGTTTATATCAAGGACGTGCAAAGCCAAGAGAAAAAACTTCTTGGTATTGCTCCTCTTTCTGTTCAAGAAGAATCAAAGCTGGGTGACGTTTTCTTTCTGATCTTTGAAAAACAAAACTATCGCACAAAAGAAGTGATGGTAAAAGTTAACGAAGGGGAAAGTCTTTCCGTGGCGACTCGTATGGACCCTTTGTCTGACGAAGAAAAGAAAGCCGAAGAACTCGCGCAAAACGAGGATAAAAAACAAGATCCTCAGCAGCCAAAACCAGAGGATAAAAACAAAAAACCTGAAGATAAAAAGATGGACGAACTGTTAGCTGAACTCGCGGATTTAAAACTGCGCGTGGCTCTTCTTGAAAACACAGCGTCTTTCACGAAAGATGCCTTGTTCTCTAATCGTCTTGCTGGAGGAATGCCAACAGCAGATCGAGATCGTGGTGACCGCGTGGTCGGTTTTATTTTCCAAGGTCAGCAACAGATCATGAAAGGTCAGTATGACAAAGCTTTGGAGCAAATCGACAAGGCTTTGCAGTTGGACGAATACTCTAACAATGCATGGCTTTTAAAAGGTTCGGTAAAGTACCTTCAAAAAGATTTCCAAGGAGCGAAGACTGCTTGGGAGAGATGTCTGAAACTTGATCCTTACAATAAAGTTGCGTATCAGTATTTATCAGACGTCTATAAAAAATTGAATTTACCGCCGTTGCCAACAACGGGTTCAGAGATGAGATATCCAGCTTCGACCGTGGAAATTGAAAAACGGAATGATAGAAGGATTCGTTGATGAAACTATTGGTACTTCTTTGCACGTTTCTGATGACTGCGCAAGCTCAGGCGTATCTCACATCCGATTGGGATGTGAGCTTGGGTATGACGTCTTTGAAGTACAAGTTTCGTGAGCTTGATGAATCTATTGAATCTTCCACTACTATCGAAGTGAATTACAGTATCTATCAACCCTCCGTGAATACGGCTATGACATTGTCATTTATGGAAATCGCGGGTGGTGGACCTCAACAACTTCCATTTACTCGGATCGCAGTGGGTGCTCGTTACTATCTATTTGGAATTAATGGGTTGCGCGTTGTGATGGACAGTCGCTCCGAAGCGCGAGTGTGGCGTCCGAGTCCTTTCGTCGCGGCCAACTTAGGCTTAAGTAATTTGTCAGTGGGGGAAAGTGCTGAAGAGTCTTTCAATGCTTCTTTGATTGATCTCAATGTGCGCGGTGGAGTCGAAGTGCCAATGCTTTCGGACTTATTATTGATCGGGCAAGTTTCGCTGGGATCGAGTATGGCTTCGGCAGGAAAAGAAGACGACTCTGTCACTTTTAATTACATCAATCTTTTTGCGGGCATCCGCTTTGTAGGATTTTGATTAAGGTTATATGAAAAAGGCTGTAGGAATTGTCATTATATTAGGTGCTCTGGGCGGGGGAGGTTATCTCCTGAAGGACCGTCTTTCTGCGAAGACAACGGCCACGGCGACAAAGAAAACTTCAGTGGAAAGCTGGGAAGAGTTAAAAAAATCCCACTCTCTGACTGTGAATACTCACATGGCTTCTCCAACAGGAAAAGCATGGCAGTCTCAAGACTTGGATAAAATTCTGACCCTCTTTGGCTCTGGAAAAATACTGGCTGAAAATCGAAATTTCCTACAGGCAAGTATCTTTGTTCTTGATGTGACTAAGCCTGAGTTTAACCCCGAGAAAAAAGAAAAACTGCATCAGATTCAAAAGCAACTGGTGGATTATATTGTTTCAAACAAGGTTCCTGTTGTCGGTGAGCAAGCTAAAGTCCATAGCTACGCAGCTAAAGTTCTTTTAAAACTGGGCCCGATTCCACAAGAGTCATTAAAAGAACTCGAAAAGTTCTATAATCATAGCAAAGACCGCCATCAAAAAGACATTGTGGCGGACATTCTTATTCGCACGATTCCTCTAAGCGAAGTTGGCAAAAAAATCGTGACGAAAATGATCGCTTCAAAAACGGATGTGAATGAGGGCTTGATGTTGTTGGGGCAGGTGCGCGATGCCGAAGCTCAAAAGCAGATGATGAATCAGGTTTATAACAAATATCCGACTTATCCCGAGAGCGTGAAGCCGTTTGTCTACAAACAACTCGTCGTGAATCATGGTTTAGTGACGGGTGATCTAAAAAAATATTTGAAAGATTTTTCAAAGAAGCAAGATCAGGATTGGAATGATGCCTTCTTGATGGGTGTCAAAGAGCTGGATTGTATTAACGACTTCCGCAGTGACGTGGAACGTATTGAGAGAGAAAGTCAGTATCCTCACATAAAAATGTTGGCGAAAGCTATTCTAACTAGTGGAAAAGGTGCGCAATGAAAAGGAATATATTCATCGCTTTAATATTCGTCCTATCGCCGTTTCTCGCGTTAGCGCAGTATCTGGAAGAGATCGGATCTCTTGAGACACTTTATGAAACAAGAGCACGTGCAGTTTTAAATACGATCCTTCGCCCAACGGATTATACCTTGGTTATCGCCGTTGACTTGGACCGGGACGAGAAAAAATTAAAAGAATTCCAAGACGAAGTGGAAGTTCAATATCTTCCGGGAATGCCGATGATGGGCGATGTTCCGGCATTGCCAAAAGCCATGAATAAGCTTCATGAAATGAAAGCCCGCACGGATATCAGCGTTGTGCTTTCAAGAAATGTCAGTCCCGAAGTTGAAAAAGTGATTAAAGACCTTTTAACCTCAAAGCTTCATCTAGATACTGCCACTGGCGACGTTGTTAGTGTTCGTCGTATTCAATTGCCTTCGGACCCTGTTCCACCAGAACCAGCTCCAGACACGCTTCCTGAGTTGAGCTGGAAAATGTGGACATTGATTGTCATCCTGTCTTTGTTAGCACTAGCGGGACTTATGTTCTGGGCATGGAGACGTGGCAAAGCGCGTGATCCGAATAAAGAGATTCAAGAAAATCACGACTACAAACACGAAGAAAAAGATCAGGACCCTGTTGAGGAAAAACCTGTGGATAATCCAGTTGTCGCGGCAACCGGGGCGCCAACAATTGACGACGAGCTTGTGGATTTCAATATGGAGTCCATCAAGCAGCACATTCTTGCGATCGCGGCTCAATATCCACAAATGGCCTCCCGTGCGATCACGGAATATTGCCTGAATGTTTCACCGAAAAATGTGACGGCGTTGATGGAGTTCCTGGGTTGGGATACATCAAAACAAATATTCACAGATATTCCGGCAATGGCTTGGGCTCGTATTGGCCATGCTGTGAAAGAGCGTAAAGAGGATCTGACAAAACCGGAAACAGAAAAAGCCGTGCGCGAAAGTTACAAAGCAATTCTTGCGGCTTATATCGAACACGAAATGTCGGAAGATGAAAGCAATCCGTTCTCTTTCATGCTGAAAATGAAAGAGGAGGAGCGCAGCCAGATTTTAGATAAAGAAACACCGGCGAATATTGCGGTCTTCTGTCTTCATGCTCCGGCGGAAGTGACGGCAGGTATTGTCGCAGGTTTAGATCCGGAAAAGAAAGTGCGTGTTCTTGCCGAACTTTCTCGTATTGAAAAACTTCCACACAATGTGGTGCAAGCGGTGATTCAGTCGTTCAATCAGAAGTTGACGGAAATGCGTATTCGTCCGGAACCTCGTGTTGAAGGTGCCAACGTTTTGGCAAAAGTAATTCGCGGTATGACAGCGGAAGAGGAAATGGATGTGATTGCTCTTTTTGCTAACGACAATCCGGATGAACTTGAAAGAGTCCGTCGCAGTATTCTGATTTTTGAGGATCTGAAGCTTGTTCCGACAGACATTCTTTCGGAAGTTCTTGGGCCTTATGAAGTGGAATCTCTTTATGCGGCTTTGTTTAAAACACACACGGCATTCTACAACCGCATCCTTTCAACTCTTCCAGAGAGAAAAGCCATGGTGGTTGAAAGAGAACTTAATGATATGATCATGATTCCACAAAGAAAAAAGACAGCGGAACTTCGCCGCGAGATCTGTAAAAAAGTGGAAGAGATGATGAATTCAAGATCTCTTCGCATTGCCGATCTGGTCGATGGAAATGTGAAAGCGGTGAGACTCGCTTAAAAAAGAAGGAGCCTTTGGGCTCCTTTTTTTATTTCAAAAAGACGTTCACGAAGGTGATGTCATCGGGCTGTTCAATATTTTCAGTATACTCTGCAATCTTACGACTGACTTGGTCATGCAGGCTTCTTCCAGATCCGCGATTGGCAGAATCGACAGCCATCTTTATAACTCCACGCTCTCCGAAGCCTTTTCCCTCCGCATCGACGGCATCCACTAGGCCATCCGTATAAACCATCAAGCCTTGTCCCGGAGTCATGACTACGGTTTCTGTACTATATTCTGTTGTACGTTCGTGGCCTAAACGCTTTCCGTTGGCATCGGTGAGATAAATGAGATCGCCCTTTTTTATTTTTTGTCCACTTTCAACCTGGGGAACGATAAAGGGAACATCGTGACTTGCATTCGAGTAAGTGAGCTTCTTTTCTGCAATATCATAAACGCAAGAAAAAGCTGTCATCATCTTTTCACCTTTGGCCACATCGCAAAGGACTTTGTTTAACATTCCGAGAACTCGAGATGGATCTAAGATTTTTTCATCCACGGCCAAGGAAAGAACGGACCGGGCTGCTGCGGTAATCAAAGCCGCGGGAACTCCGTGGCCCGTGGCATCTCCAACGAAAAGAAAGATTTTTGAGTCATCACAGTGATAAAACCAAAGATCTCCACCGCATTCTGAAGCTGGCTGATAGTATCCTTTAAGACTGTAGAGGTCGTGATCCACTTTGCTTTTTGGAAGCAAAGTACTTTGAACTTCTTTAGCCGTTTCAAGTTCAGCTTCCATCCGGGCTTTTTGTGCCGTTTGCGCAAGCAGAGATTCAATTTTAGATAACATGGTATTAAAGACTTGTGCCATTTTTCCAACTTCATCTTTGGATTGAAGACGAAGTGGTTTAGCGGTCCCGCTGGCTGTAAACTGACTCATCCCACTTGCTAGCTTCGAGAGATTCTGAGTCAATGAATCGACACCAAAGAACATCGCCAATAGACCTGCAAATAGAATAATCACGGAGACCATCAAAGTTTTATTCATCGTTTTTTTTACGACGGCGAAAACCTGATCCTTATCGAAAACTTGGAAAACATACATATTGAGTTGCGGGACTTGCTGAAATGAAACTAAGTAGTTTCGACCTGTGGTACTTAGATCTTTTACTCCACTTGCTTGGCCTTCCATCAACGGAATGATTTGTGCGCGTTGATTCGCCAAACCCGAGAAAGCGCCGGGAAGATGAAGTTCTTTTCTTCGTGTTTCGTAAAAACCAATTAAGGGATTGTTGAGAGACTGCTTAAGATAAGGAAAGTGAATTTCGCCATAAATATAAAACTCACCCTGGCGGAAGAAGACGCGAAGCCATTCGGGATTATTAAAGTCGGCGTCAGTTGAAACCTGTTGATCTTGAGTGGCCAGCAGTCGTTGTTTAAGAGCGGGAGCTAAACTTAAGTCAGTTCCAATATAGTCGACGAGTTGAAGCTCCGATTGCACTTGGCGATAAAGAAAAATGCGACCCCAATTATTTTGCTGAGCGAGCTGTTTGATTTGCGGAGAGAACTGCCCGGTTGTGGCGTCAAAAAAAAGTAAAGCAGTGCGAATCTTTTCAAAGCTCGTTTGATAATCTTTTTGAATTTTTTCTGCTTCGTTACCTACTCGGTCCAGAGCCGTCGAATATAAATAAGATCTTTTGTCGGATAGGAAGGCATCTCGATTGATCAAAAAAATCGTCAAAGAGGAGAGGACCAGAAGAATGGAAGTGATGATTAAAAATTTCAATTTTATTGGCATCGTTGATCCGTATCAGACATAATTGTCTCTAAGCTATGAATAAAAAGATTATCATCTCTTGTATTATCGGATTGTCTCTTGTGTCTTTGTTCTTGGCAAAGGAATACCTATTTAAAGCCACGGTCAGTGAGCAAAGCCTAGGTGTTCCTCTCGCAGAAGTTAAGGATATTCAAAACGAACTTCGCTACAAACATGCGAGCAATGTTTTCTGGGATCAAGCCGCAAAAACTCAAAAACTTTACAACGGCTCTGAAATTTTCACCGGAAGTTCCTCGCAAGCACTTCTTGAAATGAAGAACAAGGATTTAATCCGAGTTCCGCAAGAAACTCTTTTGCGTATTACTGAAGATGCAAAAAGTCCTGGACAGTTGGCTTTAAATCTAGAAAAGGGTTCCCTGCGTATCGAAGGTGGCAAAGACAGCAAGGGTTTAAAACTGAGAGTCGGAAATGAGAATTTAGAGTTTTCTCCTCAGGGATCTTTTGGGCTCTTTGTAAAAAAAGAAGAAAATGGAGAGCTCAGTGTTTCTGTCGCTTCAGGAAGTTTATCAGTTAAGAATGGTGATCAAACGAAATCACTTGGCGTAGGTCAAGCCATTCGTTTAAAAGCTCCTTCAGCGGAAGCCGCGGTTCCACCGTCACCGTCACAATCTGCATCACCGACCACAACCGAATTAGGTCACTCCGGAGAGAATGACAAAGCGGCTTCAGAACAGAAAAATCCGAAGGTTCAGCTCACTGAAGTTGAAGGAAATAAAATTGAACTGATCTATCCTCCTTCTAACAAAATTCTGTATGGACAAGGTTTGGAATTCTTTAAATGGAAAACCCACAGTAATAAAAAGTTAGAGCTGGAATACAGCAAGAGTTCCGACTTCATGACGGACACACAAAAGATCGATGTTTCGGGATTGAGTGACTCTGTGATTCCCCGTGATCTGCAGACGGGAGAATATTTCTGGCGGGTGATTTCTTTTGATAACGAGATTCCACAGTTTTCTGAAACGTGGTCATTTCGCGTCGAGGGCCTGAAAGGTTCTGAGGCACAACCAGCCCAACTGGTCTTTAAAGAAAGAGGAAAATGGAATCTTGTGGTTCCGGTGAAGGATGCTAAACCTCAAGAAAAATATCATTTCCAAGTCAGTAAGAAAAAAGACTTTAGTGAAATCTATGACGAGTACGAAGGATCTTCTCCGTTAAAAACGTTGATCGAAGAGCCAGGAGAATTTCATGTGCGTCTTAGAAAAGCATTTAACGGAGGAGCTTACTCCGACTGGTCAAAACCTGTTCAGCAAACGGTCCGTCCTCCTTTAGATCAACCTCTTTTAAATAAGGGAGAAGAAAGACTAGGCGCTTCCGAACAAGTCGAAATGCATCTGAACTGGCAGGAAATTCCCTATGCAACAGATTATTTGGTGCAACTGGCGGACACGCCAAAATTTGGCAATGTTCTAAAAAATATCATTGTCGCAAAACCGCCGTACCTGTTTAGGCATTCAGAATCGAAACCGGGATTCCTCAGAGTGATTGGCAGATCAGTCGAGGGAGAATACTCGCCTTCTTCCCAAGTTTATCAGGTGAAGGGTCTTGTCAGAGGGCCAGCCATTGAAAAGAAAGAGGTTTTGCCATCTTTGTTTGAAACGCAAGATTCGTCTCCGCAATTTCATTTATTGTGGGGGCATCGCTCACAAGCAAAAAAATATCGAATTGAACTTAGTCGCGATGCGAAGCTTGCAGATGCAGAGAACCTGGAAACCGATAACGTTGAGATTTTTAGAAACGTTTCTGCGGAGGGTTGGTACTATTTTAGAGTATGGCCTGTGGGCGATGCAGAAAAATATTTCTTTATTCCAACACCGATCCTGGCTGTGTCCTTTGCTAAGCCTGGAAATCTGATTCAACCCAAAGTTATGACGCCCAAAAAGAATGAGGTCTTCCTTGTTCCCCGTGGAGTGCCGGTTTCTATCAAATTCTCTTGGTCTGAATCTCCGGAAAATGAATGGTATGTTCTGCAAATGGCGCAGAACCCTTCCTTTAACAGTCCTATTGAAGAAAAAATTCAAGCACAGGAATACGTTCTAAAAAAACCTATTCCGAATGGTCAGTGGTATTTCCGCATTAGAGGAAGAAATAAATATCAAGCATCAAACTGGAGTGACACAGGAGTTTTCTATTTTGGCGTCTCTCAGTAAAACTCTTTTCTTTTTTGCTTTTTTCTTTTCTATGACGGCCGTGGCGCAAGAGGCTGCCAGTCGCGCTATTCTGAAGATCGTGCCATTTTCTACTTTGCAAAAGCATATTCATCCCTTTCAAACAGATTGCCGGAACGTCTTGCGCGAACCGAAAGTTCAATGGGATCAGTTCGAAGTCATTCGCATTAAGTCGCAACAAACATTGCAGCTAAAAATCTCGGGTGAGATCTTGGAAGGTTTGGACGTTCAATTTTGGAGTCGCAAAGTTTCGCTTTTTGGAGAAGACCAAAAGCCTCTAAAGCCGGTCATTTTGCCCTTGGTGAATTTGCCACTAAAATCTGAAACGGGCCGCTTTCTTATTTCTCTCAACGTCCCTGAAAAAGCCGACGCGATTGTCGTGCCTTTGGAATTTTTCGGGGAAGATCGTTTCCGATATCTAGTTAAAATCAAAAATATTCAAAAAGAGATGACGGCCGAGGCGACTCCGATTTTGGATAAGCGCGGAAAAGATTTTTGCCCAAGAAATTTGATGTGGGCAGGAATTGGATTGATGGGTGCTGCTCAAAAACAGGATACCAGCCCCGTCGTCACAACTTTGGATTTGTCTTCCTTTGGTTTTGACAATTTAGCCATCGAACGAAGATGGAACTGGAAGGTCGACAGATCCATTCGTCTTTTCGCAAGCACAGGTACTTTTACTTTTAATAACTTCCTCAATGTCTCGGGCAGTGAGCGAATTTATGACGTCAAAGGAGACGTCGCGTTTACGCGAAGACATTGGAATTACAAAAATCCTCTTTTTAAAGTTCAATACGGTTATTTACTGGGTGCGGAGTTGGAACGTCGCCCTTACGCGGTTATTCGCAACGCCAGCGAGGGAGCGATCAGCGTAGGTCAGCATGTGAGCGCCGCTATTGGCGGATACGCCGAACTTTTTTCTCACGACAATAAATGGTACACCGAAGTCGCCATGCGTTTTCATCCGTTATACATGGGGCTGGATCATACTTATAGCGGTATGGGGATATCTGGATCACTGGGAGTGGCAAAGCCTTTGAGCTACGAAAGATCCATTGGCATTTACACTTACGGAAGTATGTTTCAAGGTAAACACAGCGGCTCTGATGAAAAAGACAACTCAGATGTCTTTATTTTTCAAACTCATTTGGAGTTTCGTTACGGTTGGTTATTTTAAAACGTAAGAGGGTGTTCTCACGACAAACTCGTCATGGGTTTCACCAAATAAATTTGTACCCCAACATTTAAGATCTCCCAAAGATGAAATAGCGCAAATATGTCGACCGATATTCGCATCAGGTTGATTACTGACGCTAAGGTTTTTAACAACACCAAATTGAAATGCGTAGATCGTTGTAGGGTCATTGAAAAGAGTGGCGAGAGTTGTGTATCCGCTGTTATTAATTCCCCAACATTTGATGCCTTCAGGCATGGCAGCACAACCGTCAAAGAGTCCCAATGTCATTGTTGTTGCGCCAGCAAGTTCCGGCACCGTTGTAGGTGTATAAACTTTTGTATCAGCAGCAACGGAACTCAGAGGAAGAACTTTATAGGCGCTGCGAGTTCCCCAACATTTCGTGGTGCCATCATGAATGTAACAGGCAGCATACTGACCGACGAAAATGTCGATGTTCTTGGTTGTCGTAATTGTTTCAATAAGAACGGGAGTTGGCGTTGTTGTTTCAGAGCTTCCGACGAGGCCACCACTTCCTAAGCCCCAACAGTAGATGCTTTTGGTTCCGGCTCCCACGGTGACGGCACAGGTGTTGGCATCACCGTTGGCGATTTTCTCAACTGAACTGAGCGGGATATCCGTAGGATAACTTCGACTAAGTCCCGAAAATCCTGACTGACGGTAAGCATTGTTGCCCCAACATTTTGCCGTACCCGTCGTCGTGATGGCGCAAGTCGTGTGTGATGCCGCCGAAATGTCTTTGATGGCGGGAAGTCCTGGTGTCCCCGCAGGGTATGTCGCTGGAATTTCATAGGGAGTATTTCGAAAGCTTGTAGTCAATGTTGTTTCGTTATTTCCAATCTGTCCGGCGCCGTTGTAGCCCCAACAGTACATCGCTCCACTTCCTGAAAGAGCACAATAGTGGGATAAGCCTCCGACCAGTTTCGAAATGTTTGAAATCGGCAATTGGTACCCCATACGTGTCACCGGATTCTTGGTTCCATTTCCAATTTGTCCAAGGGAATTGGCACCCCAGCAAACCACAGTTTTATTTTCTTTTAATGCGCATGTGCTGTTAGCACCGTTAACAACTTGAATGAATTTTTCTGTCGAGCCAGCCGGATTCAAGGCGACTGCAAAATAAGAGTTTCCTGAGTATCCGTTGCCGATCTCGCCAAAAATATTCATGCCCCAGCATTTTATTTTTGATGTCGATGTTACCGCACAACCCGTATTGTCTGTTAAGGAGAAGTCTATTGCACTTTCTCCAAGAGCGACTTTCATAGGAATGGCGCTTTCGACAAGATTGGTTCCCTGTGGAAGACCTCCACCCCAGCACCAAAGCTCTCCGTTATCGAGTAGAGCACAAGAGTTTTCTGCGGAGGCAATGACTTTGACAGCAAGGGCTGTTCCTACAACAACCTCATTGGCGTTAATCCAATTCAATGACGTGTTGGATGTTCCACGTTTTGTATAAGTGTGAGATCCCCAGCAATAGACTTTACCTGATTCGGTCAAGGCACAACCATGAGAAGTCGAGTCCCTATAACTTGTTCCAACTGATATCTGAGTCACATTGTTTGGAAGACCAGAAATGTATGTTTTAGTACCTGTTGTCGTGTAATCAATGTCGCCCCAACAAGTGACTTCTCTAGTGCCTGGAGACGTTTCATCAAGAGCACACATCGTATCTAAGCCACCTGCTATATCGAGAGCTTTCGTAAAACTGTGGATTGCGGTGGGAGTATAGACTGTTGAGGTGCCAACGGTGCCACCCAGTCGATAATTTTTTCCGTATCCCCAGCATCGAACTTGGTCGTTGGATTCGATGACACAAGTGACACCCTCCATAGTCATGACTTTTTTTAAATTTGAAAGAGTCGGGTGTTTGAAGGGAACGTTGCGAGACGTTGTGTCGCCGGTTCCGAGCTCTCCATTGGGGTTCGTACCAAAACAATAAAGATCATTCGCACTGTCGAGTACGCAAGTATGCGGGCTCATGCCTCTGCCGACCGATGCAATATTGGACAGTCCTGAAATGGGGGAGGGGTTGAGTTTCGAAACAGTGGCGCCGTTATCGTAAAGACTCGTCCCCCAGCATTCCATGGTGTTATCGGTTTTCAAACCACAGACGTGACCTCGCGCCGCCGTCACACCTTTATATCCCGTGGCCACAGTGGTAGGAACAACAAGTTCCGTATTAACAAGGTCCACGGTTGCTTTCTGATTTACAGCCACAGCATTAGTGGCGTCGGTGACTTCAATGTCGAAATTCTTATTCGGACCATTTTGGTATTTAGAAAGAATCGAAAAATAGATTTTGCCCGTTGTGCTTCCAGATGGAATGACGGTCGAGGACGGAATGACATCTGGATAAACGAAATCAATCCCGGCAATGGCGGAATTTGAAATAGACTTTGATGAAACCGTGATGTCGGCGCCCGCAGCGCGTGACAGTGATACAGAAACGTATCCCATGGATTGTTGAACATTGTAGGGATCTGGATCAGTCACTGTGAGAATAGGTCCGACAATAAAAGCGGGGGACGTTTTTTCTTCACTGATATTGCCAACCTTGTCGGTGGCTCTGATCACATAATAGTAGCTGTCGGTCTCCACATCCGGCAAATTAACGTCGTTGAAATAAAGTGCATCGGCACTTTTAACGGCCCAATCTTTAATGACAACGTTACCCGCCGTTTTTAGAAGTTTGATTTCATATTTGGCAACGCCAGAGAGGTTGTCCGTGATCGTGGGTAAATTTAAAGTGGCTGACTGAGTTTGCAATGAACGGGAATTCTTTAACGTCAAACTTCCTGAAATGATCGGAGCTGACTTATCCATCATGATCTTGGATTTTGTGCATGCACTTTCAAAGCCGTCTTTGTTGCGGACTCGTACAGAAACAGTGTGTTCACCTTCGATATTGGGAAGAGTGAGAGTTTTCGAGCTTTGATATGTTTCCCAAACACCAATGCAAGAAGTGCTAATGGATAAAGACATCTCACTGAGTTCTTGAGACGCTTCAATACTGACAGGAAGAGAAGTAGTTCCGATGTAATTGCTTCCACTATTAAGCTTCAGGGAAATAGACGGCGTATTGTCATCTGAGAAAATCAAACTCAGATCATTCTTGGTGGTGCAGGAGCTTAATAGAAAAGCTCCGAGAATGAGGGAATAGTGCGTCCTAGTCATACAGAACTATTCGGAGTTCCCTATGCAATCTCAATGGTTTAGCTGACACAATTCTCAGTGTGAGACGTAAAGACCGTTCCTAGAAAATGACCTAAGGAATGAACTTCAGGCCCAAAGTGTAATAATAAAAGAGATGTTTATGGATGTTTATATGAAATACCTTTTTTCCTTAAGACATTACTCCAAGAACCATCTTTCAAAATGCCATCGATCATCTTATTGATGTCGGCGGCTTGGATGGCTTTCTGCTCAGTGCTCACTAGAATCCCCAGTTCATAAATTTGATCGAAGTCTTTTGAGATCATTAATAGTTTTTGATCTTCGGGGTTTTCATGAAGATAAAGATCTAAATACTCTTTTGGAACGACGGCAATGTCAGCGCGTTTGCTGATGACCGCACGGATATTGCCATCATGGGTATTGGTGAATTCGATATTGAAACCCTTGATCGCTTTTGCTCCGGTGGAGAGCCCTAGAAAACCATAATGATAGCCGCGAATACCGCGAATCTTTTTACTTTTAAGATCTTTAAAATAACTTTGGGTTCTTTGTGGGCTATTCAAGGCAACAAAGACTTCGCCACCTTTATGAAAAATTTTAGAACTCTCTACAAGTTCAGGACTCCAGCCCCAAGATTTGCTTTCGAAAGCGATGATTTGATACCGTCCCGTCCTCAGATCATGATATCTTCGGGAGGAAGAGGTTGGGACAAAGCGGAAGGAATACTTCGTTTGTTTTTGATTTAAAAGTTCAATCAAATCCAACGTCAAACCGTGATACTCGTTCTTGCCCTTGTTCATCACATACGGAGGAAACTCGTAGCCGCCAACAAGGACGGGCACGGGGGCAGACCACGCGGAACAACTGAATAAGAAGAGTATTAAAGCGACTTTCACATTTCGAAGTTAAGGAGTGTGGAGGTGAGGGTCAAATTAAATAGCGGAGGAAGCTTGAAAATCCGGGCAAGTCACATCTTAGTCCAACATCAGTATGAGGCCGAAGACCTTCTAAGAGCATTAAAGAGCGGAAAACCGTTTGAAGAGCTCGCAAGAAAATATTCTCGCTGCTCTTCTGCTTCTACTGGCGGAGATCTGGGAACTTTTTCTGAAGGACGCATGGACGAAACGTTTGAAGAAGCCGCGTTTTCATTAAAGGTGGGAGAAGTCACTTCCAGACCATTACGCACTAAATTTGGTTATCATATAATTAAACGGACCGCGTAATCCCATAGCCAGTCCAACGTCTTAATTAATGTAGAGATCTGATCAAGATACACTTCCTAAGTGTTGTTCTCTTGTTGAAACCTTGTTCAATATAGATTTTCCTCGGAAATATCGGAAGAATATTCTCAATCATCGGGGGGATTGATGCGCGGACTTTTTTTTCTTGGAATTCTATCTGTATTTGGAAGTATGACGGCAATAGCAGCGGAGGTTGTAAAGGATAACTCCTTCCTCATCGAAGAAGCCTACAACCAAGAGCCGGGCGTTGTGCAATTTATCCAGGCCTACCAATATTTAGATCCGGCTCATGAATGGGGATATACATTCACAAATGAAATTCCTATTACCGACGAGACTCATCAATTCTCGTATGTCATTCCTGTTCTAAAAAAGAATGGCGCTGTAGGTGAAGACGATCAGACACAGATCGGCGATGTTCTATTGAATTACCGCTATCAACTTATGAACACTGAGATGATCGCGATTGCTCCGCGTTTCTCTTTAATTGTTCCAAGTGGCGACTATAAAAAAGGTTTTGGTAATGGCGTGGCGGGTTTTCAGTTTAATCAAGCGATGTCGATCACTTTTAATGACAGATGGACGAACCATTGGAATGCAGGTTTCACTTATACCCCGGATGCTAAAAATACTATCGGTGAAACGGCATCTCTATTTGGTTTTAATTTTGGAACCAGCGTTGTTTATAACGTGACACCTAAAACGAATCTTCTGTGTGAATTTGTTCTGAACAGCAACGAGGTCGTAGCTGGACAGGATCTGAAAGAAACCGAAACGACTTACTATGTGGTTCCAGGTATTCGCACAGCTTTCCAAGCAGGCGAAGAGACTGAAATCGTTCCGGGAATCGGGGCCTTGTTGGGCCTTGGACCGTCCGCTGTCGAGCATGAGAGAGGCGTCTTTGTCTATCTTTCAATCGAATCAAAACTTTGGTGATAGGTGTGAAAGATGGGTTTGACCCTTAAAAAACAGCTTTGGTTTTTGTGCGGCGGTTTTTTGATTGTACTCAGTGGAGTGGGAGCTCTTTCCTTTGTGAACTCCACTCGTCTCATGGAGCAATTTGATAACGTCGCCAATGTGCAACTTCCTGCGGTTCGCAACATGACCCTGGCCGACATGATGCACGATGGTCTCCGCTCTGTCGTTTTGGCGTCGTTGATCGCATCGGAAGAAAATAACACGAAAGATTTGGAAGAGATTAAAAAGGAGTCTGAAGAAAAATCTGAAGACTTCAAAAAATATCTTTCCGCTTTAGAGGCTCTTCCTTTAAACCAGGATACTAAAAAAGCCATCACGGAAACGAAGCCTGAGATGGAACAATACATCGAGCACACGCGTAAAATCGTCAATCTTGCTTCGTCTCAAGGATATAAGGTCGCGCTGTCTGAACTTCCAAAGTTCAACGAAACTTTCAAAGTTCTCGAGGATAAAATGGAAACTCTCGGGGAGTTGATCGAAAAAGATGCGGCTGTCGCGCACGAGTCGGGTGGGGCTTTTCGTGCTATCAACTTAATTATTTCAATTGTAGGTGGTCTTTTTTGTTTGGTCGGTGGAGCTTGGGTGACGACAAGTTTAGTTCGTCGTATGTCCTCTTTTGCTGGAAGAATTGAAAATACCGGGCAATCATTATCGGAAACTAGCACACATCTGAACAAAGCGAGCCAAGACCTTGCCGGAGGCGCGACCGAGTCAGCGGCCTCATTGGAAGAGACAGTTGCTTCCTTAGAAGAACTTTCCAGTATGGTGAAGTTGAATTCTGAAAACGCCAAGTCTGCTTCGACATTATCTTCGGAAAGTTTTGAAGCCTCTAAGGCGGGGGCAGAGTCCGTGGAAAAGCTGATTCAAAGCATGGACGCTTTAAAAAGTTCTGCGGCAAAAATGGAAGAGATTATCCAAGTCATTGACGATATCGCCTTTCAAACAAACTTGCTTGCACTGAATGCCTCCGTCGAAGCCGCTCGCGCCGGAGAACAGGGTAAGGGTTTCGCGGTGGTGGCAGATGCGGTTCGCAGTCTTGCGCAGCGAAGTGCGGATTCCGCTAAAGATATTGCCAAAATGATTCAAGAAAGTGTCGTAAGAATTCATGAAGGTGGGAAAGTCGCTCATCAAAGTGGCGAACTTCTGGGAAAATTTTTAGGATCAGCCCAAAAAGTTTTGGAAATTAATAACGAGATTGCAGGCGCCAGCCAGGAGCAGGCACGCGGACTCGGTCTTATTAGTGAGGCGATGAATAAGTTAGATCAGTCATCTCAACAAAATGCTCAAGTCGCACAAGAAGTCGCACATACCAGCGATCAGATGTCGAATCTGTCGGAGGGTATGCAACAACTTCTTGCCGAGCTTAAGGTTTTAGTGGGTCGTCAGGTTTGACGACCTTTCCAGTATTGAAGATTCTGTTCAATCAACTGCAAATTGTATTGAAGACGTTTCTTCTCTTCTTCTACAAGACGACGATCATCATTTTGATCCTGTCCGACATTTCGTTCGTCCATGCGCATCTGTGATTGGGCTTTTTCGTAAATAGAAGTCCACAAATTCATTGCGATCAAACGATCCAGTTGTTCTTGGGGTTGCATATCTTCAGGCAATTGTTTGCCGTCAAAGCCAATCAACCCGCGAGATTTAAACTGAATTTTGTCAGCAAAGCGCAAGCGAGCAATGAAGTCGACCTTCTTGACGTATTTCATGGCCTCTTCAAGCTTTCCGACATTGTCGATGGAAGTCGAAAGAATGGACTCTTTCAAAAGGACGTCGCGAATGAACATCGCGCGCAACATCAGAAATGAATACGCGGTCTCTTCAAAGCGTCGGCCGCCTTCGTGATGTTGGCTCACGATGTAGCGCTGAATCACTTCCTGCACAACTTCCTGCGGAGTAAATCCTGCGATCACTTGCAACGCCGTGAGTTTTGCCAGTTTTTGGATATTGATCTTATTGATTTGTTTTTTTGTAAATGGAACCTCTTCACCCGTGGCTTCATCAATATCTTTATTGGGAAGGGCTTCGTCCACTTCCTTAAGCCACAAATATGTCAGCTCAACCAGTTCTTCTGATGTTGCGGCTTCCGCAAATTTTTTCCCATAGGGCATCAGTTTAAAAGGCACAGGAGTCAACGTGTCTTGATTCTCTTCTTTGATAAGGTTTTCAAGAGGAATAAGCAATGACTGATCGTGAACACCTTTGTTTGTGACCTGCATTTGTTCCAACATTTTTCTCATGTTGGCATTTGTTTCATCCATTTTGCCGGGAACTTGTTTTGTTCCGTCCAAAGCCTCCTGCAAGTCGCAGGCGGCTAAGGAGAAAAGTAAAATAACCGAAAGAAGGACCTTAGTAACCAAATCCATTGAAGTCTCCTACGGATTTAAAAGCTCGTTTTTAAGAGCGGCAACCCCATCATCAGAAGGAATTCCCAGCCAGATAGTGAAAACTTTTTGCGTCAAGCCGCGCTCGCCAGTGATGCGAGTTTGTTTTCCCGTCGTGTCTTCATAGATCAGGGTTTCTGAACCGTCCGAGTGTTTTTTAACCAGAACAGTTAAGCTTCCACCCGAAGTCGCATCGCCACCCTTGCCAACCGCACTAAGAAAACTTTTGATAGCTGGATTTGTCATATCTACTTTATTAACACTGAAGGCATCTCGCAAAGATGTTTGGACTTTGTCAGCCTCGACGGTTCTTAGGAATGTCATTTGTAGAGCGACCATTTCACTGTCATCCAAAGATTTCAGAGCTTCTTTGTCTTTTTTTACAAAGCGCTCGGGGCTGCTGACGAGAATTTGCGCCACGTAAACTTTCACTTTTGATAAAAGAACTTTTTTCCAGCGCAGGCCGGCACCGACTGTGCCCAACTGAACTTCTGATTTTTCAAACTGTGTTGTCGCCGATTTAGAGATGTTCACCCCCTCAATGCTGTGGGTTCCTTTTTCCATTTTTAATAGAGCCGCGTGGCTTTGAGAAACAGATAAAACCAAAACAGGTGCAACAATCCAACGTGCAAGCGCTTTCATAAGATCTCCTTTTTATGTGTAGGCGAAGAGATACGGCAAAGCGCTTCGTTCGTCCCTTTATAAATCCGCAACCAACATTTCACTTCCGCAAGCAGTCCTAAATAAACAGGAATACTTTTATTTTTATTAATTAGTTTTTCATTCGGGAAAAAAGTCCTGAAAAGTATTTGGACGGTCCGTGAAACATTCAATTTCTAATATGAGTCGACCGAAGACCTCTTTGAAAGAGAGGTCATTCATGTTTGAAACCACACATGCAACGAAGTTCATTGTTCTCCTTTCGCTTGTAGGGCTCATGGCATGCGCCCGTTCAGAAGATTGGCCGGCACTCGATGAATCCGGAGATGAAATAGCCTCCGTCGTCGATGGTGAAGAAACTACAAACGCGACGCCAACTCCGGCCCCAGCTCCATCGGCAAGCCAAAAGCTCTTACTCAGTCAGGCTATGACTGTGCGCTATGAAAAATCCGGCATCTTAGAATCTAAAGTCGAATTACCCGAAGGAACTCAAATTGAAGTTCCCCTCAACTATGAAGTTAAACATTTGGACTATCGCAATTCGAATGGCGGCATTGAAAGATCCAGCACGGGTTTTCTTTACCCCATAAAAGTTGTCTCCGTCGCCCCTCAGTATGCGTCTTCATTTCCACAAAGTAAGATTGACGACATCAATCGCACAGCGGGCGGGCTTTTTATTTTTGCTTCGCTTGTGGGAAATCTTGAAGGAACGAATGGCAGCTTTGCCGTTGTTTCTGCAGCCACTCCGGGTGCTGGCTTCTTGAAGTACTATAATCCTTCAGGAAAACCGAAGTTCAAGTACACAAACTCTGTGACGAAACGTTTCGGTCCTCGTCTAAATAAAGGCATTGATCCGAATTCTTTGTCAGCTTTCGATAAAGCAAAATGGCAGAGCATTTATAATGAACTAAAAAAGGCCGTGAATCGCACGGTGGCGACACCGAAATCTTATTTGATGATGGATAAAGCCAAGGCGACTCAAGCTTCCATTGATTTTGAAAAGAAGGGCATCATTTCCACAGTCGGTGCTTGGAGTATTGCGACTCAAGGAACAGCAGTTCGTCATGGATTTCCCAACGTGCCTTGTGCGGAATTTCAATCGGAACTTTTAAGACAGGCCTATCAGCGTGCGGGTTATCGTGTTACCGATGACTTTAATGCCACCAAAGGGAACAAACTCATCTGGTCGAATACGGCGGCCGTTGTGAATTTCTCTATGGCTTTGTATAAAGCAGGCTGGGTGGCTTGGGATTCTACTTTGTATCGTCCGATTGTGGGTTCATTCCTTATGAATGGATCGGGCTTAACACCGGGACATACTTATACGTCAGCAGGTGACGATGGCATGCTCATCGTCGACAATGGAGCCCCTCAAGGACGCGATCTTAGAAAAACAACAGAGAAAACAATTTCCATCATGTACCAGACGGGAGTGTTCTTCCTCCCTCCGGGGATTAATCCGCCCGTTTGGTAAGAGTCAGCACATTTCCTAGTAAACACAGCAGGACGCCCACAAGTATGTAGGGCGTCCATTTGAAATTCTCAAAGAAACTGGAAAGCACAAGCGCAATCACGGGCGAGATGACACTGGTGTAAGCCGCTTTTTCCGCGCCAATTTTTCCTGCTAAAGAAAGATAAGCACCAAAAGCGATCACCGAACCAAAGAGTGCCAGATACAATAATGCCGCCAGGAATTTCCCTGTCAGAGGAATCGCCAGATTGTCTCCGTGGATCAGGGCTACGAGTAAAGTGAAAAGACTTCCATAGAGCATACCCCACGTGTTTGTGACAACGACAGGAATGCGCAGTTGATAACTTTTTTGCGCCACCATATTTCCTGTGGAAGCTGATAGCGTTGCCAGAAACCCGACAAGAAGTCCCAAAATTGTTTTTGAATTGGGATCAAAGTGCAAAATCTCGTTTAGAAAAATAAAGATGATTCCGAGTCCGCCCAGCAAAGAACCGAAGATCACGTTTTTCGTGATCGGTTTTTTAAAGAACAAACGCATGCCGAACATGTTGTAGTAAACTAAGGCCGTAAAACTTAAGGCCACAAGCCCCGAGCTGATCATAGTCTCTGCGATATAGGTCAGCATGTAATTCACGGAGAACATGAAAATACCTTGAGCTGCAAAAAGAACGTGCTCTCGTCGTGAGTATTTTAAATTTTGTTTTTTGAAGAAACAGAACGCAAAGAGAATGGCCGCCGCCAAAAGAAATCGCCAAAACACCGATGTCACCGGAGAGGCGGAGTCAATTTGGAAAGTGATAACCAACCAAGTGGATCCCCAGATTATTGTACAGATAGAGTAGAGAATCAGATTTTCGAAACGAGAATTCATCTTGCTTGAGTCCTGTATGTAACTTGTTTGTAACAGAGGACAATATGAGGGTCACTTTCTAACTGTCGCCTCACAGAGTATTCACTGAATTTTATCAAAGACGCTCAAGGGGCATGCGCTTTTTTCCATACAGGATGATAATGGTTGTGAGCTAAATAGAAAGGGGGCCTTATGCTAAGAGCTGCTATAATCTTTTTTGTTATAGCTATAGTCGCCTTCATTTTTGGAGCATCAGGGATTGCGGGTATGTCGATGGAAATCGGCCGCTTGTTATTACTGGTTTTCCTGGCTTTGGCGATTATCAGCTTTCTTATCAATCTTCTGGGGCGGAAGGGTCAGCGGTGACGACTCTCAAAGAAAAAGCCCCGGTGGACCGGGGCTTTTTTATTAATCTTCATCATCTTCGTAATCGTCGTCTTCATCCTCGTCGTCGTCGTCCTCATCCTCATCGTCTTCATCTTCATCCTCGTCGTCCATGTCTTCATCAGCTTCAAGGCGGATGAGCCACCCTTCTTCGTAAGGATCTTCCATAATGATAGACGGATCTTCAACAACTTGGCTGTTCACTTCGATCACGGTTCCAGAAACAGGAGAGTAGATGTCGAGCGGGCCATCATCTGTTTCCAATGTTCCGATAACAACGTCAGCATCAATTTTCTCTTGTTCAGCCGGAAGCTCAACAGAGCTGATTTCTTCAAAGTCCTCAAGACCGTCTTCATTGATTCCGATCGTGATAATGCCATCTTCCTGGCGGACCCAAAGATATCCCATAAAATTTCTAACGTCGTCTGATGCCATATTCCTCTCCTGCCTGTCGTACTAACAATCGTAGTATAAATGGAACTCGTAGGGAACTGGTCTTTGTTGAACAGGACGCACTTCCTTATCGATTTTATACTGAACCCAAGTATCAATAAGATCTTCGCTAAAGACATCTCCTTTTTTCAGGAAGCTGCAATTTTCGCGAAGATTATTCAGACTTTCTTCCAAAGTTCCAGGAACTGAAGGAATTGCCGCCGCTTCTTGAGGAGGAAGTCCGTAGATATCCTTATCAAGAGGGTCCCCTGGGTGAATTTTATTGATGATACCATCTAGACCCGCCATTAAGATCGCCGCTTCTGCCAAATAAATGTTAGCCGCTGGATCTGGAGTACGGAACTCAATACGTTTTGCTTTTGGATTTGGACCAGAATTCGGGATACGCATTGCCGCAGAACGGTTTTTAAAGCTGTATGCCAATTTTGTCGGAGCCTCAAAACCTGGAACCAAACGTTTATAAGAGTTTGTCGTTGGATTGATGATACCGCAAAGAGCCGGAGCGTGTTTCAAAACGCCGCCGATATAATAAAGAGCCAATTCAGAAAGACCTGCGTATTTATTGCCCGCAAAAAGGTTCTTTCCATCTTTCCACAATGACATATGGATGTGCATTCCAGAACCGTTGTCTCCGAAAAGAGGCTTCGGCATGAATGTCGCCGTTTTTCCATAGCGTTTTGCCACGTTTCTCACGATGTATTTGAACCACATCATTTTATCGCCCATGTTCAGAGCTGTATCGAAACGGAAGTTGATTTCGCCTTGACCCGCAGAGGCTACTTCATGGTGATGACGCTCGACTTGCATTCCACATCTTTCAAGTTCAAGGCAGATTTCACTGCGCAAGTCTTGTTGAGAATCTGTAGGCAATGCTGGGAAATAACCCTCTTTAGAGCGGATTTTGTAGCCCAAGTTCTTGCCACCTTCGTCGCGACCTGTGTTCCAAACGGCCTCATCGCTATCAATCATATAGAAAGCAGAGTTGCTAGTTTGTTCGTAACGAACATCGTCGAAGATAAAGAACTCAGCTTCAGGCCCGAAGTAAGCTGTGTCAGCGATACCAGTTGATTGCATGTAAGCGATCGCTTTTTTCACCACTTGGCGCGGATCACGATTGTAAGGTTGCAGAGTTTCAGGCAGGCACACGTCACAAAGAATAGAGAGTGTAGGCACTTGCATGAAAGGGTCCATCATCGCTGTTGAAGGATCTGGCATGATCACCATGTCTGATTCTTCAATGCCTCTCCATCCGCGGATAGAGCTGCCGTCAAAGCCGAAACCATTTTCAAATGTTTCGTCATTGAGCTGGTGTAGAGGAACGGTTAAATGTTGCCAAGTTCCGATAAGGTCACAGAACTTGAGGTCTACCATCTTCGCGCCTTTTTCATTGGCGAACTTCAGTACGTCTTTTCCTGTCATTTGGGTCATTTGGGCCTCCGAGCCTTGCTAAAACTAATTTATAAAGCCTGTTCGTCCTTCTCACCGGTGCGGATGCGAAGGGCTGACTCCACAGGAATAACGAAGATTTTTCCGTCACCAATTTTTCCCGTGTGAGCTGTTTTTCTAATAGCTTCGACAGCACTGTCTACAAGAGCGGCTGGCAAAACGATTTCAATTTTTATTTTTGGCAGAAAATCGACAACGTATTCCGCACCTTTGTAAACTTCAGTGCGACCTTTTTGTCTTCCGAACCCACGAACTTCTGAGACAGTGATCCCTTCTACGCCGACCTCAGAGAGAGCATCGACCACATCATCGAGTTTGAAGGGTTTGATAATGGCCTCAATTTTTTTCATTTAACTTCTTCGTGCTAAGGGAAGTCCTAAATCAACTTTTGAAGAGGATAGCAAAGGTCCTGAAGAAAGCAAAAACAGTTAAAGTCATTTGATTTTTTTAATTTCCAATAACGCGAAACAGTAAGTGTCACCGTTTTGGAAAAAATGACGAAACCCCGAGAAAGCGGCTTGCGGTGGGTTGTGGTTTTTGGTACACACGGGACCTCTTTTTCGGAAAATCACTATTGTTGTCGTGCTCGGGGGGGATAATGACTACAACACGTTTTTTCGTCTACGGATCTTTTTGTGAAGGCATGGTCCATTTCGCAAAGATTCAAAATTTCGTGGAATCTTCAATATTTGCGCGTGCTAAGGCCACGGCATATCGTCTGAAAGTAGGCTTTCCGGCGATCGTTAAGGGGGGCTGTGACTTGGTGCCGGGCCAACTGGTTGAACTCAAAGGATCAGAGCTTTTGCTCGGTCTATTGGACGAGTTCTTTGGCTTTAATCGCCAGGACCCAGATCAGAGCCTTTACTCTAGGGAAGAAGTCGAAGTGTTCCCGGAGGGAGCATCGCAAGCAGTGAAAGCTTGGATTTATTTTTTAAATCCTTTAAAACTGCCCGTGAATGCAGCGGTGATTCCCGGTGGAGACTGGAAAAGATCCATGGAGGAACAACCTGTTTTGACTTCAAAGTTGACTGAAAAACAGGTGACCTACATTCAAAAATTGGGACGCTCCACTGGCCGAGAGATTGTTCCCATCGACCTCACTTTGTATCGTGAGTTGATGAACTTAGAGTTGATCGTCGATAAAGGTCGTCGTTTGGCTCTCTCAAAACTCGGCCAAGAGGTTTATAAGCATCTTGCCTGAGACTCAGAAATTATTCCGCATTGTTCTTATCGAGCCCGAGATTCCGCAAAACACCGGAAACATCGGGCGCACATGTGTGGCCACGAACTGTGAGCTGCACATCGTGGGTAAAATGGGTTTTGAAATCAATGACACCAATCTCAAACGCGCGGGCCTTGACTACTGGCCTCATCTGACGTGGCACCGACACGAAACTTTCGCGGACTGGTGGAAGCACGTCGAAGATCCCTCTAGAATCTGGCTTTTCACGACAAAAACAAAACGCACTTATTTTGAACCTGATTACAAACATGGTGACTGGTTTGTTTTTGGAAAAGAAACGAAGGGACTTGATCCCGATTTACTTCTTCAATATCCCAATCAAACGGTGACGATCCCAATGATTGGTGAAGGTGCAAGAAGTTTAAATCTCGCAACAAGTGTTGCCATCGCCGCATACGAAGGCGTTAGACAAATCAATTTCAAAAAATAAAAGACTAGCGAGATTTTTTTTCGCGAAGACTAAACCAGTCAATATTCAAACAGCGCAATACCTCTGACTCAGAGGCTGCTGCTTTCTTGGTTGATTTGGTCACAAGCTCTACAAGGAGTTGCCGAATTTCTTGTGCGGCTTCTTCAGACAAAGCCATAGGGCCTGTATAAAAAAGATCTTCTTCACTGACACTGTCCAAAGCTTGAAGGCTTTTCAGCCTCCAGTTGATATGGTGTCGGGTGACGAAAGGGGAATCGTGACCTACGTGTGTCACCTGCGGACCAATTTCAAGTCTATCTTTACGGGAGACGATGAGTTTATTTTTTAAAAGAAAGTCGACTACTTTTGCCACGAGCGACCGATCTAAATTCAAATGCTCAGCGATGGCGCCGATATTTTTTAGCTTTGGAATGGAAACTCCAAGACGAATGGCGCTGTAATACCATTGTGAATAAAAGGTGGCTTTGTCTTCATCCGTAAACTTTTGATGAGCAACACGATTCTTTAATGCGGTGGCGGCTCTTCGCGAGTCTTCGAGTTGTTTGGAGAAAACTTTTTTTAATTGATGAGACCCTGCTCGAGACTGCTGAATTAGAAGAAGTAGGTAATCTCTTTCAGGATCTGTTAAGCCAATATATTCGCTCACGGAGAGAGCTTGTTCCAAGGTTAAGTCCCGTGAACCACGAAAGACTTGGCTCATCACGACGGAATTCACTCCTAAATGCAGCGCTAATCGTCGAAGTTGTCCGTGGCCGTGCTGAGGCTGCTCTTTAATCCAATCGTTGATACATTGTTTATAGTCATGATAGTCAAAGATGTTCATGGTCGCTCCCGCATTGCAATGTTAGCGTAAATGTTAACTTTAAGGATAACAATTAAATTAAAATATGTAGCAAGGGGGGTGCCTCCTGGTGCTACCGTTAGATAGTAAAACCATGGAAGGAATAGTTATGAGATTTCTAAAAACCTTAATTTTGCTGTCCATTTCTTTTTTGTTTGCTGCTTGCCAAGTTTCCGTCAAACCCTCAACTCTAGAGTATTCTCGCGGAGTCAATTCCAATGAAAATGTTCAGACGGATGTTGGAGGCGTTGATGGTGGCGGAGGAAAGGGCATCGTCTGTCGTGACGCTCAAGGAGTAATTCAATCAGCAGAGTTGCTAGATCTTTATGAAGGTAAGTCGATGTATGGACTTAATATTCGAAAATCAGATCTACCTATACAGGAACAGGTTAATAAAGCTTTACAGGTAATTCCAGCTACGTCTCGATCTCTTTTCGAAGTTTTCGCCGATATTGTTATACGCAAGATGGTGCTTCTGCCTTCTGGAACAAAATTGCTACCTGTTGATGATTCTTTTGAAATTATTTTGCCGAAGGGGTGTGAGGCTGAACAAGTCGCTCACTATTATAGTGACGACCGCATTTTGGTAGACCGAGATATCTGGGATCATATGAGCGAGACAGATAAAAGCGCTCTTATTTTGCATGAAGCTGTTTATAGAGTGAATCGTGCAATGGGCGCAAAAGACTCCCGTGGATCTCGTCATACGGTTATGCATCTTTTTGATCCCGCAACTCAGTGGACGGATGTGAATGAGGGCGTTCCTGAAACTGCTTTGAATTGCATATCAATGAAAAACGGAACACTTAGTGCTTGGGCGTATAAGAACTCTCAAGGTTTCTGGGTGTTGCAGTTTCAAATTTTGGGGAAAAGTCTCCTTGTCAGTAAGAAAACAATTTGGATCCCTCGCTTAAACATAGGAACACCGCAGGAAATAAACTTCGATGAGGCTAAATTGTCCACAATACGTCGCGGTAACGATCTCGTTGGGACATCGACTTCAATAGCTGGTTCGCTGCAATCCAGTTTTGAAAATGATGACATTCTTACTATTACAAAGCGTTGGGAATCTTTGGAAAACGGTAATCAGGCTCCGCGGTATTATTTAAGTTGGCGATCCCAGACTTTCCCAAATCTATCCGCTAACGAGCAACTTCTAAATTGCGGAGTTTCGCTTCCGAAGAAATAACGTGGTTCTAAAAATGCAAAAGCGAGAATGGCCTTTGCCAGACTCGCTTTTGGTGGATCTCCTGTCCGAAAACTTACAGGAGGTGTCCGATGCGTAAAAACCAGTACTTACGTATTCGACGCGTTTTAAAGATTACTAAAGGTCTTTTGATCATCGTCTTGTTAATCTTGACGATGGTCGCAAAGTTCAAAGCTCTTTAACTCAAACCTCCAACAAGTAACGAGCACAGTCCAGGGACTAGTGACTGAGATGCGGACTGTTTAATCCGATAGGAGTTGAAACACGGATGAGTCTGGTGAGGGCACCTATAAATTCAATGCGTAACTTGTATTCGCGTTTGAGTTCGTCAAGGTGAGCTTCGCACGAATTTCGTCTTTGGTCCTGAAATTCAATTTCTCGAATGAAATCGAGTTAATGACGCGACTAGAAATCACCCCTTTGCTTGTCGCTGGGATGTCTTTCGGTCTATCCTCATAGGCTATGGTTACACAAATTCTCACAAAAATGTTCGGAACGAAGCACGACCGTGAAATGAAAAAGATCCAACCTACAGTGGATCGTATCAATGCGCTAGAGCCTCAAATGGCAGCGCTCACGGATGAACAACTCAAAGCCAAGACGCCAGAATTCCAAGAGCGCCTTAGAAAAGGCGAAACAGTTGATGACATCTTACCTGAGGCTTTCGCGGTTTGCCGCGAAGCTTCGAAGCGCGTTTTGGGAATGCGCCACTATGATGTGCAATTGATCGGTGGAATTATTCTTAATCGCGGCAACATCGCCGAAATGAGAACGGGTGAAGGTAAAACGCTTGTGGCGACTTTACCAGTATACCTCAATGCTCTTACTGGCAAAGGTGCTCACCTAGTAACCGTGAATGATTACCTAGTTCGCCGTGATGCCGAGTGGATGGGCCGTCTTTATGGATGGTTGGGTCTTACGACAGGTATTATCGTGCATGGTTTGAACGACCAACAACGTAAGCAAATGTATGCTTGCGATATCACGTACTGTACGAACAATGAACTTGGTTTCGATTACCTTCGCGACAACATGAAGTTTGATTTGAATGATTACGTTCAACGCGGTCACAACTATGCGATCGTGGATGAGTGTGACTCCATCCTGGTCGATGAAGCGCGTACGCCGCTCATCATCTCGGGTCCTGCGGAATCTTCGACAGATAAATACTACGCTGTGAATGCGATCATCCCGCAATTGAAGCGCGATGTGCATTTCACAATGGAAGAAAAAACGAAAACGGCTTCTTTGACAGACGAAGGAAATGCGAAAGTCGAAGAGTTGATGGGTCTTTCAAACCTTTACGATCCACAAAACATCGAAATCCTTCACCACGTTTACCAAGGTTTGAAGGCTTACTATCTTTACCGTCGTGACGTTGAATACATGATCAAAGACGGTGAGATCGTGATCGTCGATGAATTCACGGGTCGTTTGATGCCGGGTCGCCGTTGGAGTGACGGTCTTCACCAAGCTATCGAAGCTAAAGAAGGCGTGGAAGTGAAGTCCGAGAACCAAACTTTGGCGACCATCACGTTCCAAAACTACTTCCGCATGTACGACAAACTTTCAGGCATGACGGGAACAGCGGACACAGAAGCTGTCGAGTTTAAGAAAATCTATAAACTTGATGTGAACGTGATTCCGACTAATAAACCGATTCAACGTAAAGACCAAGAAGACGTTGTTTATAAGTCTGAAAATGCGAAATACAAAGCGATCACGAAAGACATCAAAGAACGTATCAGCAAAGGACAACCGATCCTTGTCGGTACGGAGTCGATTGAAAAATCTGAGGCCTTAAGTTCATTCCTTAGAAAAGAGGGCGTGAAGCACGAAGTTCTGAACGCGAAACAACATGAACGCGAAGCTGAAATCGTGGCTCAAGCAGGTCGTAAAGGTGCTGTGACTATTGCTACAAATATGGCGGGTCGTGGTACTGACATCATGCTTGGTGGTAATGCCGAAATGCTTGCGAAATCCGCAGTGGGTAACGATGACTCTCCGGAATTCCAAGAAGCACTAGCGAAAATCAAACCGCAAGTGGATGCAGAGCGCGCGGAAGTACGTGCTTTGGGTGGTCTCTATATTATCGGTACGGAAAGACATGAATCTCGTCGTATCGACAATCAGCTTCGTGGTCGTGCCGGTCGTCAAGGGGACCCAGGTGAATCTCGCTTCTATCTTTCTTTGGAAGATAAATTGATGAGAATCTTCAACGGTGAGCGCATCCAAAAAATCATGGAAATGCTCAACATTCCTGAAGATGAACCGATCACAGCTAAAATGGTGACGAATGCCATCGAAGGTGCTCAACGCAAAGTCGAAGGTCATAACTTTGATATTCGTAAAAACTTGATGGAGTACGACTCTGTCATGAATGCGCAAAGAAACGCGATCTATGGAATGCGTAGAAAAGTTCTTGAAGGTCAAGAGATCGAAAGAACAACTTTGGATTGGCTGGGCGACGTTGTTTCCGGTCTTCTCGATACGTACATTCCTGAAAACGGTAAAAAAGAAGAGTGGAGTCTTGAAGGACTTAATAATTCTTTGGCGCAAACTTTCGGTTTCAAAGCTGAGTTCGACAAAATGGCGATCAACTCTGAAACAGTTACCGATGCCGTTAAAAACGGCGTGAAGGAAGTTTTTGAACGTCAAAAATCTTCAATGGGTCCTTTCTTTGAACAAGTTCAAAAAATGATCTTGCTTCAAAGCATCGACAATCACTGGAAGAACCACTTGTACGTGATCGATAAATTGAAAGAAGGTATCGGCCTTCGTGGTTACGCACAAAAAGATCCTTTGATTGAGTACAAAAAAGAAGCTTTTAAAGCTTTTGAAACTTTGAACAACACAATCAAAAATGATGCGATTGAGAAAATCATGCGTGTTCAACTTGTAGCTCAGCAATCTGAGGAGCAAGTTCTTGAAAGTCTTCGTCCTGAAGAGGCAGACTTGGATGAGTTAGATTATTCATCTCCTTCAGAGTCTGACATTGGACATAGCTTGCCTGAAGTGGGCGGCTCTGAAGAACCAACACGCAAAATGACTTTCCAAAGTGGTCCTCGTGACGACCGTCCGATGAACCGCGAAGAACGTCGTCGTTTGGAAAAACAAGGTAAAGGAAAACGATAATTGATTTCTTGTCCGAGTTGCCAGAAACCGGTAGAGATTCTTGATAAGCATTTGGGGACCTTATTTACGTGTCCCCACTGCAACGCAGTTTACTTTATCGACTGGAACGGGCAACCGGAAATGGCTGAACACGAACCGGAACCGGTTGTTGAGCCTGAGTTAGAACAAGAAATTGAAACTCCACAGTCCTTCGAAGGAGGGACTGATTTCGAAGGCGGTGCCGATTTTCAAGCAGGCACCGATTTCCAAAATCCACCACAGCAAGATTATTCCAATTACAGTGCGGGCGCAGGAACAAGTGAAGAGTTTGTTCCTCATGCGGAGCCGACTTTCAGTGGTGAGATTCCACAAAGTGTTCCTGAAGAGATGGCTCCTCAAGAAGATCCTTATTTAACGCCGGCGGAAGAAATACCTCCAGGAACTGAAATTGAAACTCCACAAAATCATGAAGAAGCTCACGCGGCACCTGTCGAAGAAGCTCCTTATGATTTTAGCCAAACCTTAGATCGCATTCCGGAGCCAGTAACGCCTTCGGGAACTCCGGATACAGCGGATTTTTCAGACGTTACGGATTTTGCCAATGCCGATACAACGGCAGGTCCTCTCACATACGCGGTTATCATTGAAGGTATCGAGTCGAGCCACCTTTTAATGCAATTAAAGGAAGCCATGACGGATTCCCGTTTTGGTTGGGACGTGGCGGAGATTCTAAATCATGTCGGCGGAGGTC